>JAHDGV010000557.1 GCA_020631655.1 Chloroflexota bacterium | reverse complement strand
GGCTCAACTCGATCGATCAAAATCCCGCTCAGCAGTCCAACGATGGCCGTTGTAATCGACATCGGCAAAAAGTAGTTGGCGGCAAGATCGGCCGAGAACCCTTTGTCGATAAAAATGCTGACGATGTGAAATGAGATGCCGGTCCCCAACATGTCGAACGAGACGATGCCGAGCAAAATTAGCCAAAAGGTCCACGTGCGCACTACCTGGGCCAACGTCCAGTTTTCCTCTTCCACCAAATCTTCGGTGCCTAAATTTTCGGTTGATGGGTTGTCTGCGGCCGCTTCTTGTTCAGCCTTTTGTGCGGCGAGTGCATCTTCGACGCTACCGCGGCCGTCAGGCAGTTGGCCGTAAAGCTCTGGCCGGCCGCGATAAAACAGATATGCAACTGGAAGCATTACCACGACGACGATGCCGCCTAAAATTGGGTAGGCCATGCGCCATCCAACAATAGGAATCAGCCAGTTTATGAAGCGTGGCAGGACTCCTGGCCCCAAGATCGAGGCGGCGAAAATCATCATCCCCAAAATCATGCCGCGCCGCTCAACCCACCACAGATTTACAATTTGGCGACTGATCAACGACGTGCTGCCTTGCCCTAATAGCCGGATACCGATAAAGCCGATGGCCAGCATCGCTGCGTTACGGACCCATCCCATATAGACGCAGGCCAAGCCAAACAGCACGGCCGTAATCATCATCATGATGCGGGGGCCGCGCACGTCGAGCTGGCGGCCGATAAACGGGAGCAAGAAGCTACCGCTCACGGTGCCGATGGTGTACATCAGGCTGATGGTGGTCCGGTTTAGCTCCAAATCCGCAATAATCGACTCTAGAAAAATCGACACAGCATAGGTTTGTCCGGGGCCAGACATAATCAGCCCCAGCGTGCCGAAAATGAGGATGACCCAGCCGTATCGGCCGGAGAAATAGTCGACCATGCGACTTTTAATTTGTGGTTGCTCTGGTGCGCTCATACAAAAAGACCTGCGAGGTTTATCAAACCTTGCAGGTCTAAAAACCAAACAAAAAAGGCAGACTGTTGTCCAGCCTGCCTTCTAAATTTCCTAATCGATTTAATTCTAAAGCGATTAACGGATTCCTGCCATATTTATGACAATTGGCAAGAATATAAAGCCATCAAACGTGTTGGGGCCACCAACCAAAGTTGGTGTTGCCGTAGGCGTTGGCGTTGATGTGGCTGTGGGGGGCACCGGCGTGCTTGTGCTGGTTGGGGTGTTGGTCGGCGTTGCCGTTGAAGTTGGCGTATTGGTTGGCAAAGGTGTCGCTGTTTGGGTAGGCGTCATCGTTGGGGTGCTGGTTGCTGGATCGCCCACTTGCCTAATCCTAAAGTTATCCATCACATTATTGCCGCCTTTATCAATGTTGGTCGAAAAGATTTCAAAGGTGATTTCTCCATTCTCGTCGCTGACCAGATCAACCGTTTCTCGAATGTACCCATCATCGGCCGTTTGACTGCTTGTGCGCGAGAAGGTCAATTCTTGCTGGCCGTTCGCCCACAGCTCTGTATTCATCGTATCTGTTCCCCAGAAGCGATGGCGGGCCGCATAAAATTCCAATTCGTAGTTGCTGTTGGGGTACAGGCCGCTAATCGTTTGCGCGATACTGCCTGGCCCATGTCCACCCACGTCCATAACTTTGCTACCGTCGGGGGTGTTGCTCCAGCCTGAAATGCGGTCTGTATTTTCCCGTGTCACACGCCAGCCGGGGATAGAGTTGCCGCATAAATGGGGATTAGGCACATCTTGTTTAACCGGATTGTTTGGATCGGGTGGTCCCGTGTTTTCAGGATCGTTCAGGGGAGCAACGTCCTCCTCAAAACTTCCATTTGCCAGCTTGCGCCAGCCGTCACCGTCTTCTTCTAGGTCATTAAAATTATTAGGGATGGGTTGGGTGATGCCACCCTCATCAATCCGAATGTTGTCGATGAACAAGCCGTTTGAACCAGATTCTTCAGACACAATTTCGATGGTTACCGTAGAAGAGGTGGGCATAAACTCGAAGCCGTTGCACACAATCCAATCGTTTTCTTCTTTGCTGTGGATACCGGGTGGGTCGCCGCCAAACAGACCCTGAGACAGCTCTTCACCGTTCACGAGTACCTGTGCGTCTTTGATGCCGCCATCACTCGTATTTCCCCTGTAGTCTATGCGCAAAACATAAGGTTGATTGGGGGTAAATCCTGAAACATTTTGTTGAATAGTGGCTTTTCCTAAGTCAAGGGCTTGGCTACCCTCGGCCGCACCCACAACATTTTCCTCTACATCTTTTACGTCAGATCCCGCGATGATCTCGACTGGGCCGTTGCTCACAGTCCAGCCGGTTAAACTATTTGTGCTTGATGTAACGTTGTCCTCTTCAAACGATCCATTCTCAATAGAAGGAGCTTGAAGAGCATCTGAATTTTGAGTAGGTTCCGCTTGTGCAACCAAAACGGCACACAAAAAGAAGATAAGTAATCCGCTGACGGTTAGCGGAGAAGTGTAGTTTTTTTTCCAATTTAAATTCATTATTTACTGCTTGAACTAGGGTAAAGGTGGATAACAGGTCCCGATCCTTGTTCGGCCGATAGTGTACCAAAAAAGGAGACCTTAAAATAAAAAAAGGTAGGCCCAGATAAATTCTAGCCTACCTTTCTGTCGTTAAGGTTGTGCTTACGTTATAGAACTTTTACGTTTAGAACACATCACCACGTTCCATGGCACGAGCAATGTCTTCGATCTGCACTTAGTGTTTTTTTCAGATTACTTCTTAACCGGCCCGGGAAAAAACCGGTTCGTTGTTTCCTGATATTTTTTATAATCCGGCCGCTTTTGCACCGAGTAAAATTCCGCTGGGACCGCCCCTGTGTGATACACAAGCGTGATGTAAAACAGCCGAGACACAAATAGCAGAGCCAACCCCAAAAGCCCCCAAATCACAGCATTCATCTGCCCAAACAGCGCAACCCACGATGGAATCGCCCCGATCACCAAAGCGGTCCAAACCAACCATTCTGCAAAATAGTTAGGATGGCGGCTGTAGCGCCATAAGCCCACATTACACACCTGCCGCTTTAACCCTTT
>JAHDGV010000077.1 GCA_020631655.1 Chloroflexota bacterium | reverse complement strand
CGCTCACCGCCGTTCATGAAATAGGCCAACACAGAAAAGAAATCTTGACCCCGCATTTCAGCCAGCTCACCATCAGATTTTATTTTGCTGATGTGTTGGTCTAGCCCCTCACGCTGATCTCGGGGGATCGAATTGGTTTGGGCTTGTAACTGGGCCAGCGTTCCGCTTTTTTCTCGGATAATGTCAGCAATTACTCGATTAAAGGTGCGCTTGTTGGCTTCAAAGCTCAATCCGTCTGTCACGGCCGGTTCTAAATGATGAGCCTCATCCACGACCAAATCAACGAAGTTGGGCAAGATGTGATTCCCAGACGAGATATCTGACAGCAAAAGCGAGTGGTTCACAATCACGATATGGGCGTGCTCAGCTCGCTGTTGAGCGATCCAGCGCGGGCAACGGAACTGGCGACAGGTTTCTTGTTTACACGTTTCGTTTTGTGCGTTCATTTTGCCCCACGCCATCCGGTCGTCAAAGTTGCGCAACGTGATTTCGTTCATGTCACCTGTGTCAGTTTTAGGCAACCAGACGAGCAAACGAGCATACAGAGGCATGTCACTGGCCTCGGTTGGGCCGCGCCGCCTAATCTGATTAAAGATGCGGTTACACAGGTAGTTGTAGCGCCCTTTGCGCACGGCCGTGCGTAGCTCAAACGGCAGAACCTTTTGCAAAGTCGGGATATCTTTGGTGACCAGCTGATCCTGCAAGTTAATGGTTGCAGTTGAAACAACAACTCTGCGGCCGTTGGTAACTGCCCAAAAGGCGGATGGCAACAGGTAGCCCACACTTTTTCCAGTACCTGTTCCGGCCTCAACCATCAGATGCTGGCCTTCGTTAAAGGCATTGGTAACCGCATCAACCATCTCAACCTGCTGATGCCGGAATTCAAAGTTAGGGAACACTTTGCTGAAATTCCCCCCTTCAGCAAACATATCCATCACAATGTCATTTGGGACTTCTTCTGGCACCTCAGCCGCAACCAGTTTTTCTCCCTCAACCTTGCCCGGCCGGAAAAGCTCCTCCATGTATTTGCCAGCTCGTCGCCCATCCTGCAAGGCCGATTTCATCAGCAGATTATGGACGTCGAGGAAAAATTGAGCCTCGTCCCACATCACATTACCGCCCGCCTCAGCAATCTCTCCCAAAATAGTTAGGTCCAGCTTCATCGCCTGCTCTTGCAGTGCCATAAACAGCTCGGCCGTTAGGATCACATCGTCTAATGCCCGATGTGTTTGTCCCTCTTCAGGCATCGGTAGCTCGAGCGCGTTTGCTAAAAATTCAAGACCGTAGCGGGGCAGATCGGGATACAAAATCGTCGCAAGCGTCAGCGTATCAATCGACCGATTGTTGACGGCCAAGCTCTCTGCATTCAAAAACCCCATATCAAAACCGATGTTGTGACCCACCACAATATGGTTGCCGATGATTTTTTCAATCTTTTTGCGAATGGCAAACAGGCTCGGAGCATCATCGACCATCTCTTGGGTGATGCCGGTAATGTCGGTCACAATCTCTGTGACTGGGTCAAAGCTTTGCACCAAACTAGAAAATTCTTCGGTGATCTCACCATCTTCAAGCACAACGGCCGCAAATTCGATGATTCCGTTGCGACCGGCATCGAGGCCGGTGGTTTCGAGGTCTACAATGACATAAGAAGGCATACGTTGCTTCGCTTACTAGATAATCTGCGCTTACCCGCTCAGGGGAATTGACAATTAGAAAATCTGGATTTTAGCACAAATGTTTGATGTTTAAAGAAATTTATAGGTTGCCTTGAAAGAACAAAATGAATCTTTAATCAATCAAATCTGCTTTGTAAAATAGACCCATGACCAATCAAGACATTTTGGAAACAGCAAAAGCGATTGCCCGTGAAGCAGGCGCATTGATTAAAGAGGGCTTTGAGTCAGACAAAGCGATTGACTTAAAAAGTAGTTCCATCGACTTAGTGACAAACTATGATCGTGCGGCCGAATCACTAATTCGGGAGCGATTAAACAGCGCATTTCCAGATCATTTGATCGTGGGAGAAGAAGAGGGGGCAGACGAGGGAAATAGTCCACACGTTTGGTACGTTGACCCGATTGATGGAACGACCAATTTTACCCACGGCGTTCCGTTCTTTTGCGTATCAATCGCCATGTATACCAATGACAAACCGGCTGTCGGTGTAATTTTTGATCCGATTCAGCAGGAGCTGTTTTATGCTTCGGCCGGACAGGGGGGATTTGTAGAATCAGCTTCTGGGGCAGTCAAACAGCTAAAAGTCACCAACACAACCGCGCTGAATCAGGCGCTACTTGGCACAGGTTTCCCGTATGATCGGGCCACAAGTGATTTGGATAATTTAGAGCAAATCGGCCGGGTCGTTAAACAGTGTCGTGGTTTGCGCCGCTTGGGATCAGCCGCTCTTGATTTGGCCTATGTAGCGGCCGGCCGGCTCGATGGCTATTGGGAGTTTAAGCTAAACATGTATGACGTAGCGGCCGGTATTGTTTTGGTACAAGAGGCGGGTGGCATTGTTTGCAACATCAACGATGGTTCCCCAGTGGCACCGGCCGATGTGGTACACCTTGTGGCGGCCGGGCCGGGGTTGAAGGATATTCTTCTAGATCAGCTTTAGATACGGCGCAACAAATCAGTTTGCCTGCTGCTGCTCACTAAAATAGGCAGAAAACCATCTGACCGGCGGCCGTTGCCGGGCGGCATCCTCTGGAGTGAGCGACCCATCCGCAACTTTGCTTAACACCTCAGGCCTAAAGTAGTCCATCTCCCCAATGCGCATCGGCCGGGATTGATTAAACCCTTCCTGCATCAGCGGCCGGAGCCTTTGTGGAATTTTGTTCCAAAAGCCGTTGGTCGTTACCACCGAGAATCGTGCAGGCACAGTCCGTTCGGCCGAGTTCACTTCATGGAAGCTTAAAAATTCGACAAACTCCCACGTACTTAACGGGCTATCTGAAAAACTGCTAATGACCCCACCATTCACTAACAGTGGGTAGATCGGTTTTTGATTCTCGAAGCGTGGTAAAGGCTGTACAAATGCGTTCCGTGTCGTTAGGTCATGCTCATAAAAAACCGGCCGTGATGCCCACATGGCCGAGTGGCCAACCGACACTGAGGCTTGGGTAACAAAGTGATTGATTTGATCTTCAATGGATCCAGCTGGCGGCACTGAAATTTTTTGGCCATTTGCCGCATAGAAAGCCATAGCGCTTTCAATCCCAGCCTGTGAAAGGTCTATCGAACATGAAATTGGCAATGTTTCTGCAGAGCAGGTGTGATCAACCCCGTAAGCCCGTGACAGCAACAGGCCTGGATTTGGAATAGCAATTCCCCATTCCAAACCATTCTCGGCCGTGTATGTGTTCATCACCGTTTCAAACTCATCCCAGTTCCAATCTGGATACGCAACGGAAGGGTTGCCAAAATCAGACGCATACCCAAAATCAGTCGAAACGAAAGTCAGCTCACCATTGAGGGGCAAAAACCAGACCTGATCCTGCCACCAAGCTCCAGCCCAATGTTGGCCAAAAAATGAGGTGTGCATGCCGGCCGTTAAATTCGAAATCGGGAGAACTGCGCCTGATGCAACAATATCCAGTGTCGGGGCAAGGTAGGCGCCGTCTACCGTTTTCAAAAATTCTGGATAATCAACCCTGCCGGGATGGAAGCTGATCAGCTCAACAGAGATATTTTTGCCTGCGGCCGCCTGCTCCTGTTCAAACTTTTCGACCAAGGAAATCACACGGTCTGAAATCGTATCAGGCATGCCAAAGCGAATCGTGGCTGTGTCGGTTAAATCGAGCAACCGTTGATCAAAGTATTCCCAATAGCTTTGCGGTATTTCAGCGTCGACCGTTAACCCGTACAAGCGGGGAGATATAAATTCAAATTCATCTGAAGGCAAAAAAGTAGATGGCCCCACAGAAACTTGCAAATCTGCACAGACCGATTGAGCCTGATTGGCACAGTAGGTATCCAAGGTGTTGGATAAACGCTGCATGAGCTGATTCTCAAACGGCCGATCTCGTTCTGTCAGCGCCAATGTGCCATCAAAGGCATCAAAATCTACGGTGTAGACGCTTTGCCAGTAGGCGGTAGACTCACTTTTGAGCCGCACAGAACCATTCCAATCGTTAAAAAACAATGTGCGATAAAGCGTTTCGTTTGAGGAGGATTTCCATTCAGCCTGCGCCCAAATTTCAAGTTCCACCTGTTCATAATCTTTTATCTGGGGGCTGCTCAACCAAAACTCAATTTGTTTCGGATGCATTTCATGGATGAGTAAGTTGGGCTCGCCACCATAGTTTGTGAAGTAAAGGTCCCCATCACGCTGTAGCACGGCCGAAGACTGCAAGTCTACGGCGGACTGTAAAAACGAAATAGTTTCTTGATCAAAAAGGCTGATACGCCACCAGCCTAATCCGGCTAAAATTGCAGCTACAAAAACCCCTGCAATCAGCATTCCCCAGCGGCGCGGACGTGGTTCAGGCCCATCCGAATAAGATTTAGGATCATTTGATTCAGCTTCCTCATCCAGTTCCCACTCGAAATTCATCTTATTAACCGTGACCTTACATAGGCGTATGGGCTATGTGCAACTATTTAAAATCGCCTTACAGCTATCTCCATTTCACTTTTTCTAGATATTTATATTTTGAAGGTGACCTTACACTGTCAGCACGGTTATTTTAGTTCGAAGTCAGAAAAATAAAAAACCTACTTAGATTCTGCACCCTGAGTTTGCAGATGGCGCATCGAGCCATAAAGGGTCTGTAGTCTCTCAAACTCATCTTTGTCATAAAACAAACAGCGGCCGCGGCCGAACCCTTTAGAAACCTCCACACAGAAACGAGCCGCCTGCTCAACATCAACTGGCTGGCTGGCTCCGCTGGCTGAGCCAGGGACAGCAACAGCCGCCGTTAGAGCTACTCCGACCACCGGGGCATCGGTCGAAATGGCAGGCTGCATAATGCTGTTGATGTGATAAATCCCATTGCCGTACGGCGTAATATCTTGGGTCGTAATGGGCAGCACAGCGGCCGGTCGGCCGAGAACATTCATCATGATGTGCACTAAATCTGGGCTTATTTTTAAGATGTATCCCTCTTTAACAGTGGGCGTGATCGCAAACCCTCTTTGATTTAAAACTAGATTCCCTCGGGTTGTGTCAACGGATAGAATCGCATCCATCTCCGGCCGATTTAAGTGCTGAATTAATGTGGCATTGTCAACGGGGGAATCCATAAACGGTACAGGCTCATGTGGAATAATCGGTGCATGGGGACAAATGTGGGTTGTAATCACAACGTCTCCCTCCAATTGGTCCCCGTTTGCCTGCATGTCAGCCAGCTTTAGAGCACAAGCGACGGCCGTAATCGCCCCATCTGCATCAGAAACAAGTCCAACAACTTCTGGGCGAGCACCAATCCCACCCAATTTGCCAATAATGCCCAGCGTTGGGGCACTGCCACCGGCCGTCTTTCCGGCCGAGCCCGGCACCTGAATCACGAGAACATCCGTTGAACCTTTGCTCCCACTGACCTGCGAGACCATAACGCTCAATCCCCGGTCAATCAGATAGTCTGCTACAGTTTGGCCAGTTACATGCGCACTATCGAGTAATTCAAATGCCTCAATCGTTTGTTTCAAAGTCATTGTTAAATATTCCTATTTGGAACGGATTGAATAGTTACTGGGCTTGAACGAAGTCTGCTAGCCCCGAAGGTGCTTTGCCCAAAATCATGCTTAATACGGCCGGGTTTCCAACCAAACCGTAGTTGGCATAATAACCAAACATCGCCAACAGCGCATCTCGTTTGTAAACGGGTAAATCGGCGTTGGCTTCAACCCAGTCTATCAACTTTGTTTCTTCAAAAAACACTGGCCGATTTAATTCAGCCGTCAATTGCTCTGCAATTTGCGATTGGCTTAAAGCACGGGTCCCGGCCAGCTCCAACGTGGCCCCGATAAATTTATCGCTCTCTAAAACGGTTGCGGCGGCTTGGGCCACATCCCCTAAATCAACAAGCGAAACTTTGGTGTGGGCCGGATAAGGCATCTGCAAAAGCCCTCTTTGTTTGATGGTTGCCCACTGGGGCAATAAATTCTGCATATAGACGGCCGGTTGCAAAATGGTGAAGGGCAAACCGCTAACAAACACCATCTCTTCAACCCGTAATTTGTTCCAGTGATGGGGCATTTCGTGAGTTTGCGGATGCAAAACTGAGTGATAGACAAAATGCTTTACCTTGGCCTGTCTTGCGGCCGTTAATGCCAATTTGCCAATTAACGTTTCGTTGGGATGCATGTTTGGGCAAATAAAGTAAACCTTTTCTATTCCCCGCATCGCGGTTGCCCAATCAGCCTGATTCTCAAGATCACCAACAAACACCTCCGCCCCATCAAAGCCAATAAATGGCTGGCGCAACCAAGCTCGCACCGGAATATTTTGTGCCACCAAGTTTGCGACAACGGCTCGGCCGGTTTTTCCCCCTGCTCCAGTTACCAAAATCATAGTTCAATCTCACCCAGCTGAAAATCAAATTGGGACATTAATCTTCAGCCCTAAACAGTCTTTCTAAGACCGCATCACACAGCACCATACATCCCGCAATCGCATCCTCTTTTTTAATGCTTTCGCTCTCGTTATGGCTAATTCCATCCTTCGTTTGCACAAACACCATCACAGTCGGCACACCTGTTGACGCCATATAAACCGCATCGTGACCCGCACCTGACCAGATTTTACGACAGCCAATCTGTCGCTCCGCCGCAAAATGCTCCAACCTTGAAACCAACTCGGCATCAAACCGGGTCACGGGTGAATGCCAAATTTCTTTGATATCGATCGACAATCCCCGCCGGTTTTCGATTTCATCTGCGGCCACCCGCAACTTCTGCTTCATCTCCCCCAATTCATCTTCATCCGGGTGACGCGTATCAATGGTCAACATAGCAGAGCCAGGGATCACGTTGCGCGACATCGGGCTTGGCACCAGCACACCAACCGTGCCTCGGCCGTCTGGCCCGTGTTCCAAAGCGATGGCTTCAACCGCCAGCGAAAGCTCTGCCGCTCCCAGACCAGCATCACGTCGGCCGATCATCGGCGTGGGGCCAGCATGTGCCTCTGATCCGATTATCGTCACATCGTACCAGCGTTGCGCCTGCGCTCCAGTCACTGCCCCAACTGGAAGACTTTCCATTTCTAAAATCGGCCCCTGCTCGATATGAATTTCAAAATAACTGTCAATCGGCCGTTCTTTTCTAGCGGGATATTGCCCCGTAGTATCTAGCGCAATCGCCTGTTGCACACTAACCCCGTCTGAGTCCGTTTTAGCCAGCATGTCGGCCAGCTGTAGCTTGCCCGCAAATACGCCTGACCCCATCATGGCTGGTGCAAAACGGGCCCCCTCTTCGTTCGCAAAGTTAATCAGTTGCAACGTGCGCACCGGCCGCTTTCCGGCCGCATACAGTGATTTAGCCAGTTCTAGCCCCGTCAATACCCCCAATGCCCCATCGTACTTTCCGCCGGTCGGCTGGCTATCAAGGTGGCTCCCTACAAGCACGGCCGGAAGATCAGGCTCACTCCCTTCCATTGTGGCAAAGATATTCCCAATCTCATCTCTGCTAATTGCCATCTGCATTTCTACACATTCATCAATAAACCGATCACGAGCTTGATAGTCAAGTGACGAGAAGGCCAGCCGTTTGACCCCACCTTTGGCCGTTGCACCGATCTGGGCATAGCTATGGATCGATTCCCATAATCTATTTCCATCGATTTGAATTTGGTTCGTACCGTTTGGCATAGGGATATGATCTCTTAAAAATCGAAATCTGACCAAACAATTTTTTATAAATAAAAAAGGCCCATCCAGAAAACTGAATGGGCCTTGGTTTTTGCTTTATAAAAGTTGAAAACTAGTCGAAGTCGAATCCGTCGTCGGCCGTTTCGCCATCGTTTTTGGCCCAAGCCATAATCTCGAAAGACAAACGATCAAAGTAGCTGTTCTCTGGCAAATTTGGATCAGAACCGTATGACATATCGTTGACTTTTGCATTGATGATCAGCGACGCTGTTTCAAGAACGATCACTTCATCTTCGCCAACTAACACCGGTTCACCTTTGGGCTCGAGTTTTGCTTTCAGCGCTTCATCCATAAATGTGTTTTCACTCATGGCAACTTTGGTGATGGTGCGGATGTCGTTTTTATCGAACAACCAGACTTCCAAAGCGGTCACGGCGCGGCTTCCACCACTGCCAATCGTTTCAGAAATGCCTACACCACACTCACCCAAAAACTCTCCGGCCGAATTCTCGATGCTAAACGAGTCGTCATATGCATCTTGTCCGTAGTTATAGGTGGTCCGATAGGTTGAAATCGGGATAACTCCACCGCTTCCAGAATCAGCTGAAGAAGATGATGAGCTACTTTCAAAGACCTCATCATCATCTAGGTAGTCGGCTTTGGTTGATGGTGCGGCCGCAACGCTACTGCTTCCAGCAGATGCCCGCCCGCCGGGTGGATTGATGGGCAATAACCCTTCATCATCGTCATAGCCGTCTGAGTTATTGTTCCAGAACCACCAGAATGCACCAACTAGCAAGAGTAGAACGAGTAGCCAACCAAGTGAGGTGAGCCAACGAACCAATCCGCCACCAGATTGCGAAGCGTCATCGGCCGGTAATGGTGCGTCAGGATTGGCCCCAGCGTTAGCCAAAATTGTGGCACAGTTTCCTTGTCCCAGCACTTCGACCAGCTTTTCAAGTCGGTCACGAGCGGCCGGATTTGGTAGCACAATCAAGTTACCGTCTGCATCTGTTGAGCCAGAAGCAGCGCGGTTGACTGCATCACAAAGTGCAATTCCTGAATCGGCCCAATTGGCCGCATCAAGTGCAGCCCGTGCTTGGTCTGCGTTTAATTGGTTTTGAGCATATTGGTCGGCCAGACCCCGCAAATAAAATTGTTGATAGTCAACTGTCCGCAACTCTTGTGGGGTAGCATCAACATAGTCAACGGGTGTCAACCCCCAGCCAAAAATCACCAACCCAATGAAAAAGCCCACAATAAATGTGATCAATGGCATTAGGTTTAGGTTTTTGATAACCGCTCTTATCATACTTGTGTCCATAAAAATGTCCTACCTGTGGAATCTTTACCCGCAATGCGAATTCGCTAACCCTCGTTAAATTTAAAAAAATCCCCTCAAGATTGCGTGAATTTATGTTACCATAATATTTTTTTGCATACAACATATGCACCGTGAAGCTCTGGTAGGGAAGTACCAAGATGATTGACCATAATTCGATTGGTATACTAGCTGATTCACGGGTGGAGAATACCCTTCTCCAACACAAATTTGGGTTTAAGAGATATTTAGGAAGAGATGAAGCATTTTATAAATTTAGTTGATTTGTCATCAGACGAGGTGAATGGGCTTGTAACGCTGGCCTTAGAGTTAAAGAAGGAACTTAAAGCGGGTGGGAACCGGCCGATTTTGAAAGGGAAGAATTTGGGAATGCTCTTTCAAAAACCGTCGCTTCGGACACGCACCTCTTTTGAGATAGGCATGGTGCAGTTGGGTGGCTACGCGCTGGGATTGTCTCCGGCCGAAGTCAAAATGGGTGAACGGGAAAGCCCAGCAGACGTGGCTCGAGTTTTATCTGGCTATGTTGATGGGATCATGGCCCGAGTAATTGAGCACGATACCGTCCTTGAATTGGCCGAGTACGCCTCGATCCCTGTTATTAATGGATTGTCTGATTACAACCACCCGGTACAAACAATGGCAGACCTGCTGACGATACATGAACAGTTCGGCCGTTTGGACGGGGTCAATCTCACTTATGTAGGTGACGGAAACAATGTGGCGCGGTCCCTAATGTTTGGTGCCATGCATACCGGCGTGAACTTCACGATTGCAACCCCGGCCGGTTATGATCTGTCAGAAGAAGATTTTGACATCGCCGAGCGCCTAAAATCTGGCTCGGCCAGCTTTACACAGATGCGTGATCCAGTAAAAGCTGTTGCAGAAGCCGATGTCATCTACACCGATGTATGGACCAGCATGGGACAAGAAGCGGAACGAGAAGAACGCTTAAAAGTCTTTCCACCGTATCAAATTAATGATGAGTTACTGTCAAAGGCCAAGCCAGAAACAATCGCCATGCATTGTTTGCCCGCCCATCGTGGTGAAGAAATTTCGGCCGAAGTTGCTGACGGGCCGCGCGCAGTTGTGTTCCAACAAGCAGAAAACAGAATGCATGCCCAAAAGGCGATTTTGGTTGAACTTTTAGGTGAAAATTAGGCGTAGAATTATAAATGACTAACAGGTTATAGGATGAAATAGTCGTTTCCTATATTATCGATCATAATTATGGTCAAGCCTTTTGGTACGTAATAGTGGAAAACCTGCAGTTAATAACTCATGTTATGCGCTTTCTCGACAAAGACCTCGGAGGTTTGCTTCCGAGTTGTCAATATCCATTTGAGTCGAGAAATGAAACCTCCGAGGTCTGTTAGCGCGTAACCTAGGTTGATAAGTAATCGTAATCGAAAAAGATATTGGATAAAGGTAAATCATGTCTCAGCAATCGAGTATGGCAGAAACACGTGGACACTCCCTTATTTGGGAGCAAAAGTGGGATGAGGCTCTAAAAGAGTTCGAAGTCGCCTTGCAGGAAAATCCTGACAACCCGACGATCCACGATGGGATTGCTACGGCCAAACGGGAGCTGGGTGATATCAAAGGTGCCTTGATCCATTTTGAAAAAGCGGCCGAGCTGACCGATCAAAATACGATTTATCTGCGCCAAGTTGCTGACCTGCAACAAAAGATGGGGGACTTAAAAGATGCGGCCGAAACGTTCATGAAAATCGGTGAGAAGCATCTGTCAGACAAACGTTTATCAGATGCGGTTGATAACTGGGTGTTGGCCACACGGTTTAATTCAGATCATTTAAAAGCCCACGAACGTTTGGCCAAAGTCTATGAAAATCAAGAGCGCCCTTGGTTGGCCGTTAATGAGTTTTTGGAAGTGGCGCGCATTTACGAAAATCAGGGACAGCTTAATCGGGCTTTAAGAGCCTGTGAGCGGGCCCTTAAAATCGACCCGCGCAATGCTGAAGCGTTAACTGCGGCCGAGCTTTTAAAAACAGGAGATCAGGCATTTCCGCAAAACAGCCGCATTCACAGCGATCAACCCGCTTCGGGCAGTCGTTTAACCGGCAACTATCGCTCGGCCCAAATTGAGATTCCGGTGGCAACCCCGGTTGCAGACCGGCTTCAAAAAGCGCGTGAGCAAATGGCTGAAGATATTTTCTCGGCCGATGTGGTGGGGCAAGACAATGATGTCAACCTCATGGCGCTAATCTCACAAGGATTAACAGATCAAACGCAGGGGGATTATCCGGCTGCAACCAGTAGCTTTGTCGAAGTTTTGAATCACGGGTTACGCACACCGGCCGTCATTTACACCCTGTCCCAGCTTTACCAAATGCAAAGTCAATTTGCAGATGCAATCCCGCTTTTGAACGAACTAATCGATGAGACTGACTATGAATTTGTGCGGCTCTATGGCTTGGGTGAATGTTTACGGGGATTGGGCCACATCGACAAAGCGGTTGAATATTACATCGATGCCTTGATTTCTGTTGACCTGCCGACAGTTTCACCAGTCAAACATGATCGATTAAAAACTCAATACGCCGAACTGCTTGAAAGCCTATCGGCCGAAGCAGCGGTTGATCAAGCCACCTCGTTTGCGCTCGCGTTTGGCCGATTCTTGCAAACTGATAATTGGGATGAAACGTTAAAAGACTCGCGCAGAAGACTAGACAGCATCTCGGCCGAACCCGGTTCAATGATCATGGGAGACATGCTCAACGCTGGCTCTTCTCGTATTTTAGAATCGCTACAGCTATCGCAAGAATATGCGGAACAGGGGCTGTATGATTCGGCAATTGAAGAAGTGTATAGAGCAATTGAAGTGAGTGCAGGGTACTTGCCCGCCCATATTCAAATGGCTGACTTACTTGCGGCCAAAAACAAACACAGTCAAGCATCCCAAAAACTACAAACGATCGGCCGAACATATATGGTGCGCGGTGACAAAGAAGGTGCGATTGGTGTGTTGCAAAAGGCGGCCGCCATTGCCCCATTAAACTCTGAATCACAACAGACCCTACTTGATCTTCTAACCGAAAGCGGCCGGCAAGAAGATATCATCGGTCAATATTTGATTATGGGGAACACGGCCTATCAACAAGCTCAATTGGAAGACGCTCGCAAACACTACATCGAGGGTCTAAAAATGGCTCAGGAGACTGAGATCTCACCGGGGTTAAAAGGCAATCTGCTCCAGCATCTTGGGGATTTAGAAATGCAACTGCTAGATTGGAAAAAAGCCCTCCCCATTTGGCTAGAGCTAACCCGCCTCGAGCCAGAAAACACGAGCTTTGTGAAAAAATCGGTTAAAGCGCTGTATAACCTCAATGAAAAGGGGAAAGGGCTAAAACTGCTTGATCAGCAAATCGTAAAGCTGATCAAGGCCAAACAGGGACGTTCAGTCTTCAAACTTCTGGAAGAGCTTGATACAGAATACCCAAATGACCCCGGGTTGGTTGAACGTTTATCTCGACTTTACGCACGCACCAATCAAAAAGACAAAGCCATTAGCCTGTTAGATAAATTGGGTGAAGCACTTTTGAATGTAGGCAATCACCGTTTAGCAGAAAAAACAATTCAAAAGATCTTATCTTTGGACCCACCTAACAAAGAGGCTTACGAGCAGTTGCTTGTTCAACTGAAGTCGCTCTAGACTTCCGGGCAAAACGGCTCTCCTAAACGATTTTTAAAACATACCACCTTCCAGACACGAACTCTGCGAACTCAATGTAGATGAATTTTTCGTTCGATTTTATTAGCGCACAGCTGGCTCAATTAACTGAGTGGCAGGCCATTCTTGACGTTTTTCTAGTTACCATCGTCATTTTTATCGGCCTAAAGCTTATTCAAGGGACCCGTGCAGTACAAATGCTGCGTGGGTTCTTGATTGTGGCCGCAGTTCTCTACGTTGCGTTCTCATCTGTTTCGCTACAGCTCCCCGCATTAAGTTGGCTAATTCAACAGGTTTTGCCCGTTTTGTTCTTTGCGATTCCTGTTATTTTTCAACCTGAGTTGCAAAGGGCCTTGGAACAGCTTGGTGGAACCAGTCGCTACCTACGCTTCTTTCAACGCAAACAACCCAATCACGCACTAGAGTCTGTCATTACCGCTTCGCGCCGTCTGTCGGACCGCAGGCATGGGGCCTTGATTGTGTTTGAGCAAGACACAGGGCTACAGGAATATGTGGATACTGGGGTTAAAATTAATGGGGAGCCTTCACCCGATCTACTCTTAACGATCTTCAATAAAAATACTGAACTCCATGACGGGGCAATCATCATCCGAGACGGAAAGTTGACGGCCGCCGCCTGCGTTTTGCCGTTGTCGGCCGCTAATGTGTCAGATCGGCAGATCGGTTTACGCCACCGTGCCGCTCTGGGGATTAGCGAAGTAAGTGATGCGGTATCTGTCGTAATCTCAGAAGAAACCGGCCGATTTGCGATCACCCACAATGGAAAATTAGTCAAAGAAAACCGGCATGACCCCCAAGGGCGCGAAATGTCTGAACAACTAAAACAACTGTTGGAGGCATTGCTAAAAACCTGATGGGCACTTTTGATTACTTACGCCGATTTACGGCCGCGCTCCTGTCTAACATTGCGACTTTAGCGCTGTCATTCATCCTAGCCCTAATTGTTTGGAGTGCCGCGAATCGGGCCAACGACCCGATCATGACCCGCACGGTTGAGCTACCCATTATCAAGCAAGGTCTACTCTCAGTAGATGGGGAAGTGAATCTGGGTCAAGACAGCGTCCGCTTAACCTTCCAAGGGCCCACATCCGAAGCCAGCTCACTATTGGCCAGTGACTTCACCGCGTTTATCGATCGTGCCACTCTCCCTATCGGGGAGTCAGTCGCAGAAGTCCAGATTGTGGCGAAAGACACGGATCTAGCCATCGAGTTTTTGGCTCAAGAACCCCAGTCAATCGCGGTTGATGCGATCCCGATTGTGTCGGTTGAAATTCCGGTTGATGTGACGATTCGCGGTGGTGTAGCTATTGGATACGAGCAGGGGAACGTTGTTGTTGACCCTCCTACTATTTTACTGACCGGCCCTGAGAACGAGGTAAGCCGGATCAGTAGTGCAAGGGTCAATCTGTTTTTAGAGTCACAGCGAGAAGATTTTGTATCGGAACGGATACCCACATGGCTGGGGCCTGATGAGCAAACGGTTGGCTTAGGCGGCTTACAACCTAGCGTCAGCGAGGTAACAATCTCGATTGAGATTAACCAAACGGCCGGGGTTAAAGTTGTGCCGGTAATTGCCGACTGGACCGGCACTCCACCAAATGGATATCGGCTACTAGCCATCGATGTTGAGCCGCAAACAGCTCTGATTTCAGGTTCTCCAAGTGATCTCGATCAAACCCAATCTATCGAAACAGAGATTATCGACATCTCTGGTGCAATCGAATCCTTTGAGCAACGTGTTGCTTTAAACTTGCCTGAAGGGATTGAGTTGGACCAGGTCCAGCCGGTTGTGTTGAGCGTAGAAATAGAGCCGATCTTGACATCAGACGTGATTCGCAAAGAAGTTGAAGTTCGAGCTTTGGGAGAGGGGCTAACAGTAACGCTTCAAACAGAGGAAGTAACGGTCTTTCTGTTTGGTCCATTGCCTGTGCTAAACTCGGTTACGCAAGATGATGTTAGTGTCACGCTTGATCTACTTGATTTAGCTCCTGGAACACATAGCATTAAGCCAATTGTGAACGTAACGGCCGCTGATGTGGAGTTCCGTTCAACTCAGCCAGAGTTTGTCACGGTTGAAATTCAGTCTCTTGAAGAGCTTGAAGAGGCGGAATTTGGTGGGCTGACCGATGGATCGGAGCCACTTACGGCCGATAAACCGCCAGAACCAGAAGACGAAGACGCTGAAAACTACCCTGAACCGGAAGAATAATTTTAGATAGGATTCAGTCAATCTGATTTGCACGGACAAGTATCACCTTGTTCTGCAGGTTGACTCAACCCTTGATCCCTTTGCCATGGCACAAAAAGGAGTGGTCGCCCTCGTCGGCAGACCAAATGTCGGAAAATCTACACTATTTAATCGTCTCGTCGGCCGCCGTTTGGCCGTTGTTTCAGATATTGCAGGCACAACCCGTGATCGGTTGTATGCAGATACTGAATGGGGAGGTGTTGTGTTCACTGTGGTAGACACAGGCGGTATCGAAATGCTTGAAGGATGGCATACCGATCCCCTATCAGAAGATTCTGAGCGCTTCTTAGATTCGATTAAAAGCCAGGCAAAAGTTGCCATTCAAGACGCCGACGTCATCGTGCAGTTGGTAGACGGCCGGGCCGGATTAACGTCGGCCGACCGTGAGGTTGCCAACATTCTGCGCACGACCAAAAAACCAACTCTGGTAGCCGCCAACAAGCTGGATGACCTGCACACAATGCGGGACCTGATGTACGAATTTTACGAGCTGGGTGTGGGGGAAGTGTATCCGGTATCGGCCGAGCACGGCCGCGGAACGGGTGACCTGCTCGATGTAATTGTCGATCAGCTCCCACAGCTTGAAGACGTTGAAGACGACGACTCGATCAAAATCGCGCTTCTCGGCCGACCTAATGCGGGCAAATCGACCCTGTACAACAAACTGATCGGCAAAGAACGGACCATTGTTAGTCCAATTGCAGGAACGACGCGTGACGCCATCGACACAAAAATCAAATGGCACGGTCAGGATTTTACCCTCATCGACACGGCCGGAATTCGGCGGCGAGGCAAAATCGACCCCGGCATCGAAAAATATAGCGTGATTCGTGCGATGAGTGCTCTGCGGCGAGCAGACGTCGCTCTGCTTTTGATCGACGCGACCGAAGGGATCACGGCGCAAGATCAGCACATCGCGGGGATGATGAAAGACGAAGAGGCGGGTCTTATCGTGCTAGTGAACAAGTGGGACGCTGTTGAAAAAGACAGCTTTACCATGCAAGAGTACACTGACAAATTGCGCTTTGAGCTTAACTTTTTGCCCTACGTTCCTATCTTATTTATCTCAGCCCAAAATGGACAACGGGTCGGCAACATTTTGCCGCTGGTAAACGATGTCAACGAGGCTCGCTATCGCCGCATCCCAACCGGAGAGCTCAACCGGTACTTGCAAAACTCACTGGCTCAGCATCCACCCCCAGGTAAAGCGGGCAAACGTCTAAAATTCTTCTACATGACTCAAGCGGGGGTGGCTCCACCCACGTTTGTCTTTTTTGTGAACAAACCAGACTGGCTCCATTTTAGCTATCAGCGTTATTTAGAAAATCAGTTGCGCGATATTTTTGCGTTCCCCGGAACCCACATCCGGCTTATTTTCCGCGGCCGGGATGAGGATGACCGCCCAGCTCTCTAAACGAGCTGTTTGCGAAAGTAGGTGTCTTCATCCTGTTCATGGGTAATGGTGTAGCCTATCTTCTGATAAAAACGGACAACATTGGTCCAATCAGTCGTTGTTTCCAGCTCAGCATATTTAAACCCAAGTTGGGCCACGTGCTTCTCCAAAAGAGCCATGATTTGCGTACCTGTTCCTTGTCCTTGCCGTTTTTCTAGCACAGATACCCGCACAAAAAAGACTGTTTCTTCGCTCAAAACAATCCAACCGCCTGTCCCAACCATTTCACCGTCTAACCAAAACGTGAGCATTCGATCATCATAATGGGTCACAAGATCGCTCACGTCTAAATTATAGGATGGGTCATACACACCCCAATGTTGGGTCAAGCCAGCTTCAATGATCGCTTGAGCCTCGGCCGCGTTAGCTTTATCGAGTGGTTTAACTTGAAGAGACATAGGGGATTTAGCGAAAATCAGCCAGCCGCTTAACCTGCCGGCCGCCTGCGTCAAAGTTTGATGGGGACAGCCATTCCTCAAAAGCCCGCTTACACGCAGGCCATTCACCGTCCAAAATCGAAAACCAAGCGGTGTCTCGATTGCGCCCCTTGTACATGGTGTGCTGGCGAAACACCCCTTCAAACTGAAAGCCAAGCCTTTCGGCCGCTCGGCGTGATGGCTCATTCAGCGCATCACATTTCCATTCGTAACGACGATACCCCAGATCATCAAACGCATGTTTCATGAGCAAAAACATCGCCTCGGTTGCGGCCGGTTTTTTCTGCAACAGCGTTGAAAAGTGAATATGGCCAACTTCTATCGAGCCAATAGCTGGCTGAATGCGCAGATAACTTGCCACCCCAACCGCCTTGCTGTTTGATGGATCAAAAATTGTATAAAACTGCGGATCTTTGTCCTGAGTTGTCTCATCTAGCCAAATTTTAAATGCTTCAAAATTGGTAAACGGCCCATAAGGCAGATAAGTCCAGTAATGATCCTCTCCATTGTCTACAAAGGCTTCGTAGAGTTGTGTTGCATGATCTGCCACTGTTGGCGCCAAGCGGCAATAGTTACCAGAAAGAAAAGTATGGGGTGGCCAATCACACGGCCGCCAGTTTTCAACAGGATGGCCTATCGGCTGACCAAGATTATTTTGAAGCTGAGTCATAAAATTTTTCCTCGCAAAAGATCGGGAATTATAAACCGGAGCTAAACGGAGACAACCAAACTAATCTACCATGACAACCTTGGGACCAACTGCCTATCAACCAACTCTAAAAGAAGGTGAGTTCCAGAGAGGTCCTCCGGTATAATTTATTTTTAAACCTATTTCACCCTTTTTAAAATATGTCACAATTAGAATCCACTTTAATCGAAAAAATTAATCAGCGAGACGCCATAGTCGGAATTGTTGGGCTAGGATACGTCGGCCTGCCGCTTGTGGTCGCTTTTGCAGAAGCGGGTTTTAAGGTTTTGGGCATTGATGTAGATAAGCAAAAAGTCGCAGCAATGAACAACGGCATTAGCCACGTTGAAGATGTAGAAGATGCCACCGTGCAAAAATTGGTCTCAGCCGGATTGTTTGAAGCCACGGCCGACTATGGCCGCCTGGCCGAAGTTGATACGATTTCGATTTGTGTCCCGACCCCGCTACGCAAAACAAAAGATCCCGATGTCTCGTACATTGTGAACGCGACGGAACAAATCGAAAAAGCAGGGGTTAAAGGGAAGCTGGTTGTTTTAGAAAGCACAACCTATCCGGGAACGACCCAAGAGATTTTGCTTCCACGGCTAGCACAAAATGGAATTACCGTTGGTGAAAACTTCTTTTTAGCCTTTTCGCCAGAACGGATCGACCCCGGCCGGACCGATTATGTGATGTGGAATACCCCAAAAGTTCTGGGTGGCATGACCCCATCTTGCTTGGCCGTTTCAAGTGCGTTGTACGGTGCCATTGTTGAAAGCGTCGTCCCCGTATCTAGCCCGGCCGCGGCCGAAATGGTGAAGTTGCTCGAAAATACCTTTCGGGCGGTTAATATCGGCTTGGTGAACGAGATCGCCCTTATGTGTGACAAGCTCGATTTAAACGTGTGGGAGATTGTGGAGGCGGCCGCTACAAAACCATACGGATTTATGAAATTTACCCCGGGCCCCGGTCTAGGCGGTCACTGCATCCCTGTAGACCCGCACTACTTAAACTGGAAACTAAAAACCTTAAATTACACCGCCCGCTTTATCGAACTTGCGGATGAAGTCAATCGTTCGATGCCAGAATATGTCGTGGAAAAGGTGGTTGATGGGTTGAACATGAACAAAAAAGCTGTAAACGGCAGTCGTGTTTTAGTGATGGGTGTCGCCTACAAGCCAAACGTGAGCGATGTGCGGGAAAGCCCAGCACTAGACATTATCTATTTGCTCCAAGAAAAAGGAGCCGATGTGGTATTTTCTGATCCGTTTGTGGAGTCGTTAGACAGTGGTGGCAAATGCTTGAAAGGGGTTGAACTTTCGGCCGAGGAACTACAAAACAGTGACGCGGTCGTCATCGTCACCAATCATTCAGCCATTGATTGGGATTTTGTCGTCGAGCACAGTGGTCTGTTAATCGACACGCGCAATGTGGCTAACTTATCGGCCGAAGATCAACCCATTCGCTTCTA
>JAHDGV010000076.1:13398-19184 GCA_020631655.1 Chloroflexota bacterium | reverse complement strand
CTGCTCGAAATGGAAACGCTGATCACCGAAGCGGTGCAAAATTTGGGAGCTGATCAAGTGACGGTTAACAAGCAGTTGAATCCCCCTTGGACGAGCGATTGGATTAGCGAAGCTGGCCGAGCCAAACTAAAAGCGTATGGGCTTGCTCCCCCTGGGTTGCATGGTGGTAATGTGACGATGACCTTTTTTGATCTGGTGGAATGCCCCCGCTGTGATTCAAAAAACACCCGTCTGCAAAATAGCTTTGGCACGACGTTGTGCCGTGCCATTTGGGTCTGCAACGACTGTTTGGAGCCGTTTGAGCAGTTTAAGCCGCTGTAGGTCTAAGCTGTAAGCTCGATCAGATGCCCATCTGGATCCCGCAGGTAGGCCGAACGCCCCCAATAATAATCGGCCGGAGCCACTTCAATTTTCATCCCAGCCTCTTCTAATTTTTTCGCGGCCGAGTCAACGTCGTCAACCGTGAATGCTTTATGATTTTCGCAAGGTAGCTCCCCGGGGCCGGGCACGTATGTTTTATGGATGAAGATTTTTGTATGGTCACTCATAAAGATGGCCATGTCTTCTGACGCATGAACCGGCTCAGATCCTAGCAGCCTTTTGTAGAATCCGGTCATTTCGGCCACGTTGTCTGTGAAATAGGCGATTTCAGTCAATTTCATCATGTTCTCCTTTGGCTAGCACCGGTAATGGTGCTAATCCTCAATCAAATTAATCGAATGAATCTTTTTGTAGATTTGTCCCTTTTTTGTTCTGTATGAGTGGTAAAGGTGAACGGCCGTGACGGTCCATTCGGCCGGGGGAGATTCGCTTCCAAACGGAAAGCGTGCCTTTTCAACCTGATCCGGTTTGCGTACAAAGCCCAGTGTTAGATGGGGCGTGTACTTTCTTCGTTCGGGCTCGTAACCCAATTTCTCCAACTCAGCTTCAAGCGCTTGCTGAAGATCATGCAGTTGCTTGGTGCCACCTTGTATTCCGGTGTAGATCACTTTTGGGTTTCGCCGTCTGGGAAAACAGCCAAGTGGTCCAAGTTTAAGGTTAAACGACTTGGTACCTGTGACAGTTTCATCGAGCAAATCACAGACTGCTCCAACCTGCTCCGGCTGATTGCCATCCCCTAAAAACGCCAAAGTTAGATGTAAGTTTTCAGGTTTACTCCAGTTGATGGCGTTTTCAGGCACCATGTCCATTAAGTCAAACTGGATATCTTCAAGGGTTGAACGGACATCTTCAACGACATCTAGGCCGATAAAAATGCGAATACCGGGCTGAGCCTGATCACGCATTGGTGTCCTCTTTGGAGCTAGAGGTTTTAGAAGCAGACTTGTCCTCGGCCGGTTTTCCCGCTCGCCTGAGTTGCCAATTTTGCCACGCGCTTTCAGCCCAGGATGGTTCATCTTCCGGCGTATCTTCCGGCTCTGGGAATGGATCCAGATCGAACATTTTGCGCCAAGCGTATGAGCCAATCAGTTTGATCGTGGCCAGCACCGGGGCGGCCAAAACGGTTCCTAGAACGCCTGCCAACGATGCCCCGGCAATTGCACCCACGAATACCATGAGCGGATTGAGGTCAAGCGCGTCGCCCACAATGCGGGGGACTAGGAAGTTGTTTTCGATCTGTTGTACGACAATCATGACGGCCGTCACCGCTATCACAAACTGAAACGATGTCAGCCCCCAAATATTGGTCTCTTGGAAAATCGCCACAAGGATGGCGGCTCCTGCGCCGATAATCGGGCCGATGTAGGGAATGAACTCCATCAAGCCAGAAATGAGCCCTAACGCCAGCGGGTTTTCAACCCCCAAAATGAGCATGAACACATACACAACGATGCCGATCACAATGCCCAGAATCGCTTGCCCGCGCAGATAAGATTGCCAAATCCGGCCGAAACTGCGCCATAGCCGTTCCGCATCATACCGATAGCCGGGGATTTCTGCGATGTCACCGACCCATTGGCTGAGTCGGGGTGAATCGTTTGAAATGTAGATCGAAACAAACAAGATGATGATTAAGTTGGCGATTGTTGTGGCTGTTCCAACCGCCACTGTGCTAAGCGAACTGCCTAAATATCCGGCCGCCGGTTGCAAATAGGCTGAGAGGAAATTACCAACTTCAGTTAGATTGTTTGAGTCCGGCTGGATAGAGGGAATTTCAATGACAATGCTTCCAAATTCACGCGGCATCCCTAAAAATCCGTTTGTATTGGCGATAACACCGTTTAATTGTTCAACCAGCGCTGGTAGGTCCGTGGCGGCATCTGACAACAGTGTGGTCAGGTTTGTGACCTGCCGGAAGGCTGATATACCCGCATACACAAAAAATCCTACAAACAGCACCACGAGCAAAAAGTAAACTAGGCCGATAATGGTGCTACGGCCGAGCCGAGTTGCACGCTGAAAGAAATCGATGATCGGGTGAAGCAGGTATGAAATGATGGCCGCAATCACAATTGAGCTTAATAGTGACTGAAGTTGCCACAAAACCAGTACAAAAGCGATCAGTAAAACGATAGCGACTGAGACTTTTAACGATCTGGACCAAGGTGGAGATGAATGTTCAGGATTCATAAAAATTGTTTGTTTTCGAGAACTGATAAATAGTAAATGATATTACGCGCTCATGAAATTCGACCCTCCCCTAGCCCCTCCCGTCGGGAGGGGAACCGATCCCTCCCCCCTCGGGGAAGGTTAGGTGGGGGTTCTGGGTAACGTGAGATAGTAATTTAAATTTTACTTCATCCCTCCACTGGGAACGACTGCTGATTCGGTTTTCGCTTAATTTGGTTGCAGTTTTTATTTGATTAGCTATCATGACCGTTGATTGGTTGGCCGTTTTCGATTTGCCTTAGGGCTGGAGATTAATAGATGCCACGATATTGGGATCAAGCGGAGTTAGAGCGATACATTGCAGAAGGGATTGAGGAGAACCTGACGCTAGATTACAAGGCGGGGCTTGCTTTATCAAGGGACTCAAACCGGCAAAAAGAAATTGCAAAAGATGTGTCTGCGATGGCAAATTCGGCCGGGGGAGTGATTATTTATGGGATTGGGGAGGAAAATAATGAGGGAAGATTCCGACCGGCCGCCTTGGTGCCTGTTAATCGATTAGAATGTTCGCGCGAAACGCTTGAGCAAATCATCAGCAGTAATATTCAGCCCCGAATCAGCGGCATAAAAATTTTTCCGGTTCCTCTTTCAACCGGCCTAAACGACGTCGCCTATGTAGTTTCCATCCCACAAAGCGACACGGTACACCAAGTGAGCCGTAACAAGCGTTACTACAAACGCTTTAATTTTGAGAGTGTCCCGATGGAGGATTTTGAGATTAGAGATGTGCTCAATCGGCTCCGTTCGGCCGATGTTGATTCATGGGTGGGGCAGCTAACGTCTGAGTCAGCAGGTGACGGGCAAATTTGGTCTATACCGATGTTTGCTCAAAATCGGTCGATGGCGGTGGCCCGTGACACATCTATGACGGTTGAGTTTTTAAATGCAACGCCGGAAAACAGATTGACGGCCGATAAATTTGTGGTCAAAACCCGCTTGGCACCCAAAGACTACGACATGTATATCGCATCTTTTCCCGAGTCGATTCACCGAGGGCTAGACAAATACTTTGGAACCTTCAAAGTTTATATTGAAGGGACCCAGTCTTTGCAGTTAAAGATTCAAATTTTTTCTGATGGGGTTCGGGCTCGCTTCAAAAAAGTTAGGCTTAACTTTGGGGGGAACAGCGTGACGATTCAGGTTGAGGATGAGGGCTACCTTTATTAAGTTTTAAGCAAGAAGTGAAAAGTATAAAGTGTTGTTTCGTTCACTGGTTGAGAACCTTGTCACTTTATACTTCCTACTTTTCACTTTTTCCTATGGGATTCGGATCAAAACCTTCCCTTCTTCCCAAAGTTCTTCTAAATTGTAATAACTCCGCTTTTCCTCTGAAAAGATGTGGACCATCACGTCGCCAAAGTCTACAAGGACCCAGCCAGAGCGATGATCTCCTTCAACTTTTGCACCGCCAACGCCACCTTTGATCTTTGCATCATCCCGAACCGCTTCTGCGATTGCGCGTAGTTGCCGCTCGTTGGTTGAATTACACAGCAGAAAATAGTCTGCGATTACAGTTTGCTCCCGCATGTCGAGGAGTAAAACATCTACTCCCTTTTTATCTTCGATCGATTCGATCAGTATATTTGCTAGTTCTCGTCCGTCCAGAGCCGAACCTCCATGATTGTTTTTATGATTGAAGCCATGTCTAAGCAATGCATGATCCAATCTGAAAACTGAATTATACGGCAATTATAGCCCGATTTCCTCAATAGATAACCAGGTGTAAACATTCTTGCGGTTGATCGGCCGGAAAATTACAATTTACACATGGATTTGTTCGAATTTATCGATAGCCAAAATCAATCATCATCATGGTCTGTTACGCAGGCGAACCAGTATATCCGCGAGCTTTTTGAAACGGATGTGATGCTGAACGATGTTGAGGTTGAGGGTGAAATTTCGAACTTTACCCGAGCTCGCTCCGGCCACTTGTACTTCACTCTTAAAGATGAGTCATCGCAGTTAAAAGGGGTGATGTGGCGTAGCGCCGCCGCACGCTTGGGATTTGATCCGCGTGAGGGTGATCAAGTTGTGGCCCGTGGAAATATTTCGATCTATGAAGCGAGCGGTCAAGTTCAGCTTTATGCCAGCCGACTTGAACCGGCCGGCCGTGGGGATTTAGCCGTTGCGTTTGAACAGCTGAAACAGCAACTGGCCCTTGAAGGATTATTTGAACCGGAACGGAAAAAGCCTTTGCCCCCGTTTCCTAAAAAGATTGGGATTGTTACCTCGTTAGATGCGGCGGCACTGCGAGACATGATCAATGTGCTGTCCCGTCGGTATCCGCTGGTGCAGGTGTTGATTGCCCCAACGCTGGTGCAGGGTAACGGTGCTCCGGCCGGAATTGTGCGGGGTATTCAGTGGCTTGACGGCCGTGACGATGTTGATTTGATCATCGTCTCGCGCGGTGGTGGCTCAATCGAAGATTTGTGGGCCTTTAACGACGAAGGGGTGGCGCGGGCTGTGGCTAATGCTGAAACTCCTGTTGTGTCAGGGGTTGGTCATGAGACTGATTTTACGATCATCGATTTTGTTTCTGACTTGCGTGCGCCCACACCTTCAGCGGCGGCTGAGCAAAGCACCCCTGACCTAGCCGACATCGGTGGATTTGTCGTTTCGGCCGGACATTTTCTGGATCGTAAAATTTCACAGCTTGTTGAAGATCGGCAAGATAAGGTGGATGGCTTAACCCGTGCACTCGAATTGTTAGGGCCTGCGTATAGACTCAACTCATCCCGCCAACAGCTAGATATGTTTGATCAGCGACTCGAAGCGGCGATGAGACAAACCATCAGTGAAATTAAACAGCGGCAGCTGATTGCCAGCACAAAATTAGAGGCGGTTAGCCCGGCCGCAACGCTTGAGCGGGGATATGCCATCATTAAAAAGAAAGATGGTAAACTTGCTCCTTCGGCTAAAGATTTAGCGGTTGGTGACTCGGTAGAAATCCAATTGCACGATGGTACGGCAACGGCCGATATCAGTGAAGTAAACTCATAATTATGGACGATTTAACCTTTGAAGAGGCTTTAAAAGAACTAGAAAGCTCGGTGACCAAACTTGAAGAGGGTAATTTAACCCTTGAAGAGTCTTTAAAACTTTACGAGCGCGGCCGAGCCTTATCCGATTTTTGCCAGCAGGTGCTAGAAAAAGCCGAATTGCGTATAGAGCATTTA
>JAHDGV010000076.1:2301-13298 GCA_020631655.1 Chloroflexota bacterium | reverse complement strand
ATATGTTCCAATCAATCCGACAATCACTCAAAAAAACCAGACAAAATGTGTTTGGTCAGATCGCTTCTGTTTTAGGAGGAGGCGATATTGATGAAGAAACTTGGGAAGATCTTGAAGCGTTGCTGATCCAAGCTGATATGGGTGTTGAAACATCAACCACCTTAATCGAGCGTTTGCAGGATCGGGTGCGCGAAGAACGGTTGATCTCAACCACACAGTTGCTTGAAGCGCTCAAGAGCGAAATGCGCAAAATTCTAAAAGACCCAGAATCTTTCTCTATGGAAGAGGATCGGGAAATTACAGTGGTGATGGTTGTCGGCGTCAATGGATCAGGCAAAACGACATCGATCGGTAAGCTGTCGAAGCACTACCAAGACAAAGGGCGTAGCGTTGTTTTGGTTGCGGGGGATACGTTTCGGGCGGCCGCTATTGATCAGTTAAAAGTTTGGAGTGATCGGGCCGATGTCCCGATTATCGCTGGGCAGCCGGGCGGTGATCCGGCCGCGATGGCGTACGACGGCATTCGAGCCGCTCGCGGCCGAGGGTACGATCTTGTGTTTGTCGATACGGCCGGCCGGTTGCACACCAAATTCAACCTGATGCGAGAGCTAGAAAAAGTACACGGCGTTCTGCAAAAAAGCGTCCACCGTGCCCCTCATGAAGTTTTGTTGGTGGTGGATGCACCCACTGGGCAAAATGCACTGCTCCAAGCACAAAAATTTAAAGAGACAGTCGGCGTTACCGGTGTGATCTTGACCAAACTCGATGGAACTTCAAAAGGTGGCATGGTCTTTTCAATCTATCAAGATTTAGAACTGCCGGTTCGGTTTATCGGCACCGGTGAGAAACTTGAGGATTTGGCCCCCTTTGACCCAGATCAATTTATTGATGGGCTTTTTGACGAAGAATAAGACAGACCTTTTCTATCTTTGTCTTTAATCAAAACCAACTGCACAAAGCTTAACGGAGCCGCAAAAAAATATGGATAATCAATCGAAAAACGAATTGACTACAAAAATTCAGGAATTAGACGAAACAGTTAGCCAGCTGCGGAGGCGGCTTTGACGTACCTCTAAAAAAGGAGAGGGTAGATACGCTGGAGGCGGAGGCGGCTGCGCCAGGTTTTTGGGATGACCCGCAAAAAGCACAGGCGCACATGCGCGAGATTACCGACCTAAAATCTCAGGTAGATGGGTGGGGCAAACTGCACAGTCGTATTTCTGACGCCAAAGAGCTTTTGGAAATGGATGATGATGAGTTGCTTGAGGACCTTGGAAGTGAGATTGTTTCACTTGAAACTGAAGTTAAAGAGCTTGAATTCCAGACGCTTTTTTCGGGCAAGCATGATAAAAGCGACGTGATTTTCGCCATCCACGCCGGTGCGGGTGGCACTGAGGCACAGGACTGGGCCGCGATGCTACTTCGCATGTTTTCGCGCTGGATGGACGGCCGGAAATTGAAGGTTGAGCTGATGGATGAGACGCCGGGGGATGTGGCAGGCATCAAAAGTGTGATGATGTCGGTTAAAGGGAGTCACGCTTACGGCCGACTCAAGTCAGAGCGGGGTGTGCACCGTTTGGTGCGCATTTCTCCGTATGACTCCTCCAGCCGTCGACACACATCTTTTGCCAAAGTGGAAGTCTGGCCGGATATCGCTGAAGATATCGACATTGAGATTAAAGAATCTGATTTAGAAATTCAGCGCTTTAAAGCGAGCGGGGCGGGGGGACAGCACGTTCAGAAAAATGAAACGGCGATCCGTATTCGCCATTTACCTACGGGGATCGTTGTGTCATGTCAAAATCAGCGTTCTTTAACCCAAAATCAAGAATCTGCGATGAAGGCTCTAAAAAATCAGCTGTATGCGATTGCTGAGCAACAGCAAATGGATGAAATTGCACAGTTGAAAGGGGAAGATGTCGATACGGCGTTTGGGAGTCAAATCCGTAACTATGTCTTGCATCCCTATAAAATGGTTAAAGATGCTAGAACGGGATATGAATCAACCAATACCGGGGCTGTTCTGGACGGGGATTTAGATGGGTTTATGGAAGCTTATTTGCGGTGGTTGTTGGGTGAGCAAGAGTAGTTTTGCAGGTTGCCTTTGGGCGCCTTCGGCCGACTTTTCTTTTTGATGGCTAGATGGTCTTAAGGTCACTCTTAAGGCCGTCAGCGGCTATACCAGAGAAGGCGTAACTTTTTTGTAGCTACCAGAGAAAAAAGTTTGACAAATCAGGCCTGAAAAGGTATTTTGTTTTACGACTTATTCACTGCTAGGACAGCCTAGCCTATAGCAAAAAAGGGGACTTGGAACAGAGGAATTCTGTCTAATTCTTTTAGAGAAAAAAGCCAATAAGACGAGACATAGCCAAATAAGACCTGTGAGTGGTTAGCCGCGGCCGAGCATCTGTGTATTCAATCTAAAAACTGCAAATAACTGCCAAAGTTATTTGCGTCAACAAACTTCATGCATGTTCACCTGCGCCTGCACGCGACCGGCCCCTGTTAAGTCTGTGCCGTCTTGCATTTGTAGTTGGGAATTGGAAAAACATGCTGAATATCAATAAATCGATCACCATATTTTTTGGTGTGCTTTTTGCGTTTGGGTTCTTTTTGAGTAGTCAAAGCCCGAGCTCAGTGGCTGCACAAACACAGAATGATCTAATTTATGGAGACGGGTTCGGAGCAAATTGGAGAGCGGCCTACGATGCAAGGTCTACAGTTGATGCAGAACAAACGGCCGTAGTGCAGAACGGGACCACTGCCATTTCTGTTGATGTCACCCAAAATTGGGGAACCCTGCCTATTCGAACCCAAAATGGATCGCTTGTTAGTTTGGGCGATTATAAAAGTTTGCGTTTTTGGATTTACACTTCCGATGATTTGCATGTTTTCCTTCGGAATTCCCAGACTCCACAAAATAGCCCAACGAAACGATTAGAAGACTTTGCCCCCGGCGGTGTTTTACCCGCTAATGAATGGGTGCAACTTGAAATCCCATTAACTGAATTTGGGGATGAGTTTGGATACAACGGACAATTAAGTCAGTTTGACTTTATCTATTTTCAAGGGCGGGGGAGCACGCCGCAACCAACATTTTTTATTGACGATCTTGAGCTTGTAACGGAAGCCGATATTGGAGCTACACCGACAAATGAACCCGAACCAGAGCCTACAACTGAAACCCCAACAGTAACCCCAGAGCCACCCAGCAATGTTGTAATTTATGACGATGCATTTGGTGCATCTTGGCGAGCGGCTTTTGATTCACGCACAACGATAACCCAACAACAATCGGCCGTGGTGCAAAGCGGTAGTAGTGCAATCGGGGCTGAAGTAACGGCGAACTGGGGAACTTTGCCAATTCGCACCAGTGATGGCTCATTTGTTAGCTTGGACGAGTATGAAACGATCAGCTTCTGGATCTATACATCTGACGAATTGCAGATCCGTTTACGAGACTCTGCGGCCGGAACAACAAGTGCGGGGGAGCGCATTATGGATTATGTTCCGGGTGGGATTGTGCCTTCAGACGTTTGGACTTTTGTGGAAATCCCTCTAAGCGAATATGCCGCTCAACTTACTCAGTTTGATTTTATTTACTTTCAAGGACGTACGGCTAATCCTCAGCCATCATTTTTTGTTGACCAGATTGAACTAAAGCCTGTAGCGCCACCTGAAACGACCCCAACGCCGGAACCGCCCAGTAATCTGGTGATCTATGATGATGCGTTTAGTGAGAGTTGGAGAGCGGCTTTTGACTCACGTACTACGATTACGCAGCAACAAACGGCCGTAGTGCAAAGCGGAAGCAGTGCGATTGGGGCCGAGGTGACAGCTAACTGGGGAACTTTGCCAATTCGCACTAGCGATGGGTCATTTGTCAATTTAGATGATTATGAAAGCCTGAGCTTCTGGGTTTATACATCTGATGAACTACAGCTCCGTTTGAGAGACTCGCAAGCCGGAACAACCAGTTCGGGTGAGCGCATTATGGACTATGTTCCTGGCGGAATTGTGCCGGAAGATGTCTGGACCTTTGTTGAAATCCCACTCAGCGAATATGAAGCACAATTAACCCAATTTGATTTTATTTACTTCCAAGGGCGTACGGCCAATCCTCAGCCTACATTCTTCATCGACCAAATGGAGCTAAAGCCGTCGGCACAACCTGAACCAACACCTGAGCCTACACCCGCTGAAACAAGCACGCCTGAACCGACACCTACACTGCCCAGTGAGCCAACAGCTACACCAGAACCGTTTTCCGGCGCAATTATTTATGATGATGCGTTTGGTGCAGGATGGAGAGCGGCTTTTGACTCTCGGACAACGATAACCCAACAGCAATCAGCCGTGGTGCAAAGCGGAAGCAGTGCTATTCAGGCCGAAGTAACTGGAAATTGGGGAACGTTACCCATCCGTACAAGCGATGGATCACTAATAAACCTGAGTGATTACAAGAGCCTGACATTTTGGATATATACGTCCGATCAACTTCAATTGCGTCTGCGTGACTCTCAAGTTGGAACAACCAGTTTCGGCCGGCGAATCATGGATTACACGCCAGATGGCATCCTTCCGGCCGATACTTGGACCTTTGTAGAAATTCCGCTAGACCAATTTTCAAACCAGCTTACCCAGTTTGATTTCATCTATTTTCAAGGTCGAGGATTATCTCCTCTACCAACGCTGTACGTGGATCAGATTGAACTCACAACGGATGACGTAATTGAACCAACGCCTGAACCTACTGTTGAGCCAACCGCCACCCCTGAACCGGTCAATGATGAAGTGATTTACGACGATGCATTTGGCCCTCGCTGGCGAGCGGCTTATGACTCACGCACAACTGTTACGCAGCAACAATCGGCCGTGGTTCAGAGTGGCAGTAGCGCAATTGGCGTAGATGTAACCGGGAATTGGGGAACCTTGCCCATCCGCACAAGCGATGGCTCACTAGTTAGTTTGGATGAGTTTGAAAGTCTAAGTTTCTGGATCTATACATCAGATGATTTGCAGGTTCGCCTTAGAGACTCTCAGTCTGGGGTAACTAGCACTGGCGAGCGATTGATAGATTATGTTGCTGGGGGGAGTGTCCCCACTAACGAATGGGTGAACTTTACAATTCCGCTAAGTGAGTACGCAGGACAATTAACCCAGTTTGATTTTATCTACTTCCAAGGACGAGGCACAACGCCACAACCTACTTTCTTTGTAGATCAAATCGAGCTTAAAGGCTCCTCTGATCCCACGGGAATTAGTTGGAGCCAAGTGGTCACATCTAACCAGCCTGATGTAACCGATGGGTATGCGATGGCGTATGACGAAGGTCGTGACGTTGTAGTCCTCTACGGTGGTGGTCGAACTTGGCCGTACAGCAATGAGACTTGGGAGTTTGATGGCACATCTTGGACTCAAGTTGCAACAACGGCCGAGCCAAACGCCGTATACGGGATGACCCTGACGTATGATCCTATACAGAATGAACTGTTTTTGTTTGGTGGGAGCGATGTGGATGACAATGAGCTAAATGAGCTTTGGCGTTTAGACGGCGGTGTTTGGTCAAATTTGACCCCTGCGGGCAGTCCGCCAGTGCGGTCAAATCATGCGGCCGGTTGGGATTCTATCAACAGCCAACTACTAGTCTACGGTGGAAACGAACGAGGTGTTGTTTTAGATGATGTCTGGGCGTTTGCATCTGGAGCTTGGAGCCAAGTAAATACAACTGGCGCGTTAGCGGGTCGAACTGAGCACACAATATCGATGAACGATAGCGAAATGTTTGTTTTTGGAGGGCGTCTAACAGATGGTTCTCTTTCAAATGATGCGGCAACCCTGAATTTGGCCGATAACACATGGTCGGCCGCCAGCATAGGGGACCCGGGTGGGCGTATGAAGCACACGGCCGTTTACTGGGCTGACCAAAGTCAGCATGTGGTGATGGGAGGCACCGCCAGCTCGAGCGAAAGCTACGCCAATTTGGTGTGGACGTACAGCTCTGGAACATGGGGCTTCTTGCCTGATGGCCCAGATGTGATGAGAGAGCGGCCGGCGGTTGCAGTTTACGATGCGGCCGAAGGGGCCATAGTTGTCTATACAGGAACCCAGACGTGGGTGTTGAAATAAGAGGGGAGAGAGACGATGAAACGAGTTAATACACACAAAAGCTGGCCCATTTTTGGAATAATCTTTTTGATTCCTGTGTTCCTGATGTCCACATTTAGAATTGCCTTTTCCGCCAATTCAGACGATTCAGAGATATCTGGTCAGCTAAGCGCAGAGCAATTCCAGTTAGGCACACCCGCTGACATTGATTTTACCAGTTGGCAAATTCATGAATTTACCAATGGTGACTCTAATTGGATTGTTGAAGACAGTGGATCAACCGTACGACAATCAAATGATTCGTATTGGCCTACCTTCTACTACTCGAACGAAGTTTATTCTAACGTTCGTATTTCAGGTACGATCATCACTCAGGGTGACGACGACTTCTTCGGTGTAGTGATGGGGTATCAAAATCCAATTGTCGATTCATCAACTTTTAAGATGACACTGTGGGACTGGAAGCGTTCGACTCAAAGTAATTACTGTAATGGTGCTTCGAGCGGGATGTCGCTGACCCAAGTAGATAATTTGATTTATAACACCGGGAACGAGTGCTCGGTAGGAAATTATTTTTGGAATCACACTGATAATTCGACATTTTTTAATGTTTTTGACCAGACTTCAGATGGATGGGCTACCAATTCAACCTATCGTTTTGAAGCCTTGTATTCAGACAATTTAGTATCAATCTCAATTAATGGATCTGAGGTTATGAGTGGAACAGGAAGCTTTGAGCCCGGCCGAATTGGAATGTATGCCTACGCACAGCAAAATGTATCATTTACCAATTTTGAGGTGACTCCGCTTACACCCGCCGAAATTTTGGCGGCGGCCAAGTGGCGCAGAAGCACAGCACCTATCGATGGGGGGGCGCTGGGAGGTAATTTGGCGAACGCCTTACTTCTCCCAACCTCACCAGACAACGTTTGGGACAGCATTGAAAGCGGCCGAAATTATGCGTATTGGGATAGTGTGAATACGTGGGACATGCATAAGTTTGAGACGACATTTTATATGCCCGATAATTTTGTTCCGACAGTTTTCACCACAACCCTGCGGAGCCCCGGATTTATCACAGACATCATTCCGATTAACGACAACATGTATGTGTTTGTAAATGGGCAAGAAATCTTTAGAGGGGGAACCAGTTACGGTGGATTAAGAGATGACGCGCTTGTTCCTGAAACCGATGGTTGGTATGTGCCGGCCGTGACCGTTACCAACTTGCAACCCGGCCAAAATGTGGTTGAAGTGATCACGGAAGAGAACAATAACTGGGGTGGCCTTGGTGAATTGGTGTTTGATGTATCAGAAGCAGATCTAAGTCTGCCGCTGGATGGTTTTAGCCTCGATGCTCCGTCGCACGCTGAAGCAAATCGGCTCGCCAGAATGTCAGCATCTGTTACTCAAGGTGCACCGCAAACCTTTACTTGGGATTTGGGTGATGGAACGCCCATATTCAGTAATTCAACCGGTGTCGTAAATCATCAATACAGCACCCCGGGTATTTACACCGTTGTTGTGACAGCAACGGGTCCGATTAATTCAGTAACTGATTCGGCCGAAATTGAATATGGGACCTTTACTGTTTCTGATCCAAACACAATCGACGGAAATGCATTTAGCACAACCTTGCCCGAGGCTGACACCGTTTTAACCGGAACAAACACAATCCCCGCAATCGATGCGAGTGGGATTTACCCGCAGGATGAAATTTTGATTGTCACCCTGAATGGGGCCCGTGCTGGGACCTATGAAAAGGCAACCGTCTTCTCTGTTGGTGGAAGCAATATCGTTCTTTCTGCACCGCTTGAAAACAGTTACGATGGTGCAAACGACATCCTCATTCAAAGAATTCCTTATTATTTCAGTGTCTCGATCTTAGATGGCGGCTCACTGGTTGCTCCACAATATTTTGAAGGGCCAACTGGCGGATTGGTCTCTTTCAAAACTGACAATCTGCTCGTTGAACCAACTGGAGCCATTTCTGTTGATGGCCTAGGGTATCGTTCTGAAACAGGCCCCGCTCCCGGAATACGGGTTAACGACTTCGCCGGTGCATCTAGTGGAACCGGTGCCGGTCATGCAGGTAAAGGTGGAGAGGGCTTTGCCCATGACAATACATTCAGAGACTCGAGTGGGATAACCTATGGAGATTACTATCGCTCTTTAGCCTTTGGTAGCGGTGGAGGTAGAGATGGCGATACGGTAACTTCAATGGGTGGTGGAGCAATTTATATTGAAGCTGACGCCAGTGTGATCGATGGAGACATCACTGCTAATGGGAACCGAGGGAGAACCGGTGTTAGTGAATCGGGTGCAGGTTCTGGCGGGACGATTGTATTGACCACTCAATCATTATCCGGTTCTGGATTGATCGAAGCGAGTGGTGGAGCGGCTGGACGAGATGGATTCGCGATTGGTGGTGCCGGTGGCGGCGGCCGAGTAATCATTCAGGTTGATTCAAACACCTTTACGGGTGATCTTGCCGCTAAAGATGGTGCGCCTCAAGTTAAAGTATCTCCGGCCGTACCTGGTCTGGTTTACCTAAACGAGACAGGTGTTAGCCCGGCCGATCCATTTGCTTCTACCGTTGAAGTTGATCCGTTATTTTTACCTACTGGTGGGCCCACTTCAGTGATATCTGTAACCATGAGAGATATTAATGGGGTGCCGGTTGGTAATTTACCCGTGGGTATCACCGTTTATGGGTCAGATAATACCGTTTTGGATAACTTGGGTGCTGTTGTCACACCGGCCGACGAGCCACGGGCACGCGGGGTATATGATCTTGGCGTAACAGATGGGAATGGTGTTGTGACCGCCACCGTTTCTTCAACCATAGCAGAGGCCAAAACGATTTATGCTTATGGGGAGTTTGTTCGTATAGACAGTTCGGTCGTTGTTACATTCCAAAACAGTAGCCCCGTAGCACTTGACTCAACGATGGAACGCCTTGACTCACAGCAAGTTGCTGCTGATGGCACGGATACGGGAAGACTGCGTGTTACCGTTGTAGATCAATTTGGCAATCCGTATGCCAACGATCCAAATCCGGTCACCTTGTTTGCTTTCCCAGATACCAATGTGATTATTACCCCAACTTCGAGCACAACCAATGGGAACGGACAGATCACCTTCTTAGTCTCATCTCCTGTTGCTGAGGAAGTTAATTTCAAAGCCTCGATTGGAGGGGAACTATTACCAATTGATGAGGAGCAAGTCTATTTATTTGTTGGGGCTAATTTGGATACCAACATTTCAGGCCCTAATCAGGTCGCACGCGGTTTAACGGCCGTATACGAGGTGGAGGTTGAAAATGATGGATTTTTGCCTGCAAATAATTCTCAGGCGGTGGTATCTGTTCCGGCCGAACTGGAGAACGTAACTGTTAGCGCGACTGGCACCATAACCGATGCCGGAAACGGTTTGTACTCTTGGGACATTGGCACCTTGGCGCCTAGTCAAGGGCAAACCCTTGTGCTTACCGGAACAGTCTCGCTTGCGTCTACTGTGGGACAAACGGTGCAGATAAGCGCTACCGCTACCACAAGCGACGATGACATTGTTCCAAGTAACGACACCGGCACGCGCAATCTTGTAATCTTGCAAGAGGCCCCTCAGCTTGATTTTACTGTTTCAACGACCGACTTTTCCCTTTTGGCAGGCCAAAGTGGCTCAGTCATTATCACTGCAACCAATAATGGGGATGCGGCCGCTACTGACGTCGTCCTTGCCCTTGATGGAGCATTTCCTTGGTTAACCCTGTCTGAAACTGATTTAGGCACCTTGGATGCTTTTGGCGGCACAGCTAGCGTAACTGTTACGGCAAACCCAGACGTGAGCGTACCTGCTGGCTTCTACAGCACTAACTTAACTGCCCAGAGTGGCACAGAAAGCTTAGGCGATTTTGTCTTTGTGACCCGCATCCGGCCGGAACTGCGTGATTTAGCCATTCAAGTAAATGATGCAAACGGGCAACCGATCGACCGGGCATTTGTACAGGTTGAAGAAGTTCGGCCGATTTACAATGTAGACGGCGTCATCAATCAGGTTATTAACTACAGCGAATTTACTGATGAAACGGGGCAAATCAGCTTGCCATCATTGGAGACGGGCAAGACCTACACCCTTAATGTGGTTGCAACAGATTACAAACCTTTACCAGAGGACTCCATTTCGCTGATCGTCGGAGCTGGGAGCCAAGTGGAGACCGTTTCTCTCGATGGTGTTGACTCACTTGCATTTGACCCAACCGATCTGTTCGTTCAATCTCAGGCCGGTGCGGATACATCGAGCATTGTTGTGATCCGGAATGACGGATTTGATACGTTGACAAACGTTGATATCCAAGCGCCAACAACCAACATCGATTTTGCTTACATCGGCCGTGTATCTACCGGCACCATCAACATCGCGCCGGGGGATGCGTACACATTTACGCTCAACACTACGATTCCGATTACCCAGCCTGCCCAAACGTATTCTGATAATGTGACCGTTTCTACTGATCAATTGCCTGATCAGCAGTTCCCTGTTGTGATTGACATCGACAATGATTTGCTCGTAGTTTATTGCACCTCGATTTTGGTGACGGAGTTGCAGAGCACGCTCAAAAACGTACGCATCACGATGACCCAACAGCGGTCCAATAATGCGTATGCTGTCCAGCTAGAAGAGTTTACCGATAACAACGGTATCGCCTGTTTTGAAAATATTGCACCGGGTGAATACCGCGTCCAGTCTGAATGGCAGGGCAGTGAAGTTGTGAATGAAATTGTTGAGGTTGAATTCCAATTCTTCCAAGAAAAACAGTTTGAAATCAACAGCCCGTCTGTAACTGCGACTTGGGAAGTTGTTCCAACGACCATTGAGGATGTGTACAC
>JAHDGV010000076.1:0-2201 GCA_020631655.1 Chloroflexota bacterium | reverse complement strand
AACGAAGGTGACATTCTTGAGATTGGCTCCATTGCACCAGATGAGGATTACACCCTTGATCTGACCGCCTCACTGGTTCAGGCGGCCTGTGCCAACGTTTCTGGCACCATTTTCTTGCGTGTGTTTGCTGATTACCGTTCCTTTTTGCCAAGCGGTTGGTACGACGTTGATGATGAGATCAACACGATTCCATTGGGAATTACGGCCCGCATTCCGCTAAAAATTGCGCATCAAAACTACCCGGCTGAAAGTAACTTAAATAGCGCTCCGCCGGAAGCCTTAGAAAATGTAACGCTGACGCCGCCCCAAACGTTAGATTGGATGGACATCAGCACCAAGACTTTTGCTACGGTTCCGGCCGGGACAGACGTGCTATTTGACCTTGAGGTCACCGCGCCTGAATGGCTACCAAACGGGCTGTATCGTGACTTTATTGTTGTTACATCAACCAATTCGATTACCACCGTTATCGGGATTGAAGCTGAACGGACCGACCTTGGATTGGAGATTGAAACACGCTTTGTGACCCCGCTTACCGTTCAAGAAAACATCGAAGGTGCAGGGAATTTGCCCGACATCGACGAATATTTTGCAGGGGTAGCTGAAATTTATGGCAGTTACTCTGTGGTTGAAGGGACAACAAGCTTTATCGAGGACACCTTCTCGCTGAGCTTGGGCTGTTCAAATTGTGAAGAGCCAAAACCAACTTATCGCCGGACCAATTCGCGCCAGCTACGGGTGACCTATGTTCAACCCCGCTTGGTCGGAACGATTACGCCGCCACCAACCCAGCCAGCACCGAGTAATCGGACAATCCTTGAGATTCCGCAACGCTTCTCACTTGAGCGCGAGGCGTTTACGGCGCGGCTAACCTTGGACAACGGCTTGCCCGTTCCAATTGAAGATATCTCGGTCAATATCTCGATTTCAGATCGTGAGGACGAATTGGGCGAGGTGATTACCATCCGATCATATACGGAGACAGTCACCAATACCCAGCCGGTGAACCTGAATCTGCCACCCGTTTTGGCAGAGCCGGATATCGCCAGCGAAATACCAGATACGTGGCGACAAAGTTCGTTTGTGAACTTTATTATGGTGCCGCAACCGCCCACAGAGCTGGGTGATTTGGCATCGGGGGAAGATCTTGAGTACACGTGGACACTTGTTCCTGATGCGATTGGGGTTGAAGATAAAGACGGTGTTCCGTTCTACGTGAAGGCGGATATCGGGTATCAGGTAGACACCGGAAACGGGCCTGAATCCTATACGCTCGACACGGTTCCGGCCGAAATTCGAGTCCATCCGCAACCGCTTTTGACGCTGGACTACTACGTGCCAACCTATGTTTTAGGCAACACGCCGTTTGAAATTTTCCTCTACATTACCAATGCGGGATACGGTGACGCGCGCAATCTGTCGATTGAGACGATGGCACCCAAAATCATTTCACAAGAAGGGTTACCCGTAGACTTTACGATTTCTGGAATCACTGTAGGTGCTCCTTCATCTGAGGCCGACCCGACTGGTCTGATGAATCAAGCGGGGGCGACCACCACCGCAACCGGTGCTAATTTTGCCCGCGTTCCGGCCGGGTCAACCATCCAAATGACCATCAACGTTATTCCATCTGAAGAAGGGGCGATGGCGGGCGCCACGGCCGGATGTGTACACCAAAACTTCAAAGGTGTTGAACTTCCGGAGCTGATTTATTGTGATCCAACCGTTCACTTCTACGACACCAACTTCCTCTACCATGCCCAACAGCAAACGATGGCGAAAGAGGAATGTTTCACCAGCCAGCACCAAACATTTGACGGCGATCCGGTCAACACCTTCTCTGGTAACTTTACCCTGACCGAAGAGGATTTAAGCATCCCAGCTTGGGGTGATCATCCGCTGATGTTTGAGCGATCCTACAACGCGTTGACGCAAGATGACCCCGGCCCGTTCGGCCCCGGCTGGACCCATAACTACAACATGTCGGTTGAATTCCGGCCGTTCATCTCGCGTGACACAAATGGGGATTTGTTGCAGGCCAACCTGCTTTCTGCTCGTCTGCCGCACGGCTCACGCCTCTACTTTAACGTTGATCCCGAGGGGAACGTGGAACCATTGCCCGGCGGCCGTGCCCAGATCACCGAAACGCTCGGTGTGTACACCATCACCCAAGATTGTGATCAGACAACCTACACGTTTGA
>JAHDGV010000556.1 GCA_020631655.1 Chloroflexota bacterium | reverse complement strand
TAAATAAATGGAGGTCACCATGCATTGGAAAGAAATAATTGACTTTTGGTTTGAAGAAATTGAATCGGCCAAACATTGGGTTAAGGATCCTGAGTTTGATCAGTTACTGCGTGACCGTTTCGGGGAATTGCACACGGCCGCGATTCAGGGAGAACTTTATCATTGGCGCACAGATCCCAACGGCCGACTGGCCGAGATCATTGTGCTTGATCAATTCTCGCGCAACATGTTTCGTGACACCCCTGAGTCATTTGCGTATGACGGCATGGCGCTCATTCTGGCACAAGAAGCGGTTGCGGCCGGAGATCATGACAAAATTGACCCAGAGCATAAAGCCTTTATGCTGATGCCGTACATGCACAGCGAATCGGCCGCTATGCATGAAATCGCGATGGAGCTGTTTGCTGACTTGAGTAACCTTGAATTTGAGATCAAACACAAAGCGATCATTGATCGATTTGGTCGATATCCGCATCGCAATGAAATTTTAGGCCGCACATCAACGGCCGAAGAAATTGAGTTTTTGCAGGGTCCAGACTCCTCGTTTTAGTTGAAAGCGAATCACCCTTATCGTACAAAAAAAGGATGGCGCTTGAAACGCCATCCTTTTTTTAAAGAAGTTTTTATTCGACTTTGAATGAGTTAGCTTCTGAAAACGCGATGTACGATTGATGCAAGCACACCACCAGCGATTGGTCCTGCTAGGTAAAGCCAGAGTTGTCCCCATGGGAACACGCCTGCACTCATGATAGCGGGGCCAAGAGTACGTGCTGGGTTAAGCGATGCACCGGTTAGGGTACCACCCATCATGATCGAGAAGACAAGGGTCATACCGATAGCGATAGGGGCCATATTGCCGGCCGTGCCAGAAACAGCAGTGTGGTAAATGGTGTGAACGAGGAAGAAGGTCAGCATCATTTCGATGACAAAGCCTTGAACTGGTGAAACGCCGTCGGCTAAAACGGTGTTGCCTAATGCGCCAGCATCTGCTGGTGAGCCAAGTACAACAACGAGCAGTACAGCACCAACAATAGCACCCAAGATTTGAGCCACGATGTAGCCTACAGCTTCACCGATGTCAATTTTGCCACCAGCGGCCAAACCGATGGTAACGGCCGGGTTAATGTGAATGCCAGAAATGTCTCCGAGTGAGTAGGCCATAGCGACGATAACAAGACCATGAGCCAAAGCAACAGCGACGAGGCTACCGCTAACGGCTCCAGCACCAGCTCCGATAAAGATCAGAGTAAGTGTACCTATGAATTCTGCGATGAGTTTTTTGCTATCCATTTGTTTTTGGAATCTCCTTTTTCCTTGTAAACATAAAGTCGAATAAACTCTCCATCTAAGAAAACGCAGAACTAAGGGAATAGTTGCGCTTATATCAGATCATAGCGCAACGTAACTGGCCTGCCAAAGGGTAGAAATACGTATAGGCGTTCTAAGGGTAATACGTCTTGCCTGGAACGTAGAGGTTGGAATCGAATCAACTTTTATGCATCAGGCAATACGTTTTGAGCAATACGGGGAGAGTGTAGGACATTGGCAAATATGCCAAATTCGGGGTTTCAAAATAGTTGCAACCTCCCTGTCATATGGCCCGCACCAACTTGTTTAATGAGGGTCAAAACAGGGCCTATGACGGGGAGTTCTGCCGTAAACTCCCAGTCACCAACCGATTTCTCGCGACCAGATACGGTCCCGATCGGTTTTGTGACAGGGAGTCTGAGAGCTTTTCTTTACCTAAAACTGAGGCTAATTCCCCTGCAAAATCTCAGCCCGGCCGGTCATCCCTTGGCGGACTGCAAAGTCAGTCGCATCGAGCTTAATAATCACCGGGAACACGGCCGCATCACCCACCGTGGTGGTAGCAGTCAAGTTGATCCGCTCAACCGTGCCCTCTACCGGCTGGTTAGGGTACGACTTTAAAGTGATGAGAGCCGCCTGTCCGATTTCGATTTGATTCAGATCACGCTCGCTCAAATTGGTCGTGATGAACTCAAGTCCGGCCGGATCAATCAGCGTGATGATCGGCGTACCTGCTCCTACTAAACCACCGGGGGCGATATCAACGCTCATCACAGTGGCGTTCCACGGGGCAATTAGCTCCGCTTTGGTGGCGGCATCAACCGCTTGCTCAAGCGCAAACTGCTCTGTTTCAAGCGCTAGTTCCGCATTAGCCACGTTCAGATGGGCTGTTCCCAACTCTTCATCCGTTGGCCCTCTTTGGGCACGGGCCAGTTCTTCGCGGGCGATCACAAGCTGGGATTCTGCACCCACGGCCGCGTTGCCAGATGTTTGGGCCGCCTGCAGATTGTAGTTGGCATATGCAACTTGGAGCTGTTCTTTGGCCCCTTGCAATCGGGCTGTAGCAAACTCCCGGTCGTTTTTGATCCGTTCAGCGTAGGTGATGCCCAAACACTGCTCAAAGCCGTTTCGGTTTTCACAGACCTCATCGTTGTACTGTACTTCCCATTCCCGGCCGGGTGAGAACGCGTTATCAAACTGTTCTTGGGCGTTGTCAACTTCCCGTTGGGCCTGCTGAATTTGCACGTTGGCCGAGGTCAGACTGTTGCCAGAAGCGGCATCCTGCGTTTCTGCATTTTCAAGATTTGATTCGGCCGACTTGATATTGGCCTCAGCAATCGCTACAGCACTAACATCCGGTTCCCACGTTTCTAGATTGTTGAGCGTGGTTTGTGCCGCTAGCAAATTGTTTTCGGCCGATTGGACCCGTAGTTCGGCCGAACGGATGTTGTCTTGCAAGCTCTGATCATCGAGCACCGCCAGCACATCTCCGGCCGAGACAGTGTCACCGACCTCGACATTGATCGTCAGCAGTTTGCCGGATGCTTCAAAGCCCAACGGTAGTGGCGGCTTGCCATTCTGAATCTGCCCGTCAGCCAAAATGGTCAGCTGAGGGAGTTCGGTTGGTTCAACCTCTACATCGTCCGCTTGCACCACCATCGACTCAACTTCGGGAGCAATCCGTTCCATGCTTTTTGTCGGATCGTCTTCCGCCCCTTCACCGCCGCAAGCCACCAGCAACAGGGCCAGCCCGGTTAGTAAAATTGTTTTAAATAGTCTGTTCAT
>JAHDGV010000555.1 GCA_020631655.1 Chloroflexota bacterium | reverse complement strand
CCGGGGTGAGCTGGTTTTCGCGCACCATGCGGCGCAGTGTGGGTGTGTGCCGCAATCTGCGCGGCCGAATGGGTGAGTCAAACATGATCTAATCCTGCTTAATCCTGTTGCAAATGGCGCTCGATGGCGCTTAACATGCCGTCAATCGTGTGGGGTTCAGCCTCAACATGCACGGTTAAACCAGCGTCTTTAATCGCCTGTGATGTGATCGGGCCGATTGAAGCAATCAGTTTGTGTTTAAGGGCGCTGGTGTTCAGATTCTCGTTTTCCATGATCGTGTGCAGATGCTGGACCGCAGTGGGGCTAGTAAATGTCAACACGTCAAAGCCCAAGTTAAACAGCGCCCATGCGTCTGAATCAGGATCGGCCGGGATGGTGTCGTACATGGCGATTTCGAGCAGATAGGCCCCTTTGTCTAACAACATTTTGGAGATTTCCGGCCGGCCGCGTTTTGAGCGTGGCAACAAAATATTTAGCCCTTCGATTTCGCCTAGGCCGGTGATCAACTGCTCCCCCACAAACTCTTCCGGCACAAAGTCCGGCATCACCCCGTAGCTTTCAAGCACATCGGCCGTAGCTGAGCCAGAGACAGCGATCTTAAAATCTTGCCATCCTTTATCGGCCAATTGCCACCGATTGTCTGCAAAGTTTTCAAAGAAAAAGCGGACTGCGTTACCGCTGGTAAACAGCACCCAGTCAAACATGTTGATGTCTAGGTTCTCAAATTCAGGGACCGGCAGTTTTTGGAACTGCAAAACGGGGAACGGGACAGGTATCGCCCCTTTAGCCAATAGTCGATCAACAAACGGCTTGCCCTGATTTTTCTCACGGGTGACCAAAACCCGTCGGCCGACAAGCGACGATTCTCGGCCGATAAGCCGTTCAGCTCCTTGCGCCAAGGCCAGCTCAGCCCCCCACATTCCTAACCGTTCAGGGTCAGTGCCTACAACCTTGATCTCGATCCGGCTGTTCCCTTCGGGGGTCGATACCCGGCCGTGCAGGTGCAGTTTGCCATCAATTTCAACGACGCGGGCCGCTACCGGCAGTGAACAGCCACCACCCAACGCTTGTAAAAAGGTCCGTTCAGCCTTCACGCACAAATAAGTTGTAGGATCGATGATTTCGTCTAACAAAGAGAGAGTTTGCGCATCGTTCGAGCGACATTGAATCCCCAGCGCCCCCTGCCCGGGAGCGGGCAACATCATTGAAAGAGGCAGATATTCGGTGATTTTTTCTTCGATCCCTAAGCGAATAATGCCAGATGCAGCCAAAATCGCCGCATCATATTCTTTGCTCATCACTTTTTGGATGCGTGTATCAACGTTCCCCCGAATTGACTTGACCACAAGGTCCGGCCGATGAAAGAGAATCTGGGACTGCCGACGCAAACTGCTCGTCCCAACCACAGCGCCGGGAGGAAGTTCATCAATCCCATCGCCACTATGCGACACAATTACATCTCGCTCATCTTCCCGTTCAGGGATCGCCCCTACGATTAACCCAGGTGCATCTTCAACCGGCAAATCTTTAAGCGAGTGCACGGCCAAATCGATCCGCTTTTCGCGCAACGCAGACTCAAGTTCGGCCGTAAACAACCCCTTGCCACCAATTTCCGGTAGCGGAGTTCCCGCCTCTTGGCTCTTATCCCCTTGCGTCTTAAAGATTTCGATCTCACAAACAAGATCGGGCCATGCCATTTCAAGCATTTCCGCAACGAGCTTGGTTTGCGTTAGGGCTAATTTTGATCCGCGTGTTCCGATGGTTAGTTTCATGAATTTAGGTGAATATACGAAGTTTGATAGTTACAGATCGAAAAGTTTCTGAGCAGATTCATCTAATCCGTTCAACGTTCCGTTCCGAGCTTCGTCTCGCAACGCCTTGGTCGGCCGGTGAAGTAACTGTTTGACCAATGTCTGAGACAGTTTATCGATATGTTTTAGCATATCTGGATCAACATCGCCTAAGTATTTCAGGGTCTTTGCTAGTTCTTTTTGTCTAATCTGCTCCGCCTGTTGGCGCAAAGCGGTCAACGTTGGAAAAACGGCTGATTCTTTTTCCCATGCGCTAAAGCGATCGAGTTCATCTGCGATAATCGCTTCCACTTGTGGAATCTCTTTTTCTCGCTCAGCCAACCCTTCTGCCACTTCGTTTTTTAACGCATCAACATCAAACAAATTAACGTTTGGCAATGCGGCACAATCCGGGTCAACGTCACGGGGTACGGCTAAATCAACTAGGGTGATGGGTTGACTGTGGCCGGTCAGCATGTCAGGATCGATAATCGATCCGGGGGCGGCAGTGGCTGTGACAACCCCATCGGCCGTTTGCAACAGCTGGCTCAATTCTGCCAGCGGAGCTGACTTCAAGTCCCATCTTTTAGCTAACGTGGCCGCTTTTTGCTGGTTACGATTTACCACGGTGATGTTTTGAATGCCGTGAGCAACAAGCCCTTTGATTGCCAGCAGGGCCATTTCACCGGCCCCTACAACCAGCACCTCGGCCGTGGCCAGATTAGACAAGTTGCGTTTAACCAAACTGACCCCGATGGAGCTGACGCTTACCGGGTTTCTAGAAATTTTTGTTTCGGTCCGGGCCCGTTTTCCGGCACGGATGGCGGACTGGAAGGCGCTTTTGAGCAGAGCGTCGGCCGACTGTTGCTCGATGGCCGTTTCGTTGGCACGGGTCACCTGCCCCAAAATTTGCGGCTCGCCCAAAACCATCGACTCAAGCCCAGCCGCTACACGGTGCAAGTGATGCACAGCGGCCGTGTCCTCAAAACTGTAAACAGCCGTTTCAAACTCTGTTGGGGCGATTTCGGCTAAATCTCCCCAATAGCCGACAAACTGATCGGCCGTTGTTTGGTCATCGGCCGATCCGTAAAACTCGATCCGATTGCAGGTCGAAATCATGGCGATGCCACCCAGCCATTCGGCCGAACGCGCGTTCAATTCTTCAGCCTGTACGCTGAGACGTTCGCGCAACTCTACCGGTGCTGTTTTGTGATTGATGCCGATACAGAAAAATTTCATCTTGCTTATTCGTACTCGGCCGCGATAGCCAATTGAACTTCGTTTAACAGGGTGTTGATGCGTTG
>JAHDGV010000554.1 GCA_020631655.1 Chloroflexota bacterium | reverse complement strand
CAGGCAATAAAGATCAACAGCGGCTCGATGCACTACGCTGGTCAACCATTCGGGGTGACATCGATAGCTATACTCAGTTAGTCGATGATTGCATGAGTGACTACGACACAAACGGATGGATCCACGACCGCTGGAAATAGGATTGAGCGGCGGTCGTGGATCCAAAAAACACATATGAAACAATAGTCCTGAAGAGCTTGCGTTGTCCTTTGAAGTTGATACTATTTCCAAAAAGGAGTCTGCAAAATTCCCCTATTTTTCGAGGCGATTATGCACGCAAAAACCAAAGCTCAGATTCTTTTACTCTCTCTCATTACTCTGTTGTTTCTAACGGCGTTAAATCAACAAAGTGCATCGGCCGTTGCTGATGAAACCGAAGCACTTTCTGTTTACCAAAATGCTACGTTTACGGTCAAATTCCGCACAGCGGCCGATCCCGGAGACTGCCCAACGCCAGATTCGGAGGTTGGGCAATTGCAAGCTTGGCCCGACGAAGCTCAAAGTGCAATGAATCATGTTGTAGACATTCTCGATAACATGGTGAACTCTGCCGTTCCCATTGTCGTTGATGCCTGCTATCAACCAGATAGTTCCCCAGGCTCCTTAGCGTTTGCATCTGCAACTGAAAGTTTTGATGGGGATGCTGGTGGCCGAACGGTGACATATGCCGCTGCCCTTGCTAACGCGATTGATGGGGTGGACAACAACGGAGATCGATCAGAAATTCTGACCTCAGTCAACTCAAATGTAAGCTGGGATTACTGCGCAACCAACTGCACCGTGGCTGAAGACAAATTTGATTTTGTTAGCACGCTGGTCCATGAAATTTTACACGGCATGGGATTTGCCATGACCTTCGGGGTAGACGACAACGACTCACCTACAATTGGAACCTATGGGCCAGATATTACAGACACCTTTGTATACACATTTAATGGAACAACTGAAGTCACAAAAATGATTGATATTGAAAATAATTCGGCCGAACTACTAAACGCTTTTCTTGGTGGGTCGGGCACTGTTGTTTTTGCTGGGCCAAAGACCAAAGACGCGAACGACAGCCGATCAGCCTTTATCTATTCAACCGCAACTTGGGAAAATGGATCAAGCATGTCCCATCTGGACGACAACCATCCCAGCAACTTGGGCCGGATGATGAACGCTGCAACGGGTGAAGGACCAAGCTCTCGAACCGTTGACGCGCTGACCCTCGCGTTACTAGAAGATATCGGATGGTCTGTCAATGATCAGCGAGACTATTCAGATGCATCTGGGTATGAGGCGGCTAGCCATATCGCCAGTACCGACATGGTCAATCACATTCGGATTGGCGCAACCGTTACCACAGAATCTGGTGCCTCGGCCAGTGACGGCAGTGATGATGGCGTTGTTGCAAATGGCACATGGTCGGCCGGTGCTGAAGGTGGCGAAGTTGCGATCGACATTCAGGGAAGCACTGGAGCGAGAGGTTGCTTGAACGCTTGGGCGGACTGGAACGGCGACAAAGACTTTGCCGATGATGGTGAGCGCATTATCACCATGGAACCAGTAGGAATTGAGATGGTCAACATGGTATTCGACGTTCCAGATTCAGTTGATCCCAGTGAATCACACGTTTTCCGTATTAGGCTTCACCAAGATTGGGACAATGACGGTGCCTGTGACGATCAAGTTGGAGTTTCCTCTTCAATACGACTCATGAATGGGGAAGTTGAAGACTACACCTTCCCCACAACAACGGTAAATCCGGGGGATTTAGATCCAGCAGTTTATTTGCCAATCGTAACACGCTAGTAAAATCCCGATTCATAGACATGTTAAAACAAAAAAAGCCCCGCTCGTTGGAAAAACGAGCGGGGCTTTTTTTGTTGCTTTTGGATAGATTAATCTTTGGTCACAACAAAGTTTTCTAAAACCAACGTATCGATGCCGCTGTTGCGGAACGTGCTAATCGCGTTTTGCGGCGTGTTAACAATCGGTTCACCGCGCAAGTTAAAACTGGTGTTGATCAAAATCGGTACACCTGTTGCTTGGCCGAACGTTTCCATCAGGTCATGGTAACGAGGGCAGTGCTCACGGTCAACCGTTTGCAAACGGCCGGTCCCCATATGATTCACGGCCGGAACCTTCTTGCCTGGCTCTTCTTGGAACGGCAAAACGGTCAGCATGTGGTTCATCAGATTGTTGTTGGGGCTATCGAGCTGGAACCAATCGGCCGCGTATTTGCGCGGCAACGTGGGAGCAAACGGCCGGAACGGTTCGCGGAACTTAATTTTTGTGTTCACGATGTCCTTCATGTCTTCATGGCGTGGGTCAGCCATGATGCTACGTGCGCCCAACGCCCGTGGACCCCATTCAAAGCGACCTTGGAACCAACCAATCACCTTTTTATTTAGAAAATCATCGACAACTCGCTCGGTTAGCTTTGTCTCATCTGTGATCTCTTCAAATTTATAACCACTCTCTTTAATCGCGGCTGAAACTTGGCTATTCGAATACTCGGCACCCCAATAATTATGCTCTTGAGTCCATTCACGCGGTTTGCCCAAAATAACGTGCCATGCGTAAAGGGCCGCACCTAAGGCACCGCCGTTGTCACCGGCCGCTGGCTGGATGAAAATGTTTTCAAACGGGGTATCCCGCAACAAGCGACCGTTAGCCTTACTGTTTAGCGCCACACCACCGGCCATGCATAAGTTTTTCGAGCCGGTTTCTTTGTGCAATGCATTCAGCATTTTAATTACAGCTTCTTCCGTGACCCGTTGAATACTGGCGGCGATATCAGCGTAATACTGATTTTCTTTTACCTGCGGATCATTCGGGCTTAGCTCAGGATTGGTATTGTGCGTAAAAAAGTCGGCCGTGTGATGGCGGGCCGGACCAAACAGATCGGTGAACTTGCTGTTGTACGTTGTATCGGCCGAATAGTGATAGCTGAAGTAGTCCATATTGGTGTAAAAACTGCCGTCGTCATACACCTTAAAAATCTTATCGATCTTATCCACATAGTTCGGCTCTCCATAAGGAGACATCCCCATCACTTTATACTCACCGTTGTTGACCCGGAAGCCAAGAAAAGCGGTAAAAGCTGAATA
>JAHDGV010000075.1:4337-19204 GCA_020631655.1 Chloroflexota bacterium | reverse complement strand
ATCCCTGTTTGAACTCATGTTTTTTATTTACACCATCGCAGGCCCGCTTTTGCCTTTTTCTTAGCAAAAGCCTGTTACCAGAGCCTCATTCAGCCAGATTAAACCGGGTGCTATACTGCCGACATGAATTCTTCTTTTGTCGGCCGATGCCCCAAACCGTCAAATTCAACGATCCTAATCATGTTTGCGTTTTTCGCCCTACTGCTTGTTGGTTGTGGTGGGGATGCGGAGGCTCAATCCCTGCCGGTTAAAGAGAAAATCGATATCGTAATTGTGCAAAACAACTGGGGATCGTCGCAGGTGAATGCGGAGGTGGCCAAGGCGCTATTGCACGATGAGCTGGGGTACACGGTTGAAATTGTGAACCTAGACGAAAATGCGCAGTGGTCAGAGATTTCGCAGGGAGATGCCCATATCAGCCTAGAAGTTTGGCCATCGGCCCACCAAGAAAATATGCTGGAGTTTATAGAAAAACAGCGCACGGTTGATTACGCTGGGCTGTTGGGGCCAACCGGCCGGATTGGTTGGTATGTGCCAGATTACGTGATTGAAAAACACCCGGAAGTAGCAACGTGGGAGGGGTTGAAAGACTCTGAAATCGCTGAGTATTTTGCCACGGCTGAGACGGGCGACAAGGGGCAGTTTTTAGCCCCCGGCCGACAGGATCGCACCCATGATGAAGCGATTATCAGCAATTTAGACTTGCCGTTTGAAGTGATTTACGCGGAATCTGAAGTAGGGATTTTGGCCGGAGTGGAAGCCGCCATCGACCGGGAAGGGCCGATTTTGTTCTATTTGTGGACCCCACATGTAATCCACGCTGAGCATGAGCTAGTCGAGGTGAAGCTCCCTGAGTTTTATCCCGGCTGTCACGATAATCCGGCCGGAGTTGACTGCGGCTATCCAGATGAGCAACTGTTCAAAATTGTGTGGGGCGAGCTGGCCGTTGAAGCGCCTGAGGTCTACACCTTTATTCGCAATATGCGGTATTCAATCAACGATCAAATCAGCATGTTGGCCGACATAAAGGAAAATGAAGTTACGCCGGAAAAAGCGGCCGCGCACTGGATCGAGGCCAATGAAGACGTCTGGAAAAACTGGTTGCCTTAAAGCAACGCTTTAACGGCGGCCGATGGGCAAGAAAATCGTTGTGCGGCACTCTTGACCATTCTCTTCACCCGGAGTTGCACAACTACCAACGGTCCAACCCGGATCATCTAGAGTTAGCACCGCCCCATCCACTAATTCTTCTCCGTACGACACTTCATCAACCAAAATTCGATGCGGCGTATAAATGCCAATTGTGTCCCCCGTTTGAATCGGTTCAAAGGCGGCGTGCAAATCACCTTGCTCGGGATCATCATCCAGCAAAAATGTCATGTAGCTCAGGGCTGGAATAACAACCCCATCTGGGATCACATAATCATGTGGAAAGAGGAGTTCGTGAGCCAAGACGTATCCTGACAGATCAACCGCTTCATTTTCCCCATTGTAAAGCTCAATCCAAGCCGCTTTTTCTCCAATTTCATCAGGATCACTAATCCCGGCCGAAATCGGGTTTGCAACCAGCTCAGTAAATTTTAGGTTTGGTGGCGTTGCAAATTCGGGGTAGGTCTCAGGCTGGGTGGTGTGGAACATAAATCTGTTCAGTCGTTCTGGTGCACCCAGCGGATAGGTCGAGGTGATTCCCTGATTATCAATCGCTTCAACGTAGTATTCGATAATCACACCCCGTTGCAAAATGCTTGGGATCTGGGACGTGTAGGTAGAGCCACTGCGGCTCATTTGATTGCTAACCCACGTTTCATTTGGCAGTCGATAGTGCAACCAAACGGATGAAATTCCTTTGTCATCTTCGGCCGTTACTTCAACTTTTACCGGGCTGTTGTTACTAGCAACGGGCCACTGTGGTGTCTGGATCAGGTTGCTCACAGTTGGGGCTTGCCGGCCGCAACTTGCGTTTGTTCGGCCGGGGGAGTGGAACTCAAGAATGCCCCATGAACCACCATCTTCACAGCGGCCGATGGCGATATTTGTTTCTTGCTGGCCGAAGGTGACTCCGTCAATCAGTTGGTTGCCAAACCCTTTGCGGTCAAACAGGCCAAAATCTTCGCCACCTTTAGACAGTTTAAAGCCCAAGTGATTTGGTCCCTGTTTGCCATCGTCATCCGCCAGCAACAACAAGTGCTCACCGGCCGGAACAACTAACTGCCCCGTTTGTTTCGCCAACCGGAAATCTCTCGTTTCCGTCAGCGTGTCGGTAACGTACATGTCAGCCAGGTTAACGGCCCACGGGCCAGGGTTATAAATCTCGATGTAGTCGGGTGTTTCCCCTTCTTCATCTGGATCAAAATAGATCCCATCATTCGAAGCGACGAGTTCGTTGATGTACAGAGTCGGAGACTCATAGCCAACCACATACTCATACACATCTTGTGGAGCATTTGGCGGCTCTGTCCGCATCAATCCATCCTCATCTTCGGCCGTCACATAATATTGCACGCGGGTTCCAACCGGCCGTGGCCCAATTACGGCCAACCACTCAGCCCCACTGCTGTTGAACATCGGCAACGACACAAATCCGGTTCCATCAATTTGATAGTACAAGATCGGTTCAAACTCTCCTTCATCCACAATCTCAGCTGAGATATAAACGCTGTCATCGGCCGTCATACCAACGGGTGAAAAGTCCACATCGATAATGTCTGGAGCTGATTGTGTGTTCGGTTTGTCTTGAGTGGCCGCAATCACATTTTGGAGAGAATTAGTTCCATCTGGGATTCGAGCGCGAGCATGTCCGCTTGGCAAGTTGGTCCAGCTAAGGGTGTCTAATAGATTTCCAGCCGCGTCTGACAAATAAACAGCTCCATCCCGATCGCTAAGCTCAAAGCCAAGATGGCTAGCTCCTTGGCCCGTTTGCCCATCGGCCCAAATGGTCACATGGCCCAGCGGTGGCACAACCAAGGTGCCGTTAATTTTGTGCTTGGTAGGATTCCCGGCATCGTCGCTCAAATACATCCCGTTAAGATCAACGGGGAGCAATCCTGCATTATAAATTTCAATCCAGTCGTCTTCACACCCTGAGCTACCGTCACAGAATTGACCCAAATTTTGCGGCACAACTTCGTTAATTTTCAAATACGGCCGATCATAAGCGCTACAATAAGCTGGCACTTGGGCCATTAAGATGTCGTTCCGCTCAGCGATGTACTGACCAAAGTCGGCCGGAAGCGTATTAAGCTGAGCGCTCTCTGACCAGCCGATTTTTAACCAGTCCCGTTGGGCATCGGGCAAGATTTCGGTGAGTAGTTGATTCACCTCGGCCGAGACATTGGCTTGGCTCAAGGTGGTTGAACCCAACAGTTCAATCTGGTGACAGAAATATTGCCGGTACTGCGGCACATTGACCCCACGCTGTGGCAAGACACGCTCAACACCCATCCCTAAATCGATACCAAAACTGGTATCAAACCCAAAATCAGATGGATATGTGCCAAATGCAAAATCATAATCCCACGGAATCACTTCCCAAAAATCACGTTTGGCATCGTAGATTAAATAGCTGTTGCCATCAAATGAATCGATATGCCCAACCCACACGTTAAAAGCATACATTTTTAAGTAGCTTTCAATATCCAGCTTGTCCTGAAGCAACCATGGGAACTCATCGTCACTGACATTGCTCAGTCCCTCAACCAAATCAATAATTTCAGCATGACCCGATGTCCGTTTGTTGTTTTTTTCATAGGCGATTTCGTAGTCAGCTTCCCCATTTAAATCTTTAAACATGTTGACCTGCCCTTTGTAGATGATGGTGTCATCATCCCGGCCAGTTCGCGCCATAAACTCTTCGTCTATCTGCTCATAATCGTTGTAAACACCCATGTAAATTCCGTTCACAAACAGCAGTGCAAAACGATGCTGAGGTGCTTCAACCCCCATCGAATTAAGTAACTCAAACGAAACCGGCCCGCGCAGATAGCTGAAATCCATATTGTCTGCGTTTAAATTGAGGGTGTCGCGATCTGGGTACGGAGAGCTCCCTGAAAACTTGATCTTCCAATTTTTCTTGTTAGAGCCTCGGCTCCCTTTGCCGCGATAGCGAGCTTCAACTTCGTAGGTCTGACCATCAACCACAAGTTGCCCTGTGACAGAGTTTTCGTCAAATGGAAAAGCGTACAAAAACTCCCAATCAATCGGTTCAAGCGTTAATTCTAAAACAGGCAGTTCGGCCTGAGCCAGATCCAATCGCTGAGCGGCCACAGCATCTGTCCGGCCGCTTTCGATCCCAAATGTATCTACCGCAGATACTTTGTACTCATAGGTCACTCCAACCTCTGCGGTCCGGTCCTGATATCGGTTAATCAACACCGGCTTGTCATTGATCTTTTCAAACGGCCCCGCATTAACCGAGCGATATATCCAATACCCGTGCAAATCACCAGACCCAACTGGAGCCCAAGAGATTTGGGTCGCATCATAGCTGTTTTGCCCCACCAAGTTTTTAGGAACCGAGGGGGGAGAACCGCTATTCTGCACTTCTTTAATTTCTAGCGCAGAAATGTTAGTCGTCCCTTCCAGAACCTGTGCTTGGATGTTCAACTCGCCGTCGTTAACCTCTGTTGCAAAACGGTAGGTCAGCGCATAGTCCCGGCCGACGTGTGCATAAATGTCTAAATTTTCTTCCAGAACCACCCCTTCTGAAATCAGACGCACCTGGTTAATTTTTGGGCCGTGGGCTTTCTCTTCGCGGAAATAGAGTGTCACTAGATAGGTATCGTTGGCAATGTTTGATGCGCGAAACTCGGTCCAACCTTGCCGTTGAGTGCTAAATACCGGCTCGATCTCGGTTCCGCCTGTCGCATAAAATTCGGCCCCCACAATATCTTTTCGAATCCCGCCAATAAATCCCCAAGACCCGTCAATCCAATCTCGATCAGCCACAAACACATCATCATCGGCCGAGGTGTAGTTTGTAGCGCTACCTGCATTGACGTACAACGGAAAATCGACAGCTTGTGAAAATGCAACGTTGACAAGCAAAAGCAATCCCAATATTGAGAAAACCTTGAGTGCTGAGAGAAATTTATAATTCATAGCTTTTATCAATCTTTCTGAACCAGAGGCAAAAAGGCTCGATGTTCCATTCTAGACGCTAGCTTTTCCGGTTCTGGCATTGAAAATGCGAACGTTAACAGCTGATTCTTTGCTTCTATATCTGAATCTGGATCGGGTTGAGAATCTCGGGTCCGATCTTCTTCCTCGATAGAGGATACAGAATACCCTGACCAATAAATATCAATTCCGTTACCGGTATCCACCACTTCCATCATCCCATAATTTCCGTTTTCAAGTGGGGCCAATTGGGTGTAGGGGCCGCCTCTAAATACCGGGGTTGAGTCTAGTGGTCCGGCATGAAACACTGGGAAAAGCCGTTTGCCTTGCGCACCGTATCGATTATTTGAGCCATCATCCATTGCCAAAATATGGGCATCACCACAAAGCATGGCGATATTTTCGATTTCGTTTTCTTCTATAAACGTGGCAATCTCAGCCCGCTCGGTCTGGTAACCGGCCCATGTGTCTGGGTCGGCCGAACTGATCCATGAAACATTATTAACCCAAACTGTGAGAGGTCCTTCAAACTTTCCTCGCAACAGCTCATCTTTTAACCATTCTTTTTGAGCCTTGCCCAACATCGACTTTGATTCATTGTCTGGCTCAGTGTCAGGATCACGATTGGATCGGCCGTCGGTTACGACAAACTTAATCCGGCCGATTCTAAATGATTGGTAAATCGCCCCTTCAGGCTTGACAAGTGGATAATGGGGCACACATTGGCGGTATAGATCTTGGGCCGTTTTTGCAGATTTAGATTCAGAGTTTGTGTTGTTGCCTCCATAATCATGATCGTCCCAAATGTACATAACCGGTGTTTTATGATACAGCTCTGATTGGGTGGTAGAAGTTAGAACGCGCCGATACGCTTCCCGAAATTTATAGGGGGCCGCGATTTTAATATTTTCATAGTGGAAATCGCCCAAATGCATGAACATAAGCGGCGCTTTCTCTAAAATTTCTGAGTAAATTTTGCTAGTAGATCCGGTTCTTGAGCAGTTCCCAAAAGCGACCTTAAACGAAAAGGGGCCATCGGCCGGTGTTGTAAATGAACCCTCGAGATTGTACTCGATTCCATCCATCACAACCCAGTACTTATACCCCATATTTGGCACCAAATCGGTTAGTTCAAAGGTAGCGATGTAGTTATCAAAAGAGTTGATTAAAGTTAGATCAACTGGCTCAGACAATTTTTCCTCGCCGGCCGCGCTCACATACTTAATCTGGGTCAAGGCCCCTGCAATTAGTCGAACATTTATCTTGATCGATGTCGGCGTTAGCGCTCCAGACCAGAAGTAAACAACCTCATTCTCTTCATGTTTTACACTCTGAGTTTTCTGATGGAGCAGTTGATTGGCAACCAGAGAGCTATTATAAAAATCGGGATATGTGTTTCTGCGCCCAAAAGGAAGCACAAACAAACTTGCTAAGCTAGCAAGCCCGCCTTTTAATATCTCTCGACGAGGGCTAAATTTATCCATCCTATTTTTTCGCTCTACACTTAAGGAAAACTAAACAAATAAAAGTCACACACTTGTTATTTGTTTTTGTGGCTAAAAGCCCAGCAATCTGACGTTCTACCCAACTGCCAGATTACTAAATGAACTTTAGCCTAAAGTCAAACTAACTGCCCGTTTTCCATCCTTCCAATTTGCGTGCATAGTTTGTCCGCTTCAGTCTGATCGTGGGTGATTAAAAACACGGTCATTCCGCGAGATTGATTGAGGTTTAAAATTAGATCGTGAATTCTATTCTTCGATTCCTGATCTAAACTCCGGCCGGGTTCGTCTAAAAACAAGATCTCAGGACGATGGAGCAAACCTCGAGCAATGGCCAAACGCTGTTTCATGCCGCTAGAGTAGCGGTCAAAGCGCTGGTCACCCGCCGCTGATAAATCAACGGAATCTAAAAGTTCGCTTACCCGAGCATGGGCCTCATCCCCGAAAATGCCAAATAAAGCTGCAAAGAATGTGAGGTTTTGACGGCCGGTTAAGCGCCAATAAAAACTTCTTTCATCAGCAACGACAAGTCCAACCTGTTCACGAATTCCCGCCCCATACGCTGATTCGAGCGGCATGCCTGCTACAGTAGCCGAGCCGCTTGTGGGAGAAATCAGCGTGCACAACATTTTTGCTAAGGTTGTCTTACCCGCCCCGTTGGATCCGGTTAACCCAAATATTTCTCCGCGTTGCACCGTTAAAGAGACATTCTGCACAGATGGCTTGTTTTCTTCCTTACGTTTACGGAAAAGCCACCCAGCATCTGCAGGATAGTTCTTTGTTAGGTTGTTTGCTTGAATTGCAATCGGGGTCATAACCAATTACCGGCCGAATCTAATCTTTCGAATCTGTGAGTGGGCACCCTAGTTTGTGGTGTTTCAGCAAGACGAGTGTTTGACCAAACAAAGATTGCTAGGTGTTGATTCATGTCAAACACTTTAGGCTTCGCCATTTTCAATTAGCAACCTCGCAAAAGAAGCTGGGCGAAGCACTGGTTATGTTGGGCTAAAAAAGCGAAGAAACCGGCAGGGCCATAACCTTTATAGAAGAAACACGGGGATATTGTACCGAATTGAGTCAACTTCTGGGTTATAAATGGTGTAAAAACTCCGACTAAATTACCTTCTAATCACAAACGTATGATTTTCCCTCTCCACAGACCTGCTCGGATAATCAATAAATCAACTGTGTAAAATCAATCAAATAGACTCAGCTTTAAGCAGGTAATTTTACCAAAATTGGAAATTACGTACTTTTACGCATATCTCCGACTCTGATCCTAACCTATACTTTGATCATCAGTTAACAAACAACAAGACCTCATCGAAGCACGAAGTCTCACACCCTTCACAGGTCACACATCACACAGTCTCGTCACATCCATTCATCACAGTCACACAGTAGTCACGGTCTTGTCAAAAATTAACTGGTAAAACGCCCTAGCTCTCACGAGCGGGGCTTTTTTTTTGCCTATTTTTAGAATGGAAGCTATGCCCAGCAAGCGTCAGTGACTCAAATTACGCATTAATAGACCCCGGAAGTTTCAGTTTCTCGAATAAGAACCGGATTAGCTGGTAAAAACTTCCGAAGTCTTTCTCAAGAAAGCGCGTAAGGTGAGTTAGTTATTTAGGAGCTCTGGCAGGAACAAAGTCAGGTCGGCTCCAAGGGGTGAGTCTCAAAATAAAGCGTGCCACGCTCCATCCAATCCGAATGCTACGCGGCCGGTGGGTGCGATACGCATGGCCTGCAATCCAAACCCGAATCAACACAGACAGTAGCACCCCATTACGGAAAATGCGCCACTTGTACCGCTTGAATTCAAAGTTATCTTTTGCAAATGCGCTTGTAATTTCAGCGGCCGCAACCTTGCCATAAGCCAACGCAATGGCAATCCCCTCACCAAACAGCGGGTCAGCCCCGGCCGCATCCCCGGCTAAAAGCAAGTGAGGAACTGATAGCGTACTCCGGAAATCGAGCCATCGGATCGGATGTCCTTTGATCTCTTTCTCTTCCAGCTCGCGCTCGCGATCCTGCATAGAATCACCCAAAACTGTTTTCAAGCTCGCTTTTTCTCGCTCCGGCCTTGCACGACTGTCAAACACTCCCCGATTCATTAGCGTCTTGCCACCCACAATACTTGGGAAATCCCAATAGTACCCCTGCAAATCGTGAGATGTCATTTGGCTAAAATCAAAAACCGCCACCCCATCTCGAAACTCCCATGACGATTCTGACGTTTCAGGGGTCAGCACCTCGATTAAACGCGCCACATGGGTGCCATCGTTAATCCCTAGCTTACGCCGCACCAAACTGCGCGACCCATCGGCCGCAATGACCGCTTTGGCACGAATAGTCCGCTGGTCTGTGACCACATCCACATAACCGGCCGCTTCATTGATAGCGATGTCCTCAACCCCCTCACCTTGTGACACATTGCCACCTAGCGCTTCAACCTCTTTCACCAGCCAGTGGTCAAATTCTGCCCTATGGACAATACGAAATACCGGATCACCCCGAAACGAGTAGTGCTCATCTTCGTATTTAAGACGGACCTCTTTCACCTCAAAGTTACTGGGTTCAATCGCGTACCCCAAATCGGCAAGCACATTTTCACCCAGATGGGTGATGCCACCGCCGCAAAGCTTTTCTCGGGGATGAATGGCTTTATCAACAATCAGCATACGCTCTGCCCAAGCGGCATCTTGCTTCAGCAAATGTAGAGCCGTTGAAGTTCCGGCCGGGCCTGATCCAATAATCAGCAAATCAACAGAAGTTATGGTGTGGGTTATGGTTGAATCGGTCATAGGCCGCAATTTTTACACAGTTTCATCAATTTTTGGTTTGCGCCCGATGGCTAAATCATAATTATTTTGCCATTGATACAAAACCACATCAGTTAACCCCTTTTTTCTGAGTAAATCGGCAAAATCTGTCTGGCTATAGTAGCGTCCCAAAAACCATTTTGCCTCCCATCCCGCCCGGCGAGTAACCAGCATAGATCCGTTTGGTTTTAAAACCCGAATCATTTCGTCTAAAGCCTGCAATGGGTCTGGGAAAAATTCGAGCGATTCAAGGCACGTCACACAGTCAAACATGTCTTGATCAAACGTCAGTTCGCTGGCTGATCCTTGAAGCCAATCACAATTATTTTTGATAGGAGCAAGATTTTTGATCCCCAAGTCAAGCATCTTGCGGCTAGCATCAACCCCAATGACTTTCCCATTTAGCTGATCTCTAAACCGGCCGTCTTGATACAAAAATTGGGGGACCCGGCCGGTACCCGTTGCAACGTCTAAAAGGATAGGGTTTTCACGGCCGTCAAGCTCTCCTAACACCGGCTCTACCACCAAAATCAGCTCATCTTCCATCTCATAGAGTTTAATATCGTCGTACCTAAACGCTTCTCGGTCGTACAGCCAAACAACGATCCTTGGCCCAAAATATATCCCCTCGGTGATAATCACAAGCCAGTGCCACAGCCACCAGACAGTGGCTGAAACTGTGCAAAAAATTACCGACGCAATAAACAGCTGAACCATAGCCAAAATAATACCCTTTAAGCCGAAGATGCCGTAAAGCCATTGCGCAACCGAATCAATCTAAAATGTAAATGACAAAGAAACAGGTTCGTAACAGCCTCGTGCTATACTCTGGCTCGTACTTAAAATGCAGGCCAGAATTTAGAGGTGATGATGGAACTCATCATTCCAGAAACAGTTCAAACTCAAGTCAATCATCGCTTTTTAACCGTTTACCCAAACGAAGGATGCGGCTTCTTAATTGGCAAAGATCAAACCGTTATCCAGTTCTGCCCCGTCGAAAACATTAAACACAGCCCGGTAGCATATAAAATGGACCCGGCCGGGCAAATCCAAGTGCTGATGGATGCCGAAGATCAAGGGCTAGAAATCCTTGCCATCATCCACTCCCATCCCAACGGCCCCCTAGCTCTCTCAAAAACCGATTTACTAGAAGCAACTTGGTATAACCTTTCCTATCTAATTGTTTCCCTTGCCAACAAAAGCCAGCCCGACTGGGGCGGTTGGTTTTTGACCAAAACCAAACATGAGGAAATATCTATAATTTTTCAGTAAGAAGCTCGATATGGGAAACCAATCAGTAAGTATAGGGTTGTAAAAAAGTAATTAGTCAGCCATCTATACCTTGGTTCTAAAAGATTTAAGGTTTTAGATAGTGCCCAAATAGAAACGCCCCGAGAACCCATACTGTCTGGGGATATTGGCGCCCATGCTGAATCGTTACACTATAAAATGAATCGTACAATTCACAGCTAACAAGCAGGAATGCAAAACCCCAACATGATCCCTCTTTATTTCTTAGGCGCAATATGTATCGGATACTTTCTAGGAGCCATCCCTTTCGGCAGAATTTATGTACGATATTTCCGCGGCCTTGATATTTTAGAAGTAGGGTCCGGCCGAACTGGAGGAACCAATTCTCTGCGGGCTGGCGGGTTAACAATCGGGTTACTCACATCTTTAAGCGACGTGTTAAAAGGCATTGTAGCGGTGCTTGTTGTTCGCTGGGTGTTTGGCAGTTTTGTGCCGGCCGATCTGCTACCGTGGCTTGAAAGTACAGCCGGGATCTTCTCTGTAATCGGACATAACTGGTCAGTTTTTGTTGGCTTTCGGGGTGGCGCCGGGACCGGACCAAACGTTGGCTGGGCGGCCGCCGTTTTCCCGCCAATTTTTCCAATCGCCCTTTTGGTGATGGGAGGCATGCTCTACTTTGTTGGCTGGGCCTCCGTTGCATCTATGATGATGGGAGTCATCATTCCAGTCGTATTTATCGTCATCGCCATCACCGGCCGCTGGGCAGAACTTGTGGCGGTTAGCCCCGCTTACATCGTGGGTGGAATTATCACAGCACTGATTGTGGCGTATGCACTTAGGGGCAATTTCGTTCGGCTTGCAAAAGGTGAAGAGCGAATTGTGGGGCTCAGGGCTAGGTGGAAAAATCAGCCCGGCAATGCCCCCTCATAATTAAACAGCTTTGATTTAACAGCCCTGCAGACCGAGCCAAAACAAAATTCCTACACTATGTGTCGCCTATTTTAAGCAAAACCTGCCATATTCGTTGTACAATATCGGCGAAGAACACGGCCGTAATATTTTTCAGCTTAATCCCATCAAACCAAAAGTAAGTGCGAAAAATTTGCTTCATCTTAAACAACCGTTAATATTTTTCATGCATAATGAGATTTAGGCAGTGAATATCGAGCAAAATTAAGCAATATTAAGTTAGTTAAATAGATTACAGGAATACAATTACTTCCAGAAAGCTAGCTTTAGTCACTTTAGTCATCTGAAAGTATTTTATAATCGGCATTTTACTGGCTCAATGAGCAGATGCGCCCAATGGATACAACAACACCGCAAACAACACCAAATACATTCCAAAAAATGAGAACGGTCGCGCATGAAGACGTGTTCTCGCACAACTGGCGCTACTTAATCTTCCGTTCTATCGGCCGTTTATTCCCATCAAACGCATTTTTACGCCTACGACGAAAGCTACTACAAATGGGAGGGATCAACATCAACGCACGCACAGTCTTTATGGATATTCCTCAAATATCCGGAGGGCCAAGGGCTGTATCACGGCTAACATTTGGTGAAGATTGTTTTATCAATATCGAAAGCATTTTTGATCTTTCAGCCACCATTGATGTTGGCAACAAAGTCTACATGGGGCATCGGGTCATGCTGATTACCAGCAAGCACAATATCGATAACCCAGAACAACGCGGCGGACAATTATCCGGTGAGCCGATTGTGATCGAAGATGGTGCTTGGCTAGGTGCAGGAGCCATCATTTTGCCCGGAATCACCATTGGGGAAGGGGCGGTGGTTGCGGCCGGAGCGGTTGTTTCTCGGGATGTTCCTCCACACGTTGTGGTAGGCGGCGTACCGGCCGTCATCATCAAAGAGCTTTAAGTTAAAAACCTGAGTCTATTTCCACTATTAAATATTTTTACCCTGCGGCTAACTAATGAAACCGCAACGAACAGATATTGAAGGGTGCCGAGCCTTGTAAACCTTTGCTATAATCCGCCCCACTATGGCAAATAACAAAAACGGCTCAGTGGATCCAAAACCACTGCCATCTACTTTATACACAGAAGAATATTTTTTAACCGCTTGCGAGGGGTTTGAAGAGTTTACAGCATCTGAAGGAGCGCATTTGTCGCGCCGCCTAAACGATGCCTTCAAGGTGGCAGAAGTTGAGCCGGGCATGACAGTGCTGGATGTGGGATGCGGCCGTGGTGAGATTTTGCGCCACTGCATGGCCCTCGGCATCGAAGCGTACGGGATGGATTATGCCGAGGTGGCTACCCGCATGACACGGGATGTGATTCAGGCTGAAATTGACGCGCGTGGGGCCGATGATCCCAAAGTTGTGGCTGGAGCCTGCCGCTCAGACGCTAAAAAATTGCCATTCCCATCAAAATATTTTGACCGCGTGCTGATGTTCGATGTGGTTGAACATTTACACCCTTGGGAACTGCATGAGGCGATGCTCGAAGTCGGCCGAGTGTTAAAAGATGACGGGATGTTCATCATCCACACCGCCCCCAACAAAGCATACGACCAATATGCATACCCGATTGTGCGCATGGTGCGCACGCTAATGGGGCAAGGGGCCAACTATCCCAAAGACCCACGAGCCATCACCCCGGTTAACCAGCACGTGCATGTTAACGAACAAGATTTGTGGAGCATGGATCGCGCACTTGAGGCGGCCGGTTTTAAAGGCAACGTCTGGCTTGATTCTCCCCCACAAAATCGCCAAGAAAACTTTATGATGGCCGGTCTACGCAAACTTGCCTTCGACGTTCCCCCATTCCGCTGGTTTTTCGAGCGAGAAGTCTTCGCCGTAGCGAAAAAAGCGACTTAGACCGCTTTGGGTGGTGCCACCCACCAACATGTTCCCCAAACGATTCAAAACCCAACACGCCATCGCTTGCATCCTTTTGCTTGTGGCATTTGGGTTACGCGTTTATGCCCTTGACAGCCTACCTCCCGGCCTAACCCATGACGAAGCCAACCACGGCCATGAAGCGCTCGAAGTGCTAAATGGCAACTTGCGTTACTACTTTCCGCTCGGCTACGGCCGCGAACCGCTTTATGCCTATTTGCTGGCCGGCTGGATGCGGTTGCTCGGTGTGTCAGTATTCTCGTTGCGGCTGCTTATTCCAACGGCGATGATCATTTGCCATGCGGCCGTATACCGTTGGACCGATAAACTATTTGGCAAAAACGTTGCGTTGCTCACCCTTGCCATTTTAGCCGTGGGCTGGTGGCCCATGGTTGCATCACGGCAGGCGTTAAGGTCCGGCTTTTTGCCTCTGATCACGATTGGTCTGGCCGCAGCAACCTATCAAATTTGGCTCAATGTCTCACTCTCGTTAACCCAGCCCTCCCCTAACCCCTCCCGGGGGGGGAACGGCCCAACTTTGTTGGGCTTAATGCCAACGAAGTTGGCACTTCCTCCCCCTCGGGGGAGGTTAGGTGGGGGAAATTACTGGCCCATGCTTGGCATCGCGGTGCTGATCGGGCTGATGTTGCACACCTACATCGCCGCACGGGTGCTGTGGGTGTTTATCCCAGCTTTTGGCATTTACTTACTGCTGATCGATGTGAAGCGAGCCGGCCGCTTTTGGCTTGCCAGCTTACCGGCCGTGCTTGGCGGCTTATTGCTCAGCGCCCCACTTTTCATCTATCTACGCAATAATCCTGGCCTAGAAACTCGGCTCGACATGCTCGATGGTCCGCTACTCGCCCTGCGTGAAGGAAATTTGGTTCCCATCCTGCAAAATATGTGGCGCACCGTGTTGGGGCTGTTTTGGCCTAGCGCAGGTGATCAGTTTTTAGCCTACAACATCCCCGGCAAACCGACACTGGCCCCCCTCACCGCCTTCTTTTTCGGGATGGGATTACTCAAGGCAACGATCCGCTGGCGCACGCCCAAATATGTTTTGTTGCTCCTCTGGCTGGGGGTTGGGCTGGCTCCTTCGCTGATTACCGGCCCAACGGCCGCTACCACCCGCAGTATCGGAGCGTTGATTCCAATCTATTTGCTGGCCGCTTTGGGCATCTGTTTCTTTAACAGCCATCTTGTCCGGCTCCTCAATTTGTCCGGCAAGCAGAGCGAGTGGCCGGTTCGGTATGCCGTGATGGGCATCTGGGTCGTTTCGGCCGCCATCTTTTCGATCCCAGCCTATTTTGC
>JAHDGV010000075.1:3078-4237 GCA_020631655.1 Chloroflexota bacterium | reverse complement strand
GTGCCACCAAACGGGGTGGCTGAGTTGCTCACAGTTTGGACGGTCCAAGACCCAACCAAGCTAGGAAGCACTATTCCTTATGTCGGCTATCCAGACACAAACATATTTGTGCATGTGCTAAACGAAGATGGCTCGATTTTGACACAGGCTGATCGGCTCGACGCTCCGTCATGGGCTTGGCGGCCGGGAGACCGCATTGTACAGGTGCATCAGATTTACATCGGGCCAGATGTGGCGGAGGGGGGCTATACGGCCGTGGTTGGTGTCTATGATAAACTAACAGATATCCGTTTAGAGCACATAGAAACTGGAGAAACAACCGTTCCACTACCAGCGCTAATCGTTGAGCCAAACTAATTTCTGCAGTGTGCAGTATGGGGGCCAAGGAGAAATAGGTGCGAGAAATTTACAACGACCTAAAGGATCACTTTAGATCCAATCCGAACGTAGAGATTGCTGAGGGAAAAGGGGCTCAAGGTTTAAAACACAACGGCAAAATGTTTGCCATGTTTTACAAAGGGGATCTGACAGTCAAATTAAAGCCCGAAACGGTTAACGAGCTAATTGCTAGTGGAAATGTGCTCCCGCATGATCCCGGCACGGGTAAACCGATGAAAGACAGGGTTTTGATCCCGGCGTCAAAACAGGAAAACTGGATAGAGATGTGCGAATTATCTTTGAGCCAGTTGATGTAATCTTTATGAGCCTCATCACAGGCCTACAGTCGCTTAATGGATCAATATGGCCAATCCCGATCTAGCGGCCGCTCAGCATCCAGCATCCGTTGCAACAATAGGTGCCGATGGTGGGCCAACTCAGCCCCGTAATCGGCCAAATTCAGTTCTTGTTCGGCCGCATCCCACAACCGTTCACTCCCATCTTGATGAACCAAATAGCGAAAGTTTGACGTTTTCAGCGTGCGCCAGCCGGTAAATTCTGTTAGTGCGCTTGTGCGGGGTTCAAATGATCGACCCAAGAGCAAAGGGGCAAACGATCGGCCGTTTAGCTGTGCCGGGACTTGGATAGAAGATAGTTCAAGTAAAGCGGGGAGAACATCAACCGCTTCAACAAAATCGGCATATTTTTGAGAGCCGATGTCTGGCCCAGACACAATGAGCGGCACCCGCGTCGCCCCATCATCCCCCGGATACCCTTTGCC
>JAHDGV010000075.1:0-2978 GCA_020631655.1 Chloroflexota bacterium | reverse complement strand
GCGGTGTGGGTGAAGCGCTCATCACCGGGAAACGGGATGGCGCCTGTAAAATCGTCTCGTGGTTCGTTACCAGGATGGTTGATGCCGTCCTCAATGCCCATCTCCCGTTGCCAAACGGCCGTGGCTGGGGGCAAGCCGACGCTCAAATGATCCAATTGATCCGGTGCATGTCGCCGTACCCAAGCTCGATACGCATCCTCATAAACGCCAGGTTCATCGCTAATATCCAGCTCGTCAAAGCCATAAGCGGGGTGTGGATCACGGTGATCACGATTGGCATGCGTTTGAAAATGGAGTTTGCCTAAGTTGGCGCAGTGGTAGCCATATTGCCCAAACAGGTCCGCAATGGTGACCGCATCGGCCGGAACATTAACGCCCATGTGGGTGATTTTGAGCGTGCTGGGATACTGACCCGTTAAGAAACTGACCCGGCTGGGCATACAGAGCGGACTTTGCACATAGCAATGATCAAAGTTGGCACCACCGGCCGCTAATGCGTCTAAGTTTGGAGTATGGATATGGGGATTATCGTTTACACCCAAAGCGTCCCAGCGTTGCTGGTCGGTATACAGGATGAGAATGTTAGGTCGGGTCATTTGACTTGGTATTCTAGCAAAAGATCAAGAAGTTCCCGATCAACCTGATAGCCATGAACTTCTTCGTATTTGGCTCCCGGCCGGCCGTGATTGACAATACCAAACGGCCCTTCAAATTCCCACAGGCCGTATCCCCAACCGGCTTCTTGCCACACCTGAAGCAAATCTTTTAGCCAGCGTAACGCCACATCATTAGGGGTTTGGTTATAACAGCCAAATTCACCCATATGGATTTTAGCTCCGGCCGATTCTGAGTCTCGCCACGGCTGATAAAAATCGTGTAACACCTCGTAATCCCATGTTTTGCCTTTAAACTGAGTTCCGGGATAAACCGGCTCCGGTTGTCCTTCCCACTCCGGCCACCATTCCGCTAGGTAGTGAGAGACATTCTGCGGTTGGTACCCTCGGCCGCTGTGAATCACGCCCAAATCTGCTAGTTCGGGCATTGCCAAATGGCCGCCGTCAAGACCGTCAATCACAATTTCTCGCGTCGGGTCGATGGCTCGTATCGCGGCCACGGTGCGCCGGATGACCGCCTCGTGATGATCGCGAGTCATTCCGTATTGCCCCACGGCCGGTGGCTCGTTAACTAAATCGAAGCTTAAGTCGTTGTTACTGATACCTGAATATCGCTTGGCGAACATCTCCCACATCCACGCAAATGCGTCTTGAGCTACCGCATCTAGCCAAAGATTGTGCTTTTCAAGATCATTGCCGTTGATGCAGTAACCTGGTGCTCGGTGCAAATTGAGGCTCATGTGTAACCCGCGTTGCTGGCAAGCGTGCAAATATTGATCGATGGTTTTTAGCACAGCTTCATCTGGTTCAGTGTAGGCGAAATCGTGGGTCCAAAACCAATAGCTGGTCGGAATGCGAACAAAGTTAAAGCCTAACTCAGCCATGAAGTCCAACGCTTTAAGATCGGCCGGTTGTGGTTTCTCTTTACTCCCCCATTCTTTCCAAAACATCCACTGGAAGTTAAAACCGTAATAAGTTTTCATTTATTGGTTCCTGTTTCAAAATCATAGTGCTCAAGAGCTTATCGACCCGGTGAATACATTCTAAACAGGCACGGCCGTTGTGATACGGCGTTTTCCACATACCCGCTTTTTCTCGATCCAAAGGGTTTCCATCTTTGTCTCTACCCCAGATCCAACCACCGTGTTGCTTGTCAACAATTCGGGTCTGGATGAAGTTCCAACATTCAAACATCGCCACAATATAGAGATCATTTTGGGTCAATTCAAACGCATTTATAAAGCCGACCATCGCCTCAGCTTGAGGCCACCAATGCTTCTCTGCACTTAGAATTTCACCCGGTCCAGCTTCATCATATATCCCACCATCAATATCAATCCCTTCCGCCAAGGTCGCTTCTGCCATCTTTAAAACAATCGGTTTTGCCCTGCGGATAAGATACTGATTTTGAAGCAATTCGGCCGCTTCCCACAAAAGCCAGCTCGCTTCAATATCATGTCCATATGAAAATCGATCGTTGATTGAACGCCAATTCTGCTCAAAATGCAGTCGCATGTGGGCGGTCTCCAAATCAACAATATGATCGAGATGAAGCTGAATGAGCATGAACAATCGGAGTCTCAAGGTGTCGTTGTCCCAAGCTCGCAAAAGATTGGTATACGCTTCAAGCATATGAAGATGGGTATTCATGCTTTTAGCGGCCGGTTCTATAATCTCATCAACCGTTATTGCAAAATTAGGCTCCCACGTTTCGGTACAGGCCTCCCAATATCCATTAAATTGATTGTCTACCGCATACTGATCCAATAGCCGAAACAGATAAATAGCCTCTTTTTGAGCGAGCTCGTTCTGTGTCGCCAAGTAGTATTCAGTTAATCCATAGATGACAAAAGCCTGACCATAGATCACTTTATTCCTGTCTAGAGGTGCACCCTGTGATGTAAGTGTCCAGAAATACCCACCGTTCATCTCATCCTTAAAACGATTCATCAGCTCGTTGAAGGCGTATGTGGCTATGTTTAAATAATCAGCGTTAGCGAAATGACGATATGCGGCCGAATAGGTCCACAATATGCGACTACATTGCACCAACCCTTTTGGTGCGTCTGGATCAGATTTTAGGTCATTTGAAATGGTTCCAATGAACCCACCCAGGTCATGATCAACCATATGCTCAATATGAAAAGGCAAGATGCGGTTGATCAATTCATCTGTTGCCAACTCCCGAAGTTTATTTAATTTATCAATCATTAGATTGTTTTTATTTGCTGGCTCCAGATGTGAAACCATTGTAGATGTATTTTTGCAGGAGCAGGAACACAAGAACGGTTGGAATAATCGAGATGATGATCCCGGCCGAAATAATCTCCCACTGTGTGCCATATGGCCCCTTAAACTTAAACA
>JAHDGV010000553.1:1725-3096 GCA_020631655.1 Chloroflexota bacterium | reverse complement strand
CTGAAAAACGATCCCAAACCGGAACATCTAGGAACGCTCCAAGTCGATTTGCATCTAATTTCATTTGTTCCCCATCTCCATGGTCAACGACGTGAATCCGTTCACCCGTTTTCAAAACAAGGTTTAGCTCGTAGCTGTAATAAGAGCTTTTACTCCCACTTATCCACTCGTCTATAAGCTGAATGGCTTGGATTTTATTGAAGGAACAACAGGTTAGATTGTCTAACTCTTCAGGTGGGTCGTATCCGATCCAAAATTTTTGTTGCTTAGAATCGAAAACAATCGGTTTCGTCCCGCTGATAAACATGTAGATGCCGACAGCCAGAAAAGGCAAGCCAAACAGCCCCATGCAAAAGAAACTCCCCGGATTACCCCCGAAAAAGGCTAAAAGCGGGAGACCGGCCCCGACGGCCGCAAAGATCAAGGCAAACGCGACTCCGCCGTTTGAAGCTACAAACTCAATGCGGTCGTCTGAAACGACGTATAGCTTATGGGTCGAGAAATTGGCTCCACCTCCACGCATCGGGTGCCAGTCTGTATGTACCGAAAAGTCATCGGTTAAATCTAAATGGGCTTTTTCTCCCTGCTTGAGGGAAGCTGGGTCATCATATTTGGACATTTTGCACAGTCTCCAAGATATTGAGTTGATTCTTGAGGGGCATTACGAAAGTTTCCCACTTAAGTGACCGGTTTAAGGTTAAAGAATCGATAAAACTTCCCAAAGGTAAATCTTGTAACTTAAAGCATACCTGAAGGGGCTGTTTCAAAGTAGATCACTTGTGTCCTAGGTTTTGTTAGCAATGTAAAAATGCTATGCAGTGATTTACCGGCCGCACATTAGCATGGGCTTAAAGTATCAATCTTGATTTTTCTTCAGCAAAGGTTCCCAGCGTTTACGAAAGTTATTGTCAGATAGGATTTCATGTAGCCCCGGCCCGATTTTTACATCGATCGTGCGCGGATTAATCAGCTCTCCGCTGTTTTTGTCTAACAAGACCGGCTCAATCATTTCTCCCGATTCTCGATTGACATATTCAAGTGGGACCCCGCCTTCGTCCGCCATCCACTTGTCTCCCCACTGCACCAGCGTGATCAAGATTGGATAAAGTTCAACCCCCTTTTCTGTTAGCTTGTACTCATACCGAGTTGGATGTTCTTGGTAGGGGACTTTTCGCATCACCCCTTCCTCAACCAGCAAATTGAGCCGGTCGGTTAGCAGATGGCGGGTGACACCCAACTGGGTTTGAAAATGATCGAAGCGGCGGGTGCCCATAAACGCGTTGCGAATAATGAGCAGGGTCCAGCGATCTCCGATGACGGAGAGGGCTCGGGCTATTGAACAGGGTTCGTTTTTGATTTCGTTCCAACGCA
>JAHDGV010000553.1:0-1625 GCA_020631655.1 Chloroflexota bacterium | reverse complement strand
GCTATCAAACCGGGAACCGATGCCTTTTTGATGGTCGCCATGCTGGCCCAAATGGTTCAAGAGGATTTGGTTGATCACGCCTTCCTCAAAAAGCACACCGAGGGATATGGGCTTTTGGCTGGAATGTTGAGCGAGATCGATGTGTCTGCTTACATCGCGCGTACCGAACTGGACGAAGCACTGGTGCGAAAAGTGACCCGAGATTTTGCGGCGGCTGAAAAAGCCTGTACCCGCCATGATTTAGGGGTTGAAATGAGCCTGCATAGCACGCTCAACACCTATCTCGAAAAATTACTGTTCTTGTTCACCGGCAACTTCGGCCGAGCTGGGACGAATAATCTGCACACCCAGTTTGCCCCTGTCATCGGCCACTCGCCCGATTTCCACCATGAGAGCAATAAACGAACTCAGGTGTCAAACATGGCTGAAATCAGCAAGCTCTACCCGCCCAACATTTTACCGGGCGAGGTGTTGAGCGATAACCCAAATCGCCTGCGCGCCTTGATCGTTGATAGCTCAAATCCGTTGCAGACAGCGGCCGATAGCCAAGCCTACCGAGATGCGTTTGATGCGCTCGACTTGATGGTTGTGATCGATGTGGCGATGACGGAAACGGCCGAATATGCGGATTACATCCTGCCAGCCCAAACGCAGTACGAAAAGCCAGAAGCGGCCTTTTTCACTTTTTCGTTCCCAGAACAACATTTTTACTTGCGTAAACCGATTGTTGAGCCTGAAGGGGACACGTTGCCAGAGCCTGAGATTTATCGGCGACTGATGGTGGCGATGGGCGTCATCCCTGAAGAGTTTCCGGAGCTGGAAGCGTTAGCCAAAAAATATGTTGAGAGCCCTGAATCTGGAGAGTTTGCGATGGCGTTTCAGATGGCGCTGGCCCAAAACAAAGGGTGGAGCGCGTATGCGGCCATCATTTTGTATGCAACGTTAGGCAAGGCTCTGCCGGTTGAAAAACGGTCGGGCGCGGCGATTTGGGGTGTGTCGCAGTTTTATGCGATGCGGTATAAAGAACAGGTGCGTCGGGCCGGATACGAGGGGCGTGGTCACATGCTGGGCGAGGCGGTTTTCCGCAACATTTTGGATAGCCCCACGGCCGTGCCGATCAGCACCCACACGTTTGAAGAGGTTTGGAGCTTGATCAAACATGATGATGGGCTGATCCATCTGCACATCCCAGAGATGGTGCAAGAGATTCTCGATTTGGCGATTGAAGAAGAGGTGATTAATCCTGATTATCCGCTGATTTTGGCGGCCGGTGAGCGGCGTGATTACAACGCCAACCAGATTGTGCGTGATCCCGACTGGCGCAAAATCGATAAAGATGGTGCGCTCCGCATTAGCCCAGATGATGCGGAGCAGTACGGCGTGCTTGAGGGGATGCGGGTGATCTGCGAAACCTCTCGCGGTCAGATTGAGGTGTTAGCCACCATCGATCCGGATCAGCGGAACGGCTTTTTGTCACTGCCCCACGGCCACGGGATTGAGTATCCTGATCTTGAAAAAGAGGAGATGGTGCAACACGGCCCACGGCTGAATGAGATCACGTCGGCCGATTGGTGTGACCCGATTGCGAAGACGCCGTATCACAAGTATGTGCCGGTGCGGTTGAA
>JAHDGV010000552.1 GCA_020631655.1 Chloroflexota bacterium | reverse complement strand
CGGTTGGCGATTCTTGGCCCCTTGTGGCTTGTGCTCCATCACAATAAATTTCGCCTGTTCACGGGCTCCTTGAGTAACAGCCAAAGCAACGTTCATATCTTGCTCCCGCATCCATTTTTCATCGTGGGCTGTCGCTTTAATTCCAACGGAGCGGGACATTTTGACGGCCGCGTTGGCGATGGCGGTTGGGGTCGCCACGTTGCTTGGTTGATTAACTAGCGTGCGGGCCAAATAAACACCTTCGGCCGTGGCTTGACCATCGGCCGCACCCGCTTCGATTTCATCGATTTTCATCGCATCAAATTCAAGCAGGGTCAGGGTTTCTACTTCGCTATCATCCCCTTTGTTGATGGTTTTTGGCGCATCATATTTGTACAGAGCCAGCAAACTGCCTTCAACAACCGCTTGCGACGCTCCTTCAACGGTTAAGCCACCAATTCCGGCCCCATGCACAATGGTGGCAACCTGCTTGGCTCCCAAATCGCGTGCTTTTTTAATCGCAGACCCGGCCGCTTCGCGCACAGATTCCAGGCTGAACCCATCGCGCGGACCTAATCCCACAACGATAACCCGCTGGGCCGGAATTACCCCACGCGGGTATAAAACCAGTGTCTCGCCCAGCTTGCCGGTGATGTCGCCTGACTCGATTACATCTTGGATGGCACCGTCAAGGGCCGCATCAACCGCCCCTGTCCCCCCGGCCGGTTTGGTCACGTCCGCAAACAAATTAATAATGATGGCATCGGCCGCCGCCCCACGAATATCGCCCTGTTGAATTTTGATTTCCATTTTAAATCTCCGTTTTGATGAGTATGAGGGAATAAGTGAATCGTGCAAAGTGGGGTTTTTAGCCACCTTTTACTTTGTACTTCCTACTCTCCGGCATACTCAAAGCGCTTGCCTGCAAACTGTTCCTCTTGCCATGCCATCAATATCTCGTTGAGCTGGCGCAGATGCAGCTGATCATGACGCACCCAGGCGGCAAACATGTCGGCCGCAGTCAGGGTCCCAAATTCAGGATGTTCAGCACTATTGTCCCAATTGGGTGTTTGTAGCTTCCGCATCCAATCAATTGAGCGGGCTCGTTCATTGATAAACGTCTTGATTGCCGTCATTAAATCTCGATCATTGTATTGTCGCTCTGTGGGCCAATTCTGTGGATCGATGGGTGGAAAAGGCTCATCCGGCATATTCAAAAGATAGTTGAGTCTTTGGCGAAAATCTTCGCGCTCTTCATCAATCAGGTGATACATCACCTCGAGAATCGACCAAGAATCCTCGTCCGGCCGCCATTTTGCTTGCTCTTCAGGCATGTCACGCACAAGCCACGTAATCGCCAGCCCGTTGCGCTCCATTTGATAGAGAAAAGGTTCAATATTCATAAGCAGATTTTACGGCTACCCATCAATCTTTCGCAACTCTCGATATATTGATAAAAATAGTTATAATGGGGGTCATATTGACATAATGAGGAACCTATCCTACGGTTCATTGGAGACATCATGAAGAAGAAAACAAGGAAAGGGTTCAAGGCACTTTTCGCAATTTTGGTTTTGCTAACCGCTATACAAACTTGGTCAATCCGTCGTTTAAACACGGGTAGTCTTTTAGCACAAGCACAAACCATCTCATCAAGAACTCCCTCCGCCCCTGAAACTGTCCCAACCAGAACACCGTTCAGCACAATACCAACCCGTACGCCTGACCCGTGTCACTCCGGCACCATCCCAACCAGAACACCATGGGCCCCGGGCACGGTTCCAACTAGAACGCCGTTTCCATCAGATACGATCCCAACGCGTACACCTGATCCCTCAGGAACAATCCCTACACGCACACCTGATCCTTCAGGAACGATTCCGACGAGAACCCCCGATCCATCTGGCACGGTTCCAACCCGCACGCCTGACCCTTCAGGAACAATTCCTACTCGAACACCATATCCGTGCAACCCAACAGGAACGCTGACTCCACAACCGCCAAGCACGATCCCAACACGCACACCACTGCCAAGTACAACGGCGATTGTCCCAACCTCAGAGCCCGGTCAGCCGGAATCAGCTCCACAGATTTATTTCCCAATTATCAGTAATTTGTTTTCGCCATAATCAAAACTAAAAACCACTCTCAAAAAGCGAGTCAAATTTTTCTTTGACTCGCTTTTTCTTTTATGCAACTGCAGTCAATTCTATCCAACTACCCAAAAGAGACTCTTTTAGACGGCCCAACACCGCTACAGTATCTAAAACACCTGAGCCAAAAACTCAACACCCATGTCTATTTAAAACGAGAGGATCTAACTCATCTCACACTAGGAGGAGACAAGCCGCGAAAACTAGAATATGAAATCGCCCAAGCACGATTAAACGGTGCTGACACATTGGTCACCTGCGGAAGCATGCAAAGCAATCATGCTCGCTTAACCACGGCCGCGGCCCGAATATTGGGCTTTGACTGCTCCATCGTCATGAGCAGAGATGAATATTCAGAGCTACAGGGCAACCTACTAACAGTCCATCTAATGGGAGCCGATGTCCAAATTGTTGATGTTGCAGATCACTGGGATTTAGAAAACCACGTCCTAGAATATTGCGAGAAACTTAAACAGGCAGGGAGAAAGCCGCACTACATTCCGGTGAGCGGGACAACGCCCCACAGCTGTTTGGGGTACGTGGATGGGGCACTTGAAATGCTGGACCAGCTGAAGCAAATGAACGTCAACTTAACCGGTGTATACACACCTTTTGGCACCGGCGGGATATTTACAGCCATGCTACTTACCTTTCGTCACCATGAGAATTGGGCCCATTTCCACGGCATAAGCGTTAACGGCCGTTTGCCCAAAATGGAGGCGTACCATGACAAATGGTGGCGGGCGCTATGCGACCTTTTGGAGCAAAATCCCAGTCAATCAAAAGGCCTTTTTGCGTTGTCTGATGAATTTATCGGCCGGGAATATGGGGACGCCACAGAAGAATGCTTGGATGCGGTCATGCTCATGGCTGAAACTGAGGGGATATTGCTTGACCCTGTTTATTCGGGAAAAGTGCTTGCTGGCTTTTTGAACCATCATGCAAAGGGGCATTGGGGCCCAGATGACCATGT
>JAHDGV010000551.1 GCA_020631655.1 Chloroflexota bacterium | reverse complement strand
GGGCAGCTGGGGGAAATGAGTAACGCTGAGTTGCTGGCTGAATTGGCCGAGATTGAGAAGTTGGAAGCACCCGAAAAAATCACGCCATCAGAAAATGTGCTAGCAGATGATTTTGATGCGGTGCTTGATGCATTTGGAGGTGAGGAATGATCGCACCCGCAATGCCCACAATGCAGCCTGTGAGCCGTAAGGAGTTGCTGTTGGCCGAGGCCAATCGACGCAAGGCCCGCGCATTGGCTCAAACAAAATCTATTAAATTCGCCCAATACATTGATAAATGGCACGGATACCATGCGGCTCATATGGAGCTGATTGGTGAGTATGTAGACAAGGCGATTGATGGGACACTGTGGGACGATATTCCGGGCGAGGGGATGCGGTATCTGTTTATCTGTGTGCCGCCATCTTATGGCAAAAGCAGTTTCGTAAGCCGAAAATTGCCAGCGTTGGCCGTGCCGCGTTTGATGGAGCTGGGTAAACCTCATCAGGTGATTACGGCCAGCTATAACAGCACGTTGGCTGAGGCCAATAACAGAAAAGTTATTGAGTTGATGGAGACGGTTGAATATCAGGATCTGTTTCCGCACATTGTGCCATCCAGAAAAGAGTGGAGCGCGGAAAAGTGGAGTTTGGAAGGGGAAAGTTTCACCACCTGTAAGGCGGCCGGTATTGGGGCGGGGTTAACCGGATTCCATGCGTACATGGCGGTTGTGGATGATCCTATTCGGGACCGTGCGGCGGCCACTAGCCCAACGTCTATTGAAAATTTGTGGGAGTGGTGGAATGACGTTTTATTAACTCGTATTTTGCCGGGTGGATTTGTGATTGGCATGTGGACCCGTTGGACCGAAAACGACCCGATGGGGAAAGTATTGACAAATATTAAAGAAGGGAAAAGCACTGACAGGGTGGTGGTTCTACGATTGCCCGCCATGGCCGAAACACAGGCAGAACGTGAGGCGGCTGGTCAGATGGGGCTGCCGATCGATAGTGCGGACCCGTTGGGGCGTGAGCCGGGCGAGCCACTTTGGCCACACCAGCACAGTGCGGCCGAGTTGGCCGAAAAACGCAAGGCGCAGCCGGTAACGTGGCACAGCCTGTACCAGCAGGTACCCCGACCGCGTGGCGGGTATTTGGTGGGTCAAAAAGATTTCAAACTGATTCCGGCAATGCCGAAACAGGGCATTAAATGGGTCTGGGGGACAGATTGGGCGATTACGGAAAAAGAGCTAGCGCCTAAAAAGGGTGATGATCCCGATTATACGGCGGCGGCACTGGTGGGGTTGAGGATGGTTGATGGAAACGCATTGAATGCTCGGCTGGTGATTGCGTTTATGGAGCGTGGCCAGCTAAATCAGCACGATGCCCGGCAGATGGTTAAACGGGTGATTACTGGGACGGATAAGCGGTACCCGGTGCGAGCGGGGCAGGCGAATATCGACAAGATCCATTTGGCCGAAATGAAAAAGGATGCCAGTTTGATGAATTTTAGCATCCGAAATTTGCGCCACCGTGAACACCGTGGGGACAAGATGGAACGTGCCGCGCCGTGGTTTGAACGGGCTCAGGCTGGGCTAGTGGATGTGGTGCAGGGGCCATGGAACGAAATGTTTTTCAGAGAGATTGAGCAGTTCCCACACGGGGCACATGACGACATGGTGGATGCGGTTAGTGTGGCTGTGGCTGCGCTGGGGATGGGTGCGAAGGTTAAGAAGCAATCGAGGATGTTATAACGCATGACAGTTCAAACAGATTTGCAGCGTGCTTACACGGTGCTGAACAGAAAAAAAATAACTTATGACCTGTTGTGGCGGTATTACGATGGTGACCATCCGCTTAAATATTCATCTAAAAAGCTGGCACAGATATTTTCAGGGATTGAGGCGAGGTTTACCGAGAATTGGGTAACGGTGGTTGTTGATGCGGTTAATGATCGGCTGGATTTAGAAAACCTGTTTGTGGAAGGGGATGACGAGGTAACCGCATTGCTTGAGTCGATTGTGGATAGGAATGAGCTGACGGCGCAGGCTGATGCGGTTCATTTAGACATGCAAGTGACGGGCGAAGGGTATTTCATGATTTGGCAAAACGATGGGTCGTGCCAAATTGAGTATAACGACAGCCGGTTGGTCCATTTGTTTTACGACCCAGAATGCCCATCACAACCGTTGTTTGGCTGTAAGTGGTGGGAGGATATAACCACGGGGCGCAGCCGTATGACGCTGTACTATGCGGACCGGCTGGAATATTACGAAAGCAAAAAATCGGCCGCTAAATTGTCTGGGGAAGATGCGTGGAAGGATTACCAGCCATTTGAGGGGCATGGGGTGACTCCGATGGGGGGGCAGCTGCCTAATGTGGTTGAGAATCCGTTTGGGATGATTCCGGTGGTGCAGTTCCGTAGAGAGTTGCGGACGATTCAGGGGGAAATCACTGCCAGCGTTATTGATTTGCAGGACACCATTAACAAATTAATGAATGACATGATGGTGGCGAGTGAGTACGGTGCATTTAAGCAGCGGTACATCATCAGTAATGCTGATGATTTAGACAAATTAGAGAATGGGCCGGGGAAAATTTGGGACTTAGCGGCCGGTGATGGGATTGATCAGGGGACTCAGGTTGGGGAATTTAGCGAAACACGGCTAGAAAACTTTACAACGGCTATGGAAGGGCGAGCGGCCAGCATGGGGAGAATTACGAATACCCCGATTAGCTATTTCGATCTGGGCAAACGGGCTGATCCGAGCGGTGAGGCACTGATTGCGATGGAAGGGCCGCTGATTAAAAAGGTTAACAAAATTATTAAGCGGCTGCGCAGCCCATGGCGGCGGCTGGCCACAATGGCGCTGGCACTAGAAAAGGCTGAAGTGGAGCCAAGCCGAATAAAAATAAACTATGCGGACCCGCGCACGATTCAGCCGCTGACGCAGGCACAGGCGCGACAGGCTAACACCACGGCGGGCATCCCGTTATCTACACAGTTAGCGTATGAGGGATGGACAAGTGGGGAGCTGGCGCAGCTGAATGCGGATAAGCGTGCGGAGCAAGAAGCGGACGCTGAAAGTTTGGCGCAGGCGATGATGGCGCAGCAAAGAAATTTTGATGGGGGGGT
>JAHDGV010000550.1 GCA_020631655.1 Chloroflexota bacterium | reverse complement strand
CGCGTATGTAGATCATGTTGTTGATGGCGCTGGAGCCGCCGAACGCTTTGCCACGCGGCCAGTCAAGCGTGCGGCCGTTTAGCTGAGTCTGTGGCTCGGTTTTGTATTGCCAATCAACCTCTGTGCCAAACAGGTCGCGCCACAGCCACGGCACGCGCATTTCTGGCAGGGGTTCTGGGCCGCCTGCCTCGAGGACTAGCACGCTATTTGCTTCGTTTTCTGACAGCCGGTTGGCGAGCAAACATCCGGCCGAACCCGCACCAATAATGATGTAATCAAACATGGTGCTGATTGTCTTGTAAAAGTTTGATTTGGGCTACTTCGTTTCGATGATAATGTCCGTTTCACCAATCTGTGTATCGGCCGTGATGGCGGTTGCAATGATGCGCCACTGGCCGGGTGAAGCGGGTAGGGTGAAAGATGATTGAGTTTCACCGGCAAAGTCTGTAATCAAATTTGGAATAACAACAGTCTCTGGCCGGAAAAAAGCCTCGGCACCGTAGTGAGAAGGGCTTCCCCCACCGCTACAGCCTCCCCCGGCGAAGTGGCCAATATCCCTTTCAGGTGACAATGAGTAAAACGTATTTAACGTTAATGGCTGTTGCGCATAAAACAAGTCCAGCCTTTGTTCTGATTCCGGCGGATAAACTCGATTGATAGATTCTTCTTGCAACGTGAGAGAAACCTCGGCCGAAACTGGGATTCCTTGCTGATTGGTCACAAGAACTTTGAATTGACCTGTTTCCCCAGAGGTATATCCATCTTTGTCAGGAATAATTTCGATATTTAAATCTTTGTTTGCGACAGATGAAAAAATCTCTGTGGTGGCTGAAAGGAGCTCAACGTCTGACAAACTGTATTTGCGAGGTGCTGAACCATCTTTAAATTCGCTCGCCATATCAATCGGCCGAAATGCTGAGACGGTGATGAACACATTGGGGGCATCCCGCTCGGCAACAAGCAAGTCTACAACTGTTGTCGGTGGGGTTAAGGTGATGGTTTCGTACCGGCGCACCTTGCCTCGCTCAACAATGAGCATTGCGGGGCCACCAAATGTAGAGTTGATAGAGACGGTTGCTGGTTCGCGCGAAATATACCGATCTTTGTTGGTTTGAATCGTCAGATCACCGCTATTTTTAAGGTCGTGCTGAATAGAAAATGATGGATTGGGCACTTTAAAATCTGACAGGTCAGTTGCCTCAGAAATTGAGATCGACTGAGTGAATTCCTCGCCGTTGATCATCAGCTCAATGAGGGCGAACCCGCGGGGATCTGCCTCTGGTGCAATAAAGTTGCCGCTAACTGTGCCGAACGGCGTAGGAAAAAGCTCTTCAGAATAAATGTCATCGCCTGTGCCACCCGCACGAACCGATATGGGTACATCTTCTGGAACTGGAGTAAGCAAACCATCATCAAATTCCCTGAGGAAGGCTTTGTAGTAAACGGTACTTCCGGGAGCATAGACATTACGATCTGTCCGAATAACGACCTCGAGCCGTTTTTCATTAAAAAATCTTCCGTCGCCCCACTTTTTGAGGGGGCCGCAAATCCAATCGCCACCCAATCCACCGCTTACCCGGTTATCGTCCCATTCTAGGCTCAGACCCACCAACGCCAGCTGCTCATTTACATTTGCTGTGAGTAAGTAGGGGGTTGATGTTGCGGTTGGGACTGAGTGTCTTACAAAGCCTTGGGCATCTGTGGGCTGTTGCGACAGAATGTTGCCCTGATCATCCCACACCGTGGTTTGTTGGCTGGCAACCGGTTGCCCTGAGCTTGTCTGGACCCAAGCCGCGATCTCATCCTCTGCTCCTTTGGCAATCAAGGTGTAGTCAGAAACCAGCAGGAGAATAAGATCGCTCGAAAATGGGGTTTCCATTTCCATGAGGTAAAGGCCCGCAGGAACTTCGGTAGGCACTGTAGCTTGCTCAATCGTATTGAGGGATTCTAAATTGAGTGAGGTTGTATGCGACCAGGAATAGAGGGGTGCTTCGGCCGGGGTGGTCAATGTTTCGACAAGATATTGATCTACCGAAGCGGGGTACAGGTTAAACGTGACTTCGGCTGGTTTACGTTTCAAAAATCTGAATTCGATGATTCGGCTCCCGCTGGCAGAGACTGTTTCGAGCTTGACGGCCCCTTCGCTAAGAACTTCTCGGCCGAAGCTGGCTAATTGCTGGGTAGCCTCAAAATTCTTCCTACCCTCAACGCTTTCAGTTTCGAATGACCAAAATTGTGGGGTGTTCAAAATTTGATCGCTATCCAATACGCGAACGCCCTGTTCAAATCCAAACTCGTAAGTGGTTCCATTTTTAAAAGGTTCTGTAGGCCAAAAGAGGAATGTGCCGTCGCGCCACTCAATTTCACCCACAACGGGCGGCCTTACCTCAAAATGTTCCTCAACAGATTGTTGAACAACCGCCACATTAAATTCGATCTGGATGGGTGTGAACGGGTTATACAGTCGTGCTTCGGTTGGCTGGATGGAGCTTATCAGATCGGCCGGGTTGATAGAGACCAACGCTTCAAAATCATCACCTTCGGCCGTTTCCGAATCAGAATCACCACTTGTTTCCTTCGTTGGCTCAGCCTCCATTTGTTGCGGCGTGATCGTTGGTTCCGGCTGCATTTCTTGGATCGTGGGCTGTGGTTCAACAGTCGGTTCGCTCTGGCAAGCGCTTGTGCTTAAAAGAAGAAAAAAGATAGCAAGAAGAGTGGCTAATTTGGAGGTTTTCATGAGATTGTTTGGTTTGAATAGGGTGGATTAATCTTCAGCTCATCATAATAGGTTAATCGGAGTTTTGACTCAATCGCCAATCTGTCAAAACCCTACGGATCCCCTACGCAAGCTTAAATGAACGACTGAGTGAAGAGGCTGTGAATTGGTCCTGCTTTCGGCCCATCGTAGCCTAACTGTTAAGGTAGCGTGGCTACAATCCGAGCGGCTAAAAGTTAGCCTACGATCAACCAATATCTTGGAGAAAAAATGACATCACTAACCACATTAATTGAAAACGAGTCAAAACGAAGCGAAATCGTTGCGGACTGTGTGACAACCCTCGAGGGTGAGATTGAAAGTAAATCGGGCGTGACCGGCTTGGCGATTAAAAACGGCTACAA
>JAHDGV010000549.1 GCA_020631655.1 Chloroflexota bacterium | reverse complement strand
CGTCAGTTTCTCCATCTGCCAGTTCAAGCAGACCGGACGCGATCACGGCCGCGGCGGAGGTGTCGCGATAGCTGTTTGGAATATCTAGGCTGTCATAATCCCAATACGGCACTTTGTCGGCCGGTCCGTTGGCGATGGCATACTCAGCCACCCGTCGGGCCGTGTGCAAAAAGACCGGATCGCCCGTCCAGCGATATGATTCCGCAAAGCCATATAGGCCCCAAGCCAATCCGCGTGACCAACAGCTATCGTGGCTTAAGCCTTGATGGGTCGACTGGCGTAAAAACGCCCCTGTCTCTGGGTCAAAATCTGCGCATTGAGAGATCGAGCCATCCGGCCGAACCAGCGTATGCCGACTGGTACGGGCATGCCGTGAGGCGATCTGTGCATAACGAGGGTCGCCAGACTGTTTAGTCGCCCAATAGAAAAACGGCATGTTCATCATCAGGTCAACATTGATCCGGCCCCGTTCAAACGGAGGACCATCGATTCTGCCCCAAGCCTGCATATATTCTCCACGGGGGTTATAGCGGCGGGTAAACGTTTCGGCCGCATGCAGTGCATCAGATAGCAAATCTTCATCTTCAGTGATGCGATATCCCAAGACGTTTGACAGATAAAAAATAAAGCCGAGATCGTGGGTTAACGTGGTTTCTTTAACATGTGCTAGCTCACCCGTCCATCTCCGAGCCGCTGCTTCAAATTCAGTATTTTGCGTGTGAGCATAAGCGAGCCACAGTTGGCCGGTCCAAAACCCATCTACCCAATGGCTGGGCATTCGGTCTTTTTGAACCGTCAGCCAAGCCCCCTTTTCCAAACGTTCTGGAAAGTAGTCTAGCTCCTGCATATTTCGGCCGATTATTTTTAGAGAATAATCAAGTGCTTCTTCGATTAGCGTTTGGTTACTGGCTGCTAGCTGTTGATTCATCGGTATGAGGGTTTTTTGATGATAGGGCGAGACAATTTCACAAAGTTAAACACAACTGATGAGATCCGCCGGAAATCGGCGTCGCCCTTACGCCAATCGGTGGAATTGCCAACCTACTGGTCACTTTATACTTCTTACTTTCGTCTTGCCTGAAAGCTGTCAGTAATGCGTTGTGTGATCAACCCGAAAAGTGACCATACAAGCACATAGAAAACACCAAATAAAATCGGCTCACCCGGTAGAGAGATGTTGTCGGCCGGTAGGCCAAAAGCTAGGTTGATCGCGCTGTTTATCCCCACATAAATCAATGCCACGATAAACATGATCACGATATTTTTGATAACTTCTACTAAGTAATCACTGACCCGCTGAGAAAGTGCGTAACTCCCTCGGCTAATTTTGCTGTCCGGCCCGATGTTGAATCCCATGCGTAAAACCGGATTGATAATCAGCATATTAAAAACGCCCATGGCGGTGCCTAGCCAAAACACAAAATCTAAAATCGCAGCTTGGCTACCGAGCGACGTTCCCCAGCCTAAGAAAAAGTAAATCGCCCCGGCCGCCCACCAGCGGATGATCAGAGCGATACGTCGATCGGTGAAAAACGCTCGAAGACGCTGTCCCTTCTCAGACATTCTGGGATGCGGCCTTCACGTCTGGCCAACTTAGAATTGAAACGATGATGGCGCCAATCAAATAGATTCCGATAGAAACCGCAACCATTTGAAAACTGTCACTCACATCTGCCATGGTCAATTTTTCCTGCTCCAGCACATCTGCTTGCAACAGACGCAGGTAGATAAAACCGGCCGCAGAGCTAAGAAGACTAGATACAATCAGCGACAAAACGCTAAATGGTTTTTCAATCAGAACAGCGTTGAACCCGGTGGTTAATCCGAAAATAACAAAAGCAAAGAGGTAAAAGCCGATCTGATTGGCAAAAATTTTGGTGATTGCCGCGATATGTATTTGGGAAACGGCCAAATGGCCAACACCGACGATCAGCAGAATGCCGGTTACAATGCGGAGGAAAAATTCTCGTTTTGTCATGATACCTTCTCCTCAGAGCGGATGCGTTTTTCAGATTCTGAATCAAAAAAGTGTGCCCGGTTCATATCGATATAAAGTTCAGAGGTATCTGCTTCAACTCCCATCCCTTCCAATTTTATATTTGCTATACAATCGTTGGTTCCCAGCGTCAAATAAACCAGAGCATGATTCCCTAAGTATTCGGTTGAATTCTCGACCGCTTTTACTGGAGCATGTCCATTATTTGGCGCCGTTGTGAAGTGCTCCGGCCGGATGCCCAAAATAATCTCTTTCCCAGAGTACGATTTAATCGTCTCCTTGAGCTCGTCTGGAATCTCTAAATCAAGACCTTCGTTGACAAAGCGGCCATCACGAATTTGACCGTACACAAAATTCATCGCCGGGCTGCCAATAAAGCCCCCCACAAACATGTTTTCTGGCCAGTGATAGACTTCAAACGGTGTACCAATCTGCTGGATACGGCCGCCGTTCATCACCACAATTCGGGTCGCCATCGTCATCGCTTCCGTTTGATCATGTGTCACATACACAAAAGTGTTGTCTAGCTGCTGATGAAGCTTGGCCAGCGCACGTCGCGATTCAACGCGGAGCTTCGCATCGAGATTACTCAAAGGCTCGTCCATCAAAATGACTTTGGCAGAGCTTACGATAGATCGGCCGAGGGCAACACGCTGGCGCTGTCCACCCGACAAGTTTCGGGGATAACGATTTAGCTCTGGCTCAAGCTGAACCACGGAGGCCGCTTCCATCACCTTCTCGTGAAGGGTATCTAGCGCTTCATGCTGTATGGTGCGGCTAAATCCCATATTTTGATAAACCGACATATGCCCATAAAGCGCATAATTCTGGAATACCATCGAAATATCTCGGTCTGCAGGGGCTACGTGATTAACACGCTCACCATTTAGAATCATATCTCCGGCCGAGATCTCTTCTAAACCGGCAAGCATTCTTAAAACTGTACTTTTTCCACACCCTGAAGGGCCGACCAGCACAATGAACTCACCATGCTCAATTTCGATATTAAAATCGTATACAGCTTGGACCCCGCCAGGATAAATTTTGTCAACGTTTTTGAGAACTAATTCGTGCATGGGTCACCTTACTTTTGCATTATCAAAGGATTGATATTGTTTTCATCGATATA
>JAHDGV010000548.1 GCA_020631655.1 Chloroflexota bacterium | reverse complement strand
TCTGGCAACGACATCCCGACGTACGACAACAAAGATATTGCTGAGTTTGCCAAAATTTTTACCGGATTAGGCTATGCAGAACCGGCTTGGTATGCGGAGGAAGAGATTGCCAGTGGTTCAGACGATGCGTTTGAGATCGGGGTGCTGGAGTGGGATACGGCCACTTTACCGATGCGCATGTACCCGCAGTTTCACGATAGTGGCGAAAAACGATTGCTCAACGGGACGGTGATCCCGGCCGGACAGGATGCCATGCAGGACATCCATGACACGATCGATCACCTGTTTAACCACCCCAATGTGGGGCCATTTATCGGCCGACTGCTGATTCAGCGGCTGGTGAAATCAAATCCGACCCACGCATACATCGGCCGGGTGGCGGCCGCCTTTAACAACAACAGCAGTGGGGTGCGGGGCGATATGCAGGCGGTGATCAAAGCCATCTTGCTAGATGACGAAGCTCGAAACCCAACATGGATTACTGAGCCGGGGCACGGCATGTTGCGCGAACCGATTATCCGCTACACGCAATTGTGTCGAGCTATGGAAGTGCGCAATGAGCAGGGGGAAGAGCGTTTTTGGAACGATGGTGGGGAAGCGGGGGAATATTTGAATCAGTACCCCTACCTGTCACCGAGCGTATTCAACTTTTTCCAGCCGGACTATCAGCCGCTTGGCCCACTTTTGTCGGCCGATGTAGACGCCCCTGAGTTCCAGATTATGACCAGCGTGACGGCGATCAACATCTACAACTTTTTTGAATGGATCATCTTTGATAACTGGTACATGTTTGTGCCAGAAGGGCCGGATGAATCATCGCCGCCGGATGAGAAGATGCCGACGGTCTCACCCGTGGTGGCGAACTTCGATCCCTATTTTGCGATTGAAGGGGACATAAACGGTTTGATTGATCGGCTCGATTTACTCTTGACCTATGGTTCGCTTTCGGCCGAGATGCGCCAGATTTTACAGACCAATCTTTCGGCCCTCTATGCCCAAGATGACGATTGGGAGGATATGACGAAGTTTGCCCTCCTGCTGATTATGACCAGCCCGGAATATTCAATTTTGAAATAACTGTGTAGGGGTCGAAGGGGTCAGGTTCAATTGAGTTCCGAAGAGAGCAGTTGGTTCTGACCCCTTCGACCCCTACGGGAGAAGTCTAATGACATACAAAACCACCAGACGACAATTTATCGGCGAAGCATCATGCGCGGCCGTGGGATCTACATCACTATTCTCAACCATCGTCAACATGAAGATGGCCAACGCCATCGCCCAAACAGACAACACGGGTGACGACGACGATTACAAAGCCCTAGTCTGCCTCTTCTTGGCCGGCGGCAACGACTCATTCAACATGCTGGTCCCAACCAGCCAAGAGTCGTACGCCGAGTACCAAACCATCCGCTCAGATTTGGCGCTGGCACAAGAGACGTTGTTGCCCCTAAACGGCACGGTTGCTGACGGCCGGACATTCGGAGTTCACCCATCGATGCCCGAAGTGCAACAACTGTACAACAACGGCAACTTGGCTTTTGTGAGCAACGTCGGCACGCTGGTTGAGCCAACAACCTTACAAGGTTTTGATGCTGGGACGGCGAACCTGCCGGTTGGGTTGTTCTCGCACAACGACCAGATCGAGCATTGGCAAACGTCTGTGCCAGACAAACGCAGTGGAATCGGATGGGGCGGCCGGACGGCCGATTTGATCCGTGGTCTCAACAGCAACCAAAACATCTCGATGAATATCTCCCTGTCAGGGACCAACACCTTTCAGGCAGGCACCTCGGTGGTCGACTATGCCATTCAATCATCCGGCACCGGTAGCGTGGGGATCGAGCGGTACGATGCGCCGGAAGGGGCGGTTGACACGCTCAAACGGGCCGCGCTCGAAAGCATGTTGGACCTTGAGTATCAAAATCTGTTTGAGCAGACGTTTATCAACACCAAACAGATGTCAATTGACAACCACAAGCAATTCTCTGGTGCCATCGCCGGTGTTGCTCCGATGACGACTCAGTTTTCGGCCAATGAAATCTCGCGCTCGTTCGAGATGGTGGCCAAGACGATTGCGGTCCGCCAATCACTCGGCTTTAAACGGCAAACCTTTTTCATTATGTTTGGCGGATGGGATCATCACGATGAGGTCTTGAACAATCAGATGGCGATGCTGTCTGTGGTAAGCAAGGCGCTGGGTGAGTTCAACAACGCGATGGTGGAGTTGGGCATGCTCGATAAGGTGACGACGTTTACCGCCAGTGATTTTGCTCGCACGCTGACCTCAAACGGCCGTGGTTCTGACCACGCCTGGGGTGGCAATCACATGGTGATGGGTGGGGCCGTTAGCGGTGGTCAGATCTATGGTGATTACCCATCGCTCTATGCGAATAATAGTCTCGACACCGGCCGGGGTGCACTGATCCCCACCATCTCGTGTGACGAATATTTTTCTGAACTGGCCCACTGGTTCGGGGTGAGTAAAGGTGATCTATCAACCGTGTTCCCCAACATCGGCCGGTTTTACAACACAGCGTCGGCCGATCTGCCGGTTGGATTTATGGCTGGTGGAAACAATGTTCCGGCCGTGCCAACCAATCCCGAAGATTTACCCAACAAGGTTTATCTGCCGGTGATGGGGGGGAACCAGACCAAAAAAGTGGCTCTACCGCTGGCGGGTAGCGCATTGGCCTTGGCCGCCAGCGCCGTTGCCTTCCGCGCCAACCGTTTGAAAGACCAAGACAAACAATGAAACAGCGTTCTTCCCTATCCGCGTCCTTTAACCGTAGGGACGCAGATGCCCGAAAAAACTCGGTGGGGAGAACGCAGATGAAATATTGGAATTATTTTAGGTTGGTGCGGTTACATAACCGGCCGACACAAGATCAGTAAGGATTTATATTATGTCATTTATTAAGAATTATAAGCTGCTTCAAGCGGCACTTTTATCACTCGCGATCGGTGGATTTGGCGTTGCTGCCTACAACACCGTGAATGCGAACGCATCAGCAAACGCTGATCAAACTGATATCGTTATGGCTGAGGTTGTTGAAGAACCTTCGGCCGATGGGATGATCATCATTTCACAAGATGATGGGTATCCAGCACCTAGCGACGAAGGTGAAGA
>JAHDGV010000547.1 GCA_020631655.1 Chloroflexota bacterium | reverse complement strand
GTGCCGATCATGATGCAACCGGGTATCAAGACCAATGCGGATTGCACGGCCCGGCGTCGATCAAAACCGATCTGGAATCCATTCACTAAAACAAAAACAATGCAACTGCTGATCCCCAAAATAGTGCCGTAAATAAAGCCAAAGCGTAGGCCGGTCTCTTCTACATTGCCGCGCATAAACACCACCGGCAATGTGGTGAGAGTGAGTAAGATAACAATGCCGACGATCACGCCGATCAATATGGTAGCGATTTGTAGTCCGATTGACTTTGCTGGAGCTTGATCTTGCGGTACGGTGCCCAAGGCTACCCGGCCGATTAGCCCACCCCCAAAGCCAAAAATAGCAATAGCGCCAAAATCCCAGCTGAGCCCCCACGCACTACCAAACAGCAAGATGCCGACGGCTACGGCGGCAACCGCTATCGCCACAGAATGGAACATAGAAAAAAGGAGGGCACCGATAAGGGCGAAGCTGATCCCAAATGCTAGGCCGTTGACCCATCCGGCCGGGATTTCTATAAAGACTTCATTCGCCATACGCATCACAATGCTTGACTCTACGGAAAGGGGCACAACGATAGACAAGGTGATCCCGACAATGGTAATGAGGATTAATGGCAGGCCAATCAGATTTTGGCGCAGTAGTTGGCGTCCCCAATCTCGATCTTTTAATTGATTGAGCGAAAAGGCGGTAAGTGTTTTGAGCGGACCGGCATGTAAGGCGTGGGCCTCAATTTTGCGCCACCGTTCGGGAGCGAAAAAGATCCAGAACAAAAACCAGCGGCTATTCTTTTCAGAGTCATTCATGAAAGACCCCAGAAGCCAGAGACGCACCGATAAGAGACGCGCCAGCGGCACGTCTCCACGAGATTATGCGTCCTGTAGAGACGTGCCGTCGGCGCGTCTCCGCTTGGCAACAATGCCACATGTGCAGGTAACAGAATCATCCGTTTAACAGTGCCGCGTAGTTTTTAAACTGATTGAGCGCATCGTTTTGCCACAGCGTGTCGGTTTCACCCGCCTGCTGGCTGTCGACAAAATCGCGGCACAAGATTTGGAGCAGACAGGGCCACCGGCCGCTTTTCTCCAGCATCCATCCCTGCATGTCGGCCGGGACCGGTATGGGGGATGAGTTGATCAACTCACGCGCCTCGTCTTCGGTTAGTGGCCCTAGCTGGATGGTGTTAAAGATGTTGAAGAACGGAGAAGCTTTATCATTTTCGATTGCCATCCCGGCCGGATCACCTGAACTGGCGATGATAAATGCCAGGCCACCGTTTCCAGATAAGTTGATCATCGAGCGCATCGCCCACCAAAAAGCGAGGTCCAAACTGGGTGAGCTAAGTCCGGCCGCTAGCTCGTCGAATATGATAATCGTCGGCCGCTGACTCAACGGTTCAGCGACCAGATCCATAAAGGTGTCTAGGTCGAGCGAATCAGATGCGCTGACTCCCATCCCTTCTAACAAATGCTGGAGCAATAATGGCAATGAGCGCATGCGCGGGTCTTGAAAATCTACAAAGATTGTTTGGTACCGTTCTGGATGGGGAAGCGTAGGGCCAACTTGATCAGGGCGCAGATCGGCCGGATCGGTAAGCGGAAGCTGGCGCACGTAGTGCAACAGCGACGTTTTTCCACTGCGCCGTGGTCCAACAACGGCCGTGTGTTCAAACGGCAGGCCGCTCAAAAAGTTAAAGATGCGGCGGGTTTCCCGTTTGCGGCCGAAAAACTGTTTGGGATGGCCGATTGGCGGCCCCACGATAAACGGTTTTTGGTAGCTCGTTTTATGTTGGCTCTGGGTCTGTCCCTCTTGGCCCGGCCGAGCATCACTTGCCCCTTTAGATCCTGGAAGATCAAACCAGTGCTTGACCAAGCTGTCTGCTTCGGGATGGCCGCCACACCTGAGCAGGTCACGGCTCTCTTTGGCATCTAGTGCCTGCAGGTTGATCAGATGGCGGGTCAGCAGTTCGAGGCTTTCAAAGTCGCTGGGGAGGTTGTTTTTGCGCAAGTAGGCGATATAGGAACCACCGTTTCGGCCGAGCTCAAAGCCGATTTCGTCTTGGATAATTTCGATTTTTTTCCCGGTGCGAGCTTTGATGGTGCGGATGGCGGCGGTGAGCAGTTGGGAAAATTTGGCGGCCGAGGGTTTGTTCATGTCCAAATTCCGATGGAGGCTTCAAAGTTCCGGCCGGAAAATACCATATTTCCCCGTTTTTAGCGAAGGTAACGGCCTTAATCACAGATATAAGAAAGTCTGTTTAGGTTTATACTGGAAGTAGTCCTACCTGCTCAATCTGCAACTATGTTTGAATTTTTACCCGTCATCGATTCGGCCGAAATCGCCCAGCAACGAAAATCAGAATTAAACATCTCGCGTCTTCAGGCGGCAAAGTTGGGCCGGTCTGCATTAGTGGCGGCTACTCAAGGGTTTTACCACTATCAGGATTGCAAAGTTGACTGGAGACCTTTGGTAGAGAGGGCCAAGCGGCTGAAAATTAGCATTCCCCCTGATGCGGTTCTGCCAATGCCAGCGGCCGAATTTGTACCAGTTACAAAATTTCAGGTTCGTAACGAGACAACTTTGGGAGCCGCTTTTCGGTTTGCGGAGCGGGGCTTAAATCCGCTGGCTTTAAACTTTGCGAGCGGGATTCATCCCGGAGGCGGCTTTTTAAGTGGCGGCCGGGCGCAAGAAGAGGTTTTGTGCCGATCCAGCGGTTTGTATGCCACGCTAGTAGATGACCCGATGTATGCGGCTCATTTGAGCCGGCCGCGCCCTGATTCTACAGATTGGGCCATTTACTCACCGCAGGTGCCTGTATTCCGCACAGACAATGGGGACGCGCTGGAAAGGCCGTGGCTGTTACATGTTATTTCGTGTGCGGCCCCGTACGCGCCAGCCATTGGCCAGCCGGAGTCCTCGATTCTTTTGGAGCAACGGATTCATCGGGTGTTGTCGATTGCGCAGGCGTATGAACATCGATGTTTGGTTTTGGGTGCGTGGGGGTGCGGAGCGTTTGGGAATGATGTGCAGAAAACGGCTGTTTCTTTTCGACGAGCGTTTGAGTCGGAGTTTAAGGGCGTTTTTTCAGAGGTGGTGTTTGCAATTGCAGATTGGTCACCGGATCGGAAATT
>JAHDGV010000546.1 GCA_020631655.1 Chloroflexota bacterium | reverse complement strand
GCCAGAGGAGAAGCCCACTTGGTTCTATCAGGCGGTGGCACACCAAGACCGGTATACGAACGGCTGGCCGAGGCTGAGCTAGACTGGTCGGCCGTACACGTTTGGTTCGCCGACGAACGAATGGTTCCGGCAGATGATGAAGGGAGCAACTTTAAACTGGCACTCGATTCTTTGCTGTCAAAAGTAGACCTGTTGCCCAAACACATTCACCGAATGAAAGGGGAAATTTCCGGCGCAAACAGCGCGGCCGAATACAGCGTAGAGCTACGCGAAGTTGCTCCATCTTGGGGGCTGTGGCCCCGCTTCGACGTCTGCATCTTAGGGATGGGGGGTGACGGTCACACCGCCTCGCTGTTCCCCGGCCAAATGAGCGACGATGAGTTTAACCAGCCTGCGATCGGGGTTACGGCCGATTATGACGGCCGCCCGGCCGAACGGGTGACGCTGACCCCCATCGTGATCAACGCCTCGCGCAACATCATTTTTCTGGTTACCGGTGGAGGCAAAGCGGAGGCGCTGGCCGGCCGGTTTGAGGAGTTTGAGCCAAATAGCAAACCAACTCAACGCATCTTGCCCATTGATGGGACAGTTGATTGGTACGTAGACAGCGCGGCCGGGGCTAATCTAGACCCCTAACAACAAAATGTCGGAGCCATTTCAGCCATCCGTTTAGGGGTGAGAGTTAAGAGAGAGCCAGCCTCTATGCTTGTCGAATCGCAGTAAAAATTTGATGAAACACAGAGGAAATATGAACTCGCCTAAAAAATTAAAACCTATTTTGACCTTGCCTTAACGAACCGCCCAACATGGTTTTCCCGCCTTTGATTAGGCGCTAAGGATGTCTATTGAAGGAGGCGGAGCTAACAAAAGAGCCTTGAGGTTTTCCTTTTTTCCTCAAGGCTCTACGTATCTTCTCCAACTTTTAGCAGGATGTGGTCCGGCTATCCGGCCGGTTCTTCTTCAACTTCATGATGCAAAATCAACATCGCTTTGTCCGTCTTATGCATCACTTTCTCAGTCACACTCCCTTTTAGCCAGTAATCGATCCCTTTCCGGCCGTGGGTCGCCATAGCGATCAGATCGCAATTATGGAACTTAGCGATTGCCGGGAGACGTGCGGCCGGATCACCATAATCGACATCGTAGTCAATTTTGAGATCGATCCCAGCTACAGATTCAAGGTACCGCTTGCGTACATCGTCTAAATAAAATTCAGAGCGACTGTTGTGGGTAGATAGCACCACGTCGGCCAGCTCGCGATCAATTTCACGGATACCAGCCAAATCAGAATAAGCGATATCGTCTTTGGGCATGTCTACCCGAGCCAAAGTCACATCGATCTTCAACAGCTTCGCCAGTTTAAAGGCGGGGTCTAAAATCGATTCGGCAAACTCAGAGCCATCGAGCGCAATTAACATGTGTTCGGGCAATTCCCCATCCCGCACGGCCAGCACGGGGCAAGGAGCATCGCGAATCACCTTTTGGGTCACACTGCCGAATAGCAAGCGGTCAAGCCCATCGTACCCGTGTGTCACCATCACGATTAGATCTACGTCTTCTTCTTCAGCTATTTCTACAATTTTTATGTCGGCCGGGCCGATCAAACTGTAGCCGCGTACTTTGTTAGCCCAAGTACGGGCACTGTCCGCAACGGTAGCTACATACTCATCGTTTCGAGCTTTCTTCGCCTCGGGTAGGGGTTCAATGTATCCGTGAACACCAGCACCATAAACCGGAAACGGCTGGGTTGTGTTGCCGGTGGTTTCTAGCAAAATCAGCTCAGCATCAATAAAAAATCGTTGCACCAGTTGCAAGGCTTGTTCGGCCCGCAAGGTGCCATCAAGTGGAATTAAAATCTTGTCATACATCAGTTTTCTCCTAGCAACGGCTCTTTGCACATCAGGTCAAGCTCAGCCAATAGCGGCCGGAATAACCATAACCGGACACTCCGCTTCGCAAATTGTTTCGGTCGTCACACTGCCTAAAATCCAGCGCCGAACACCCGTGTACCCGTGCGACGTCATTACAATCAGGTCAACCTCGTTTTCAGAGGCAAAATGGGCAATCGCATCGCCTACTTTTTCAACAAATTGGACTGTGACTGTCTCCAAATGGCCCAGTCTGTCGCTCAGCAATTCTTTCTGCTCGGCCAAATAAACTTCGGCCCGTTCTTTGGCCGCTTCGGCCGTCACAACCAAGTGATAGGTATCTAGCCTTGAAGATGGCGGTGCTAAAGCTTGTTCCGGTTCAAAAATGCGAAACAGGGTCAGTTTTGCCCCATCTTTTTCAGCGATGGCGACCGCATGGGGCAGCGCCTTTTCTGCTAAAGCCGAGCCATCTAGTGGAACCAAAATGTGCTTATACATCGATTTTCTCCTTGTGATCCAGCTGTGCCGCTTGAACAATTAGGCCAAGCAGTTCAGTCGAATTACTCTCTTTGAGTACAGTTGCAAACGCCCCAGCTTTCTGCAAAACGGTCACTTCGTCTAAATCCTTAAAGGTGGTCAACACAATCACAGGGATGCGTTTGCGTACCCAGTATCGGATTTGATCCGCGAGCGTTTCAACGCTACCAATCGCATGTTGCGGCAGGCCGATCAAAATGACATCTGGCTGAAATTCATTGATCTCTTCCGGCCGACTCGGCAGATAGGGGGTTGTCCAGAGGGTTAACCCTTTCAGCTTGTGAATCAGCGTTTGTGACAATGCATCTCGTACGTCAGGATGCTCTTCGATCAGGAATAGTTTGATCGGCTGTAAATTTGGTAGGTTTTTGGTTAGCGTTTGCATGCTCCCATTGTGCGCTCCGGCCGGTTTTTGCTGTAGTAACAGATGTCATGACACAGAAACTGACATGTCACATATTAGGTTGGGGGGTGCCGTTGGGATAATACAGATCATTAAATTAAACAGGTAATAGTTGGCAAACGTTTAACCCCTACCTCCAACCGGCCCAACCTTGTTGGGCTTAAGCTGAGCTTTGCTCAGCCGCGCTCCCAAATTGGGAGAGGGAGCTTGATCCGCCGCTTTGAACAGATTTTTGCTGAGAGGTTAGCCGGAATCCTTCTCCCAAGTTGGGAGAAGGTGCCCCTAAAGGGGGCGGATGAGGGTTGTGAGGTGGTCAAGAACCAACT
>JAHDGV010000545.1 GCA_020631655.1 Chloroflexota bacterium | reverse complement strand
AAAATTGAATGGCTGTTCAGGGATTTGTTCAAGTGCCTTCAACCAGCGGTTAAGCGCATTTTTGTGGATGCCGAGCTTCTCGGCCAATTCGATCTTAGAAAAAGCCAGCTCATTGCGGATCTCACCCGTTGTCTCATCTAGAAAGCAGAAACTGCGTAACCACGTCAGTAGCCATGCTGGGCCTGCTCCCACTACTGGTAGCCAGTTGTTCCTAAAATAGCGTCGGCCGATAAAGTCCCCACCCGTCAGATAACTGTGCAATGCTTCTGCCTGTTCAGCTACGGTCGGATAATCAGCCAGTTTCTTTTGTGTGATGGCACTCACAATGTCCGACACATAAATCGCCTGCCAGCTACCAAATGTGGTGCTAATGAGCTCGTTCTCGGCCGCAAAGAAGCGTGTTTGTTCCAACATGCGGCATCGGGCCAAAATCTGGCTGATCTCTTCCGGCTTGGTAGATCGGTTTAGCCCTTCAGCTCGTAGCTCAAGCTCAACCTGCCGCGCATCGGCCGGTGTTAACGGATCATCTAACCGAACCGTGTACCGGGTGCGCCCCTTACGTACGCGCCCATCCCCTTTATTGATGTAGCTCAACGAACCTTTTTTAAGAAACAGCGATAGAGGGCTGTTGGCTTCACCCATCTCTGATTTTAAACGGCGGTAGTGTGAATTGCTTAGATTGGCTTCCCCGGCAATTTCGTTGTCCCAAGCCTTGAAGTTGCCATTTTGTTCTTCTGACAAATAGCTGAGATGGCGGGCCGCAACCACGGCCCAAAAGCGAGATGGCTCAAGAATAGGTCCCCAACGGCGCACAAAGTAGCGAGAAGATCGCCAGATTTGATTCGGCCGAACAATTTCGTTATACAGTTGTCCGTAAAACCCCACCGCTTGTGGAGCTTGGACTTGTCGCGTCACCGCGTTTTCCCCTAATCACCAGTTATAGTCACAAACCTACGAGGTTTTTAAAACCTCGTAGGTTTAGAAATCTAAAAATAACTTGGTTCACTATCGGGGGAAAGAGGAGTAGGCAAGGTAGGGTCGGCCGAAAAATTAATCTAGAAATTGATGGTTAGAATTCGCCAGAAGGGTTGTAAATCCTTGAAATATCTGGTATTATTCCTCTATCAAATTTCTACGGATGCCAACCGTAGCCTTAAAAGCCTCGATTCCCCCGAGGCTTTTTTGTTGCCTGTTTACCGATTTCAACACCGATGATCAATCCCTTTTTTAGAGTGCGCCAACACTCGGGCATCTGTGCCGATAACCTGTATGTCGGTTATCTAACGACTTTAGACAATCTTGTTAAGTCCGCATCAACATCATCTAGGCTGATGAGCTTACACCACTGGGCCTGCCAGTGTTTTGTGCCAACTTTGCCTTCGTCAACGCGGTTAATAAATGTCGCCGATTCTTCATCCCAACCAGATTTTGAGAAGCAGGTGTAGTAAACCCGCCAGTCAGAACTGTCTTTTGGCAGAATGGCTGTTGTTTTATTGGTTATACCTTGTAAATCAACAAGTCCGGCCGGTGAATCGTTCCAGAGAGCCATCCCCAGAACCATTTCTTTGGTGCGGCTATTAACCCCCACCACCGGAACATCTTGATATCCGGTCCATGCACTACCCAGTTCGTCAAAACGAACCTTAGTTGGTAGCTCATCATGGATTGCGACCCGCTGTAGCCAATCACGGCACAGCTCGGGCCAAGTATTTTCTTGAATAAATTCAGGCAACAGTTCCAAAATTTCGTCCAACGCCTGATCGTGGCCGCCAATGGCCAACTGGGTCCGGTTCGCGGACAGATACCAGTAGTAAAAACGTAAAAATGGATCGTTGACAAAGTAGCGGCTCTTGCGACTGCTTTCTGGTTCGGTGACCGGGGTTTGCCGGTCAACAAAACCGGTATCACGCAACAGGCTTAAATAGCGGGATACATGCCCTTTGGCCAGTCCCGTTTGCCGTTGAATGGTGATGTTGGTCCGGTTGCCACCAGAAATCGCCTGCAAAATTGCGACGTAGTAGGCCGGGTTGTCGATATGATCGAGCAACAGGATCAATGGCTCGTCTAACAAGTAGTTGTTGGACAGCAGTTGATACAAGATATTTTCGTCTAGCGGAGCTGATGGGCTAAAGCGTTCCCAGTAAGCCGGGATACCACCAAATATCGAATAGATGGCGACTCGCTCTTCGGCCGTGTAGTTGGGGAAGAACTCTTTGGTGACACCAAATGGCAGAGGCGGCAGACTGACAAGCTCAGTTGCCCGGCCGTACAGCGGAGCCTGATAGCTCAACACCTGTTTTTCCATCATCCCCATGTGGCTACCGCTTAGCCCCATCATCAGATTGGTTTCTTTTAGCTCTTGATCCCATGCTTTCTGCAAGGTGCCTACAATGGTTGAGTCAGCATCTAGCAAATAGGTGAACTCATCTATAAACAGGGCAAACTTTTGGCGGCTGGCGATTCGGCCGACGTGCCAAAAGGCTGTCTCCCAATCAGAATAGGTGATACCGGCCGGAACCGAGCTTCCTGGGTTTTCAAAACGGAATAAGGCTCGTGAAAAAGATTTGAGTTGGTCGGCGGGTGCTCCCGGTTCAGCCACCCAGTATAGGGCTTCGTCACTATGATGTTTGCGCCAGTGGGTGAGTAGGCGTGTCTTACCAACGCGACGGCGGCCGTAAAGCACAAACAGCGTGGCGGCTTCTTGCGACCATAAACGGTCGAGTACGGCTAGCTCTTGTTCGCGTCCTTTGAATGTGGAAGTAAGACCTGAGGTTCTGGTGACCATTAATTTGATGCCCTGAAATTAGTAGAAACAAGTTTAGACTAATCGAGTTTAACCTAATTTCTGTTTTGATGCTATTTCTATCGGTGGTGATGAAATAGAGAGTTAGAGAATGAAAAAAATATTGCGTTTGAGGGACCAACCGTTTTAGCAATATTCTTATAGCTCGTTGTATCGGTTTTAGATTGCCGGTACACTTGAATTACACACCGCTAGGACCTTTGGAGTCCGTACTATGCGACTTTTTAATTCGCACAACCAATCTAATTAGTAGAAAGATGTTTATCCAAGTTGGGGTAATAATAGTAACAACAAAGATTATTGTCAAGTAATTGTTGTATTGCCCCGCAGCC
>JAHDGV010000544.1 GCA_020631655.1 Chloroflexota bacterium | reverse complement strand
ACATATATTGGGCCATAGACAAACAGAGCTACCCAGAAACAGGCACGACTCAAAGTAACAAGGTATGCGATGCGTAACTTAGGTTGCTGCCAAAATCTAGCAATCGATTTTAGGGGATTAGTAGATGTAACATTAGCCGCCGAAATGACTTCGTCATCCCCAAACCTTAGCCACCAGAAATAGATGATCATTGTAGCCGCAGCCGAAAAAGAAATAAGGTAAATCAGGATTCCCTGTCCCCGATCAAACAGCCAGCCACCCAAAGTTGGTCCTATTACCCAAGCGGCTCCCATATAGATCATGCGACGTGATTCCGCCTTTGTGAAATCTGATTTCCCTATGTAGTTCATCACATATAGTGAGATACAGACAGAAAACATCGAAGCACCAGCCCCTTGCAGTGCGATCCCTGCAGCAAATAACGGAATACGCTGAGACCAGTAAAAGATCACGGCCGTCATGAGCAACACGCCGCTCAATGTGACCAGACCACGCCGTTTTAGAAGGCGTTCTAAAACAGGTAAATTAAGGGTAAATAGCAGCGTGAATAACGTACTTCCAAAGTAAACACTAGCGATGACATCTTTACTCCCGAAAACCTCTAAAGCGATCAGAGGAACAATGCTCACAAGCATTGAACGTGCAAGCCCTTCAACACCGGCCAAGCGACCCAGTGACGTGGTTGCATCTGGGCCAATTTGACCAATTAGAATAGGGCGTTTATGCAACATGGGAATTTAAGTGACCGGAAGGCCTAAATGAAGGATCCGACCGCCGGTAGGATTTACCGGATGGGTTCGTTTGCCAACAACAATGCCAGACTCTGGTGCTTCATAGGTCTCAAGCACATCTCCAAATATGTTTGAAATTTGTGCAATCACTTCCCCTTTTTCTACGAAGTCGGTCAGCTTTGGAAAGACTTCTAGTAGCCCCCCTCGATCTGTATGAATCCAATAGGAGCTTTCACATTCAATAGCTGGCTCCTCTGGATGATGTATGGCTCCATCTAACATGTTGAGGCAGATTAGGGTGTTGATGATGCCATCATATGCATTCGAAATGACCTGTTTTTCAAAACGATTAGGGTTGCCGATTTCAACCGTAATTGCATGGATGCCTAGCCTCTCGGCCGCATATCTGAGCGTCCCAAAACTCTCTTTATGCACAATAATTTGGGCGTTTTGTAACCAAGCTAATTGGACAATTTCAGGCAAATTCATGTTGGCACGCACATAAAATGAGTTGATGTTCCCAAAGCTGGCTGTGTGCAGATCGATCAGATAATCAAACTCATTAATGACTTTGGATATGAGCCGGTAAGCATAAACATCACTTTCGTTACCCCACTGGTCCCCTGGCATGATCCGATTGAGATCAACCCCGTTTGAGAAATCACGCTGTTGACGCAAAAAGGCGGGGACATTACTAACGGGAACACAAATGATGGTTCCGGTTAATTTTTTAGGATCAATATTTTTGACGAGCTTTTGCACAACAGAAATACCGTTTAGCTCATTACCGTGTACCACGGCTGTGATCCCAACAATATGATGATCTGATTTTCCTCGAATAATGATGACCGGGATGTAAAGCGGAGTGCCAATCCCATCAGACGTGATGTGTAGCCAAAACCGTTGTTTTGATTGTTTGGGAACCGCTTGAAGATCAATCTCTTTGATAACCGGAACATCATCTAAGTTGACAAACATAATGCTATAAAATCTCCTGAATCAAAGCAGGATCGTCGTTGAGAGATTTAAACAGTCGCGATCTGAGGTCCCCTTTGGAGTTGATTAGTTTTTTTGCCATTTTATCGATAGCAACCGTCGCCATCACACTTTGAATAAACCCATCAATCAAATCATCTAGTCCAATGCCTAATTTGTTAAAATCGCGTCGATCAACAAGCATCAATCGGCTTGTATCAGACCCCCAGCTCCCGTCTTCTTTTTTGAGGGAAAGATTGGTTCCTAAAATAGACCATGAATCATCCCCGTTTTTGAGGGTATCTACGAGAGGTTTTGCAGCACGCCGAGCGTACATGGACATCGGCCGGAATCCATTTTGGGTTGATTGAATCATCATCCGTAAGTCGGCTGCATAGCTCTTTCCTTTTAGGCTAGGAACTGTTCCGACATGATAAAACTTTCCACCCGCTCCCGTTGAACTCCACTGATAGTTTCCGATCAGGCTTTGTACAATAAAGCGATCATAGAAAAAGGATTGTTTCATAAATTGATCAAGCTCTTCTTGATTAACAATAGTAAAGACCCCCTGTCCAGCGTTGCTGTAAGGCTCTTTCACCACCGCTTGCCCTCCAAGCCGATTGACCCAAAGTGGAATTTCTGTCTTACTTACATCCCAAATCGTTTCTGGGGTCAAAATTTTGAGCTGAGAATCTGCCATCTCCCCGTTGAAAAAGTCGTAAGCTTTTGACGCTACCATCTTGTTTCGGCCGCCAGCCAAGCAAGCAATAATCGGGTTGAAGATATACGTTTTGGTTTTGATTGGGATCTTGGCCCAAGGCTGTTGGGTGACATAGCGAAATGCTGCCCGAACCGGAATCCATTCACCGTTTTGAGTTTCAATTTCAAGGAGTCTGTCTGACCAGCGAACATTTTTGTTGGCTCCATCAAAATGAACCAAGTGGACCGGTTCATTGAAAACATCTGCCATCACGGTCGCATAGCCGCTCGCTTCCATTTGGTTTTTGTCGTAAAGGACTGCTAGCTCTCCGTCTGGAAGATTTCGCTTGGCCATTACTCGTGGCTTAAGCGTTTGCTCCATCAAGCTCCTGTACCCTCCTTGTTCGGTCGCCTCATCTACCAAAGGCATTGACTTTTGACCAGACGGGCAAGAGTTAGTTTCAACAACTACCATCTGCCGCTTGCCACTTGCCGAGGTCACGTGCAGCAGGTCGCTTCCTGACCAAGCAAAGTAGGTGGGTTTATAAGCCAAAAGTGTGCGCAGACTCTCTTTATCGGTTAGAGGATGTAGATGGCAATAACGGCTAATAATCCTCTCGGAGGATAAGTTGATAAAAAAATAGATGAGTGGGTGAATTTGCGCATTCAGCGCTTTTTCATACCAGTGATTGGCTGGTTCAAACTGGCCGGGAGCTACTAAGCTGTGATTGTGCATATGTGCCATTGTTT
>JAHDGV010000543.1 GCA_020631655.1 Chloroflexota bacterium | reverse complement strand
ATGGTTAACTCAACATCTTCCAGCGTTTCGCCGTCACGGTTTGTGACCTGGCCAAAGTATGGAGACAGGTAATCAAACGTTGTTTCATAATTCAACACCTGCGTCGTGTTTGTTTCAATCACACTAGCGCTTAGCGAAATTAACGAATTATCGACCGTACGAGGGCATGTGAGACAGCCCTTCCATGACATCACAAATACATTGTCAAAGCGCTTCACCTCGGTTAACTCGATTGGATCACCTAGGAAATTCATCGACAATTCGGTCTCTTGTTCACGACACTGGCGATAAATCAGATAGCTCTGGTCTTTGCCTAACGCTGAGAGGTCATTGCCACCAAACTTATCACCGGCCAAAACGCGGATGCCATCCCTGTTGTCTGCACCATTTTGCGGTGTAAACGCGATCGGTTTGCCATCAGCCGTTTGCATTCCGAGAATCTGGACACCGCTTGCGGGGCAAGATGCATCTACCGGATTTGATGGGGCACTTTCGTTGTCACCCATATACGAAACCGCTTGGTAGATGGCTTTCGCATCACCCGACTCACGCTCGACGTCTACAAATGCCCGGCCGTCATCGCCTATCGTGCCGGTCTGGCCCGTTTCGATGCCGTTTTTAAGGATCTTATAGCTGGTGCCTGGTTCACCGGACACCATAAATGGATCAAAACACATATCCCAATTTGGATAACATTCGAACGGAGCCTGCGCATCCGATTCAGCCAACACTGTCGGCTGAATGTCAGCCGCAAGTGGGTCTGTTCCTCGAACACAGGTTAAACAGCCACTCCAGCCCAGCACCAGTTCAGGCTGTGTGGGTTTAATAAAATCTTGAATATCGATTTTTCGCTCCCACTCTTTATCGGCCGTGCGTGCCAAGACCGTGTGCTGTTTAGGTGAATCAGGATCGTTAGCAGTGGCAGTTAGCGGTTGAGTGAGCTCAACCACAATCATTCCCCAGCTCTCAGGGGCCAGTGAACTGATCAACTCTAATCGAACCGGATCACCATTTGTGACATCAGATGCGGTTTCCCCACCCGACAGGTCGATCGTTGCAGTTGGTTCGTCCTCTGCTGAGTCATCCAATTCTTCGACCAGTAAGGTCTGCTGAATTTCACCATCAGAGGTGCGAATGATACAGGTGAGCCAGCCGGTGTAATAAGATCCAACAATGATTGAAGGACCACCAGTAATCAGATCAATCTCAAGATTCTCGAGTGTTTTTGATCCTTTGTTACGGAAACGGATGATCAGCTCGTTTTTATTGAATCTAGGCCTCAATTCACGCGCACGGCCGTCAAAGATCAAATCTTCACGCCGTTCATCTCCCCGTTCAATAATATCAACCACGATATCCAGATCGCCAAAATTTCCTTCAGCCTCGGCTGGATAGTACAGATAGTCTTCTGTTTCACCCAAGCGATAAACACCATCACCTCGGCCGTCACCATAGCTTTCGCCGGTCAGCTTGGTTGATTTTTCTTCAGCCAACATCACCCGCATCCAAGCTGGCTGATCTGCCATTTCGGCCGGCCACGAGACTTGGCTCGTTTTAACCATGACCGAGTGGATTCCCGGTCCAAGCGCAACCACATCTACCGGATAATCGATAACGATGTGCTCTTGTGAATTACCATCACAGGTGCCCGCATCAGCCCAGTCACCGTCACGGTTGCTGTCTAGCCAAACGTTGATAAACGCTTCAGCGTCGTCATTTTCTTGGTAAAACTGCACCGTTCTAGGTTGGATGGCGATTCTCACTGGAATCTCGGTCGTTTTACAATCGTCGAAAGCGATTTGTGACAGAGGAACCCCATCGTCAAAACGATCCAGATCAGCCATCGGAAGCGATGTATCAAGATTGTTCATCCCATCCATGTCTGGACCGATATCGGCCATGATTTCAGAGCTGTACCCACGACCCAAATGCATGGCGGACGGCCGTGCGTGAGCCGGTCCGTGTGGGCCGGGAAGAGCCGTATCAATCGTGGTTGGGAAGTTGCCCACAGCGCCGTATCCGGTTGGAATGTTGACAGTTGCATGGTTACTGCTGTCTGGGGCGTCACCCAAATCCCGTCGTGCTGAAACAAAGTTGATCGGGTTCACATCGATCGCACCATCTGCAAATGGACAGTTGATTTGCCCCGAAGGTTCTGCACACGCCTGCAACGTCATCTCAAACGATGCGGAGTCAGTTGCATCTGAGCTAACCAGAACGTTGAGCTCTTCGATATGCATGCCACCGGCCGGAACAGTGATATCCAGCAAACGGGTTCGGCGATTTGCATCGGCCGCACGAGCGTCTTCGTCGTCGGCCGCGACGTTGGCCCAGCGCAATCCGGCCGGTAAAACGGCTCTAAGCGCCACACGGGCAGGTTCTGTGTTGTTATTGGTTACCACAACCAACACAGGCTCACAGCGGGGAACGCAGTTAACATCGGTCAGTAACACAGGAGTTTCAGCGGATTCGTCCTCTAAAGCGCCAGCTTCAACAGTCACGTTGCTGGCTCTAAATTGCCGGATAGTGACTTTCACCTCGGCAGATTGCTCTTGGATCGTTTCGCCCGATTGGTTCAGCAACGTTGCCGTCACATCAAACGGATCACACCCGTCCGCGGTTTCGTTGAGCATACATTTTGCGCTGATGGGCCAATTGATGTCGATAAACCCATCTCCATTCATGCTGGCTAAAACCCGGAACTTGCCGTCTTTGTACTGCACATTGTCAATGCGACTTGTTTCACTTAGCTCAAATTCAGGTCGGCCGGGCTCACCACCACTTGATGGCACAGCTAGCTCAAAGCCAAAAGAAATTTGATTGTCAGTATCTGTCCGTTCAAGCCGAACTGTTTTGGTAAATGTATCTCCCTCCCCTACAGTAGTCCCCCCATCTGGATAAAGCACATTAACTGAAAAGTCGTTTGCATCTGGTGCGGCAAAGGTAGTTGTCGCAACAATCCAGAGTGCGACCATTCCGGCCGCTAGAAACAATATCGATGACACTCGTTTAAGAATCATAAACCCTCCTTAACTACTCGTCGTGTCGATTTAACAATCCCGGCCGACTATTCGGCCGGTTAACGGTGTAGCCCCCTTTTGACTGTCAATTCAGGGTAATTTGATCCTCAATTTTTCATGCATCACGTTTCCGTTCTTATGTCTCAATAT
>JAHDGV010000074.1:12271-19621 GCA_020631655.1 Chloroflexota bacterium | reverse complement strand
ATTAAAAGCAGGATGCTTATAATCCAAATCCCAATTCTTCTCGCTCTTGTCATGGGCAGGTTATACAGCAAATTCTGAATTTCTCAATTGGCAGACGGTAGTTTTTACGAGGCTCAATTAATTTAGGGCTTATGCATTTTGTTTGTAAATCAGGCATCCTTGCCTGTCAAAACTTCACAGACAGGGATGTCTGTGCTACAAAGTTTATTTTCGCGTAAGTCCTATAATTGTTAGCGTAGGATTGGGAAATAGAGAAATATTGTGGGTGATTCAGAACTAGGCAGATCCGGTGTCATTGTTGGAGAGGGGGGTGTTGATGTAGGTAATGGGGTGGTGGTTGGGATCACAAACAAAGTTGCAGTTGGTGCAGGCGTTTCAGGTAAAGTGACGGTTGTTGAAATTTCACTTAACTCACGAACAAGCAGATAGCTGTAGATTTCGTCGGCCGGGGCCATCCACGCCTCGTCAGTTCCATTTGTCCCATAGGTGTTCACAAAATATTCAGCTACATCGTTTAGCTTAGCCGTATTGTCACCAAATGTCTGGGAGCCATGTGAAAACGAGTTGTACCATTGCGGTTGGCCGTCTACTCCAGCACTTGCCTGGCTAATAGAGTCGAATAAGGCTTTTAGCTCATCTCCGTTTTCCAAAACGCCATCGATAGATAGGTCCCGTTTGATTGGCATATCAAAATCAAATCCCTCACTCACCGGGATGACAAGCGGTTGATCGTGGCCACCTTCATCAAATAAAAGATTGGTTGATTGAGCCTCGCGAATCTCCAAAATAAGATCATGATACGCTTCAAACCGATCCTGCCCGCCGCAGGGGACCGCAAATGAGATTACCTTGTAATCGGGACGATTTGAGCGGGCGATTAGATTGTCTAGCAGTTCGGCCGTGCGCAGAATCCCCTGTTGCCTTACCGATTGACTCGGTTGCTCGCCGCAATTGTTATCGTGGTCAAACGTATGGTTCCCTAAGCTCCAGCCGCTTTCTAACAGCCGGATAATTTCTGCTTCTGGCATATCCCCATCCCAAGGGAGCCCACTGTCAATCCAGTTGCCCACAATGTACATAGTTGCGGGCAATCCAAGCCTCTCCATCACTTCGATTGGCCCTTCCAGATAGTGGTTATCATCAAATGAATGTGACCAGGCCCAGCGCTTGTTATTTTTGAGAGCAGTTTTTTCTACTTGGCCGATGTCGGTAAAATCTGATGCGCCGTTTAGCGTAACAACAAGCTCGGCCGCTGTGGTTGTTACCAATATTTGGTCCGAACCAGCCCATCTTATAAATGGCACCGATTGATCGTTTTCATCCTGAACAGTTATATCAACTGCATCCCCGACACGGATTAAGAGCGATATGGAGGTGTCGTTGATGATGGGGACTTCTGATCGATCTATTGAGATGGAGATTGAAACTTCGTCGGCCGTTTGTGCGTCTAGCTGATGCCCTCTATGAAAAGCCGTCCCGATGGTCAATAAAAAAACGGCGAATAAAACGGCTCTAATAGGTGATTTTCTGACCAAATTATTTTGAGCGGATCGAATCATGCTAAATCCTGCAAAATGTTTGAGACGGCCGGTAAAATTCTGACTATGCAGATTATGATCGTGACTTTGTTTTTTTATGTAAAAATGGTTTCAATAAACCGAGCTTAGGAATACGATTAAAGTTAAATCGCAAAATCAGCAGGTAAATCTCAAATTAAACTTCAACGGAGACATATGGCAGATAGTTCAAGATCGATTTATTTGAGCATAGGCACAAACATCGGCAATCGGAAAGAAAACATAGATCAGGCTCTAACCGGGCTGTTAGAGATCATGAAATTTGAGAAGGTTTCAGCCGTTTACGAGACCGCTCCGTGGGGGCCGGTTCAGGATCAACCTTCGTTCTACAATTTGTGCGCAAGCGGGTGGACAAAGCTTTCCCCCATTGCGTTTTTAGACGCAGTAAAAGAGCTGGAACGAACTATAGGCCGGTTAGACGGATTGCGCTGGGGGCCGAGACTAATCGATATTGACCTCTTATTTTACGAAGATGTTCAGCTGATTAGTGAACGATTGATCATTCCGCATAAAGAGGTGACCGGCCGAGCATTTGTCTTGGTTCCGCTGAACGAAATTGCGCCGGACCTTAGTCATCCCGCTTTGAACCAAAGCATCCAGGACCTAATGGCCCAGTTGCCAGAGGAAGAACTTCGTTCAGTTGTAAACTCCTTTACACTCGATTTAACTAATTATGTTTCAATCTAACGTGGCCCTAAAACGTCCCCCTGCCCCAATCGTTTGGGGAGAGCGTACGTACACCATGGGCATTCTTAACATCACCCCAGATAGCTTTAGCCAAGATGGCGTTGCTGGTCAAAAATCAAGGTCTCAAATCGTTGAGGATGCTGTTCGCCAAGCCGTACAACAAGTTGCTGACGGTGCAGACATCATCGACATTGGTGGAGAAAGCACTAAGCCAGGTGGCGTAGCCGTTGATGGTGATCTAGAGCGTGCTCGGATCTTAGATGTTATTCGAGAAGTTCGTGCGGCATTGCCAGACACCGTTATTTCAGTAGACACCTATCGATCAAAAACGGCCGCGGCCGCGCTTGAAGCCGGTGCTGATTGGGTAAACGATATTTGGGGATTTAAACAAGACCCAGATATCAGCAAAGTATCGGCCGAAGCCAATTGCCCCGTGGTGCTCATGCACAACGGCCGGAATCGGCCACGATTGGAAAAGGATGATGGAGCAGATGGCTATTACGGCTATTACGAATACACAGATCTGATTGGAGAAGTGAAGCAAGAATTGCTCCAATCTGTGGAAATCGCTGTGCAGGCCGGTGTTTCAGAACAAAACATTATGTTAGACCCCGGTATAGGATTTGGAAAAACCGCACCGCAGAATGTTCACCTTTTACAGGAAATGTCAGAGATAGTTTCTCTTGGCTATCCCGTTTTGCTTGGCACCTCTCGCAAAGGCTTTATCGGCCAGTATCTTGGCGGATTACCCGTCGATCAACGGGTTGAAGGCACGATAGCTACCTGTGTTCATGGAATCACGGCCGGGGTTGACCTAGTACGTGTCCATGATGTGAAAGAAGTTGTCCGCTCAGTCCGTATGACTGACAAGATCGTTAGAACTAACTTCTAACCAAACCACTAAAAAACCGGCCATTTTAGGCGCAAAACGTAACCAATTTAACAGGCAAAACCCGTTTGCTGTAATGCATGGTGCAAGGTTCAACGGGGATAATTAACTCAGTAATCAGAAGTAACAGACGTAACAATTCATGTTCAAACTTAATAAGGTCAGAACATATCTGGTGCTCTTATTCATAGCCTGTGCACCACTCATAATTTCGCAAAATAGCCAGCTTGCCAATGCGCAACTAGATGCCACGATCCGGATCGGTAATTTCGCCCCGTTTGAAGCCGGCGATGCCGCTATTCGTGTCGAGATAAATGGAATCGCCGTTGTGGATGATTTTATTTATGGTTGGTCTACCGCCCGTTTGGATTACCCATCTGGGGATTTTCTGCTGGAGATCTACAAAATTGGTGAAACTGAAAACCCTATGGTTTCTGAGCAGATTTCACTAGATGCTGGGAGCAATTACACGATCCTATTTGTGGGGGATGGCGTCAATCAGCCTTTCGAAATTGAAGTGATTGATGATGACCTAATTTTTGCTGAGCCATCGGCCGCGGCCATCGCTTTTGGTCACTTTGCTCCACTGAGCGGCAACTTGGCCGGTACCTCAATCGACATCCGCAAAGACAACAACATCATGGTCCGTGACAACCTGCGTTACGGCGTCTTTGATCCATCTGATATCGATCAGCTAACTGAAATTTTAACCAGCTACATCATCACCTCCGCCAGCGGTGAGGTCACGTTTGTAGATCTGCAAACCTTTGGTTACAACCAAGGTGATTTGCAATACTTGCTTCTGGTTGGTGACGGGGTCAACAAACCGATTGCCGCATACATGTATGTGAACGGTGGTGAAGGCGGTTTCATGAGCCAAGAGGGTGAGCCGAAATTAGAGATGCCAACCATCGCCTTTGCCAATTTCTATAGTGATGTGGATATAAAATCTATCGACATTGACTTTATGGATGGTGCCCAGCAATCGCTCGAGTATGGCAACGTATCAGAAGACATGCGGGTTCCTGAAGGGGATCACTCAATTAAAATGACCGCACCTTCTGGTGAAGTGTTAATCGATCAAACAATCACCTTGGGATTGTCTGAAATTGTGATTTATGCGATCACAAAAGATAACGCTGATGGGGATCCGCTCCTTGTGCCGGTATTTGGTGATTACTTATCAACACCCGTCGAGCCGCCTCGTATCAAATTTGTCCATCTTGCTCCGTTTTCAACCGGTGCGTTTGCCACCCTTGATGTTCGCTTAAGCAACGGCCTAATCATTGAAGATGACTTGGGATTTGGCGAAGAAGGGGAGTTCCGCTACTTGCCGGAAGGTGACTATACCTTCCGCTACACAACCCGGAACGGTGATCGCACCCTGTTTGACCCAGATCCGATCACAATCAACGAAGGGGATAACCTGACCATCTTTTTAATTGGAGACGGGGAAGGGGAACTGATCCGCTTACTCGTTTACGTTGATGGTGAAGGTGAGGTCACAGAAAAAGGGTGGAAAGCACCGCTTGGCGAATACTCAGTTGCGCATGTTGCTCCTCTGGGGGCAACAGAACGGACCGTTACCCGAGTAGAAATCGATGGAGAGACAGTGGCAACAGGGTTTAAGTATGGTGATTTTGTGCCTGCCAAAACCGTGTTTACCGGCCAGCACGAAGTCAGCGTCTATGAAGATGGCACTGGAATTCTGCTCGCTTCTCGCGTCGTCTCAATCGGCCCATCCAGCAATCATGCCATTGTGCTAACCGGCGATAATTCAAATCAGCCATTTAAAATCGAATTTTTAGATGAGCTAAATGTCGATCCGACAGACCTACTTGATGCAACCGTTCGGTTTGGAAATTACAGCATTATTCCTCCAAACTCCGTGTTTGATGGCTCAAGCGTTGATTTAGTAAACGGAACTGAGCCACTGATTGAAAACGCGGGATATGGCGTTTTTATGGATAATGTCAATACCAAGCTACCTGCTGGGCCGTATCAAATGACGTTCCAAGATACGAACGAGCTTTTGGTACCAAAGACTCCATACAGCATTAACCTTAATTCAGGTGACAATGTGATTCTATTTGCAATAGGGGATGGAGATCGTCAGCCGTACGGAATTTACGCGATGAATGCAGACGGGCTGAACGGGCAATTGCTTGACCCGGTAGGATCAGCTCAACTTCAATTCTTCTTCCCGGTCGTTTTTCAAGAGGGTGCTACACTTCGATCAAGATAGAATTTAGACAATTGCAAAAACTTAAGAGGCTCTTCGTATTTTAACGAAGAGCCTTTTTTATTTAAGGGATGGGCAGGTTCAACCTGTTTTTCGATTCCAGATAAGGAGGAGTAGCTCACAATCCCTGTCAATGGCCGAATCAACTGTTGATTTGAAACTTAAAGCTAGCCATTGACTGGGATTTATAGTGAAGTCAACGTTGTTCAGTAATTAAATCCCAGTCATACGGCCTGTTCTGGTTGCCTCGAGCAGATTTTGCCGGCCGTTTGACAGGGATTAATGTCTGTCGATTTCTTGTTAACCTCAGTTTTGGATAAGCAAACAAGTTTCTGACTCCCTGTCATCTGGCTGAACCAACAAACATATAAGCTCAATGATCAGCCGATGACTGGGAGTTGTTGCCAAATATCCCAGTCATTGGCTTATATTTTTGCCATTTCGCTAAATCTTTCTGCCAAATGACAAGGATACTCTGCAAAATATTCTTAAACAAAACACAATTTAACAAAAATAAAAAAGGCCCCCCGCAATTAAGAGGAGAGCCTTTTTTGTTCCGGAGTTAAATCCGGGATAAGAAATTAGGATTCTAGTGTTCGAACTGAGCTTCCTCGGTTGAACCTTCCATCGCGGTAGTGGAGGCTTGACCGGCCATAATCGTTTGTTGAACTTGGTCAAAGTAGCCTGCGCCTACAAAGCTTTGATGTTTGATCGCTTTGAAGCCAGCATCTTCTAGATCAAATTCACGCTGTTGCATTTCAGAATATGCACCCATGCCTCGTTTAGCATAGCCGCTGGCAAGCTCAAACATGCCAAGGTTCAAGTTGTGGAATCCGGCCAAGGTCACAAATTGGAAACAGTAGCCCATTTTGCCGATCTCTTCTTGGAAGGTTTCGATCGTGTCTACATCGATGTTGAGACGCCAGTTGAAGCTCGGCGAGCAGTTATAAGCCAGTTTTTTGCCTGGGAACTCTGCATGGATCGCTTCTGCAAATTTGCGACATTGCTCGAGATCCGGGGTGCTGGTTTCGAGCCAAATCACGTCTGCATAAGGGGCATAAGCCAAACCGCGCATAATGCCGTACTCAAGACCACAATCAACTTCAAAGAAGCCTTCAGAAGTGCGTGGTGCACCTTCTTTAATAAACGGATGATCCCGCTCGTCCACATTGCTTGAAAGCAATTTGCCAGATTCCGCATCGGTGCGTGCAACCACGATAGAGGGGGTGCCAGCTACATCGGCCGCCAAGCGAGCCGCAACCAGTTTGTTAACCGCCTCTTGAACCGGGATCACAACTTTTCCACCCATGTGACCACATTTTTTGGCAGATGAAAGCTGATCTTCGAAGTGAACGGCCGCGGCTCCAGCTTCGATGAAGCACTTCATGAGCTCATAAGCATTTAGGTTGCCGCCGAAGCCCGCTTCACCGTCTGCAAAGATCGGAGCCATCCAGTGGGTGCTGGTGTCACCGTTCATGTGGGCGATTTGATCAGCCCGCTGTAGCGCATTGTTGATCCGTTTGGCCAACTTTGGTGCTGAATCGTACGGGTAAATCGATTGGTCAGGGTAGGTTTGTCCCCATGAGTTTGCGTCGGCCGCAACCTGCCATCCTGATAAATAGATGCCTTTTAGCCCGGCTTGAACCATCTGAACAGCCTGTTGGCCGCTGAGCGCCCCTAAGGTGCGCACAAAAGGTTCCGTTTCCATCAGGTGCCAAAGGCGCTCCGCCCCCATTTTTGCAATCGTGTGTTCAACTTTGAAACTGCCGCGCAATTTCAAAACTTCTTCAGGGCCATAAGGGCGTTCAATCCCTTGCCAGCGTGGATTGGTTTCCCAATCTTTCGCCATCGCTTCTGCTTCAGAGTGATGGCCGTTTGTCTTGCTCATGTGGCTACTTGAGCCATTTAGATGTCCGTTTGTCTTGCTCATAATGATCTCTCCAAGTTTGTTTGAT
>JAHDGV010000074.1:7238-12171 GCA_020631655.1 Chloroflexota bacterium | reverse complement strand
GCCATTTAGATGTCCGTTTGTCTTGCTCATAATGATCTCTCCAAGTTTGTTTGATTTTGGGCACGGGCATACCTCCCGTGACTGGGTCTATTTTTGAAAATATTGAAGCAAGACCGTCGAAAAAACGGCCTTGCTAGAATTAAATTACAGGGGGTTAATTAACAGAGGTGTTGGTAGCCAACGAGGGGTAAAAAGTCGATGAAGTCATCGTCTGAGATCAAATCATCTAATAATTTAGCGGCTAACACATATTGTCCTTCGTTGAATTGCTCGTCTCCAACTTGATCGTGGATCGCATCCAATTCTTGGCGAATAACGGTGCGGCACAGAGACAGGGTTACCATCCGGCCGTCGGTCAGCGTGGCTTCTGGATGACGGATCCAGTTCCAGAGCTGTGCCCGAGAAATCTCGGCCGTAGCGGTGTCTTCCATCAAGTTGTACAGTGCCGCGGCTCCGTGTCCGCGTAGCCATGATTCGATGTAGAGGATCGCTACGTTAATGTTGGTGCATAAGCCTTTGTTGGTCAATTTGCCATCTTCAATCGTGAAGTCACGCAAATCTTCGGCCGTCACGTTCACATCGTCCCGCTGTAGGCCGATTTGGTTTGGTTTGTGAACCAAGGCATCTTCAAAGATGCGGGTCACCATGGGCACCAAATCAGGATGGGCCACCCATGTGCCGTCATGTCCTGATTTTGCTTCACGCCATTTATCGTTGCGCACCTTCTCCATCGCAGTTTTTGTAACTTCAGGATCTTTGCGGTTAGGGATGAAGGCAGACATACCGCCCATCGCGTGAGCGCCACGCTTGTGGCAGGTTTTTACCAGCAGATCGGTGTATGCCTGCATAAACGGAACCGTCATCCCGATTTGTTGCCGATCTGGTAGCAAGAATCCCGGCTGATTGCGGAATTTTTTGATGACGCTAAAGATGTAGTCCCAGCGGCCGGCGTTTAGCCCGGCCGAATGTTGACGCAGTTCATACAAGATTTCATCCATCTCGTATGCGGCCGTAATTGTTTCGATGAGAACTGTCGCTTTGATGGTGCCACGCGCAATTTTTAGCTCATCTTGAGCCATATTAAACACATCGTTCCACCAGCGAGCCTCATGACGACACTCTAGCTTTGGCAAATAGAAATAAGGGCCGTATCCATTTTCGATTAAACGTTTGGCGTTGTGGAAGAAGTAGATGCCAAAGTCGAACAGGCTGGCTGAGATTGATTTGCCGGAAACTTGCACATGCTCTTCTTCTAAGTGAAGTCCCCGAGGGCGTACAAACAGAATCGCATGGTCTGCGTTTAAGCGATAGTCTTTGCCGTTGGCTCCTTTGAAGTCGATTTCGTTCCGAACGGCACGGGCCAAGTTACGTTGCCCTTCAACCATGTTGCTCCATGATGGAGAGTTCGCATCTTCAAAGTCGGCCATGAACACGTCTGCACCAGAGTTCAGCGCATTAATAACCATTTTGCGATCGGTTGGACCGGTAATTTCAACCCACCGTTTTTCTAAATGTTTAGGAATAGGTGCGATGGTCCATGCTGATTCACGAATCTGAGCAGTTGATTCGACAAATTCAGGTAGCTTTCCATTATCGATCTCGACTTGACGGGCCTGACGGGCCATAAGTAAGTCGCGGCGGCGTTGGCCAAAAGCTCTTTCCAGCTTTGCCACAAATTCCAATGCGTGGGGGGATAAGACTCCGGCCGTTTCGACGGTGTGTGCACAGTCGATACCGGATTTTGTAGTCATTCGGGCGGGCATAAAATCGATCATGGGATCCTCCAACAATAAGATTGTTTAGGTAAATTTTGAAAAATCTCTTCTAGCGAATATTCGCTAACTGTGAAAATCTTAACAAAGATTTATTCGCTGTCAAGCAAATTTACAATTTTGAGCGAATATTCGCTACAAGTGGAATGATACATGAAGTGGGTACACAAAAGTTACACACAATTATGCTGTAGGTGAAGTCTATGCTTTTTGATAAGTGATCAGGTTAGTGCTCGGTTTATAAATCCCCGTAGCTCAGTCGCCAGATGCCACCTTGAATGTAGTCACCAAAATAAATCGCTCCGTCCGGCCCCAAAGCCATCCCCAGCGGAAAGCTACCCTGCGGCATTTTTAAGAGCCATTCATGCTCAGAGGTGTAGCTGTCACCCTCGGGTGTGAGTTGCACCCGCCGAATGCCGGTGTCGAGCTGAACCAAGAAAGAGCCAAAGTTCAAAGCCAGCAGATCGTTTTGATACTCGGCCGGAAATGCATCGCCAGTGTAAAAGACCAAGTTGTTGACCGATGCGTGGGCGGTGAAAAGGGAGATCCCCTTCTCTGTCCCAGCGCAATCGCTCCCCTCAAAATCACCCCAGCAGTTGGGCCAGCCGTAATCGCCCCCTTCTACTATATGGTTCAGTTCTTCGGCCGGATCGTCGTCTCCCAAGTCGTCACGACCGTTGTCGGTCGCAAATAGTGCTCCCGTTTCAGGATGAAAAGCCACATCAAACGGATTGCGCAGGCCGGTAGCAAACACCTCGTTTTCCCCCGTTTCCATATTAAAGCGCATGACAGTTGCACTGCGAGGGTCTTCTTCATCGCACACATCACAGGTTGAACCAACTCCCAGATACAGCCAGCCATCCGGTCCAAATTTCGGTACGTTGTTTTGGTGCAAGCCAAATGGGAGATCATCGGTAAACAACTCGTCTACGTCTTCAAACCCGTCACCATCTGTATCCTTTAAAATAGTTAAGCGCCCCATACTCGAAACAATTAAATCTCCATTTGCTGGGTTAAAGGCTAACCCGGCCGGGATTCTAAATCCGCCGCCACGATTTTCGTAGGTGTACGCGCCTACCTCACCCTCAACCGGCAGGTATTGCCGAATTTCCCCCGCCTGATTTGAAATATACAAAGCACCGGTATCTTTGAATGCGATCCCAATCGGCCGATCAATTTCGATTACCTTACGCAGTGAAAAGCCGGGTGGGACTTCTGCCCCTGTAAGCTCAACCACCCCCGTTGGCACGGTTGGTATCGGTGTTTCTGTTGGGATGGGTGTTGACGTTGGGAGAGATGTCTCGGTTGGAAGCGGTGTTTGGGTGTTTGCCGTGGTTGGCGTGTTGGCAGGAGGCGGTGTGTCAGTGGCGGCCGCTGGCTCTGTTGCCGTTACTGCTGTTGCTGTATTTGTTGGGTCAACAGGATCAGGATCTGACCCGCAGGCAAACAATAGTAGTAGAAGGGGGAGTAAATAAGCGAGCTTTCGATTCATAGCGATTCGATTGTACTCAATTGCTCTGTTGATGCATTCTCAAGCCGCTAGCTCCTATCATCGTTTAATAACAATCACCAAATTTGGCCCTATCAACCTGCTCCCTGTAAAATTCAATCTATGAATACCCAACTGGTCAACATTATTTTTGGCATGAAGGTCAAACAAGCTCGGTTAGACACCGGCATGACCCTCACAGAATTTGCCTCCCAAAGTGAGCTTTCACCCTCATACGTCACCGAAATTGAAAAAGGTCGTAAATATCCTCGCGCTGACAAAATCATGAAAATCGCCGAGGTTTTAAACAAAGAGTACGACGATCTGGTTTCGATCCGTTTAGAACCCCCGTTGACCCATTTGGGAACCGCGCTGTCATCACCCGTGCTGGGGCAATTCCCCTTTGAAGAGTTTGGCATTGAGATGAGCGACATCGTTACCGTTTTGACCCGCTCACCGGACAAAGCTAGCGCGTTGCTCCATGCCGTTTCAGAGGTCGGCCGGCAATATGACCTGCAAGAGCACCACTTTCTGCGGTCAGCCCTACGCTCGTACCAAGAGCTACACGACAACTATTTTCCTGATCTTGAAGAAGAAGCGGTCAAATTTGCCAAAAAGCACAAGCTGGCTGACAGCTTCCCACTCGATGTTTCGACGCTTCAAGAACTGCTCGAAACCAAATTTAACTACGTGATCGATACGGAACGCCTTGTGAACGATCCTGAGCTGAAAGGGTATCGGTCGGTATTTATCCGGGGCAGTAAACCGAAATTACTTTTAAACACCAATCTGCATCCGTTCCAAATTCGCTTTTTGCTGGCGCGTGAACTCGGCTATTTGTCGCTGGGATTAACCGATCGGGCCTACACAACCCCGCCAGATCAGGTTGATTCGTTCCAGCAGGTTTTGAACGACTTTAGAGCCAGCTATGTGGCAGGATCGTTGCTGATGCCGCAACACCTGATGCTGGATGATATTCAGGCCTTTTTCGACAGCGGGGAATGGGATGCCTCATCCTTAAAGAAACTGCTTGAGAAATATAAAGTTTCGCCTGAAAACTTGATGTATCGCTTTAGCGAACTTGTGCCCCAGTTTTTCGGCCTGCCCATTCACTATCTCCGCGTCCATCGAGAAGGGGATCGGTATCGGCTGGCCCGCCAGCTGAATCTAAATCGGTTGCGCGTGCCAAACGGCTTGGCGGCCGACGAACATTTCTGTCGCCACTGGCTCGTTGTGCGCCTGCTCCAAGAGTTGCAAGAAAAACGGAGTTCGGGTGATCAGACCAATATGGATTCACCCGTGATTGGGGTCCAAGTCTCTGAATACTTGGATCAAAAATCATGGTTCTTGTGCTTTGGCTTTGCGCGTGAAATGCCGCTCGAAGGGTTTGATTCCTGCGGTATCATCGGGTTTAGGATTGAGCCTAACTTGCGCAATACGATCCGTTTCTCGGCCGATCCTGCCATTCCGCAGGTAACCATCAACGAAACCTGTGAGCGCTGTTCGCTTTCAGAGGCACAGTGTAGCCTGCGCGCCGCTCCACCTACCACTGTTGAACGGGAAAGCGGCCGACTTGCTCGGCGCAAAGCACTACAAGAGCTCCGAGCTGAACTAAGAAGTTAGGCAGGGATAAAGGGAAAAGGAGAAAGGGTAAAACGCATTCAACCCTTTT
>JAHDGV010000074.1:0-7138 GCA_020631655.1 Chloroflexota bacterium | reverse complement strand
CCTTTTCCCTTTCCCCTTTTAAAAAATATGTCCACACTCGAAAAAGGTACATCACACGACTTTTGGAACTACACACGGCGGCCGCTCGATGCGATCTTCCGGCCGCAAAGAATCGCCATTATTGGCGCAACTGAGCGGGAAGGGAGCGTCGGCAGGACCATAACGCAAAATTTGCTTGAGGGTACATGGGACGGAAAGCTGTTTCTGATTAATCCCGGCCGTCGGCGCGTGTTTGGGGAGCGAGCGTTCAAAAATATCGGTGAGATCCGAGATGGGGTAGATTTAGCCGTGATTGTGGTGCCTGCTAAGTATGTGGCGCAGGTGATGCAAGAAACGGCAGATGCCAATGTGCCCGGGGCGATCATTATTTCGGCCGGTTTTAAAGAGATTGGGGAAGCCGGAGTCAAGCTTGAGCAGGAAATTTTAGAGATCGCACGGGCTGGCAATGTGCGGATCATCGGCCCCAACTGTTTGGGCGTTATGAATCCGATTACCGGCATGAATGCGACATTTGCTAGCAAAATGGCACGGCCGGGTAGCGTGGGCTTCATCAGCCAATCTGGGGCGATGTGTACGGCGATTTTAGACTGGTCATTAACAGAGAACGTCGGCTTCAGCTCTTTTGTCAGCATCGGGTCGATGCTCGATGTGGACTGGGGCGACATCATCACTTGGCTGGGAGACGATCCAAAAACAAAAAGTATTGTGATCTACATGGAGTCGGTTGGGAATGCCCGCTCGTTTTTGTCGGCCGCGCGTGAGGTTGCCCTGACCAAGCCGGTCATTATCATCAAGCCCGGTCGGACCGAAGCGGCGGCACAAGCGGCCGCCAGCCACACCGGATCGATGACCGGCAGTGATGCGGTGCTCGATATGGCGTTTAGGCGGGTCGGCGCATTGCGTGTAGACCACATCTATGAGCTGTTTTATATGGCCGAGCTTCTCTCCAAACAGCCTCGGTCACGCGGACCTAATCTAACCATTATCACCAACGCCGGTGGGCCGGGTGTGCTCGCAACCGATGCACTGATCGGATCGGGCGGACAACTTAGCCCGCTTTCGGCCGACGTGGAGCAAGCCTTAGACGCCATCCTGCCAGACCACTGGAGCCACGCCAACCCGATTGATATTTTGGGAGACGCCACTCCTGAAACATATGTGAAGGCGGTTGAAGCGGCCGTTGAGAATAAAGAATCAGACGGCTATTTGGTGGTTCTTTCTCCGCAGGCGATGACAGATCCAACCCGGACGGCCCAAGAGCTAGTTAGTTATGTCAAAGATCAGCGGGGCGGCCGTCCGTTTTTGACTAGCTGGATGGGGGGGCAAGAAGTGCGGGCTGGGATGGATATTTTGAACCGTGCTGGCATTCCTACCTTTAGTTATCCAGACACGGCCGCAAGAATGTTCAGCTACATGTGGCGCTATGCACGCAATCTTGAAAAAGTGTATGAAACACCCCGCTGGCAGGGGGATTTTGAGCCGGACCGTGAACTGGTCTATGACATGATCACGGAAATTCGAGCAACCGGCCGGACAATTCTGACCGAGTTTGAATCGAAAACGATGCTGGCCGCTTACGGCATCCACACCGTGCCAACCTATCTGGCCCAAACGGCCGACGATGCGGTTGCTAAGGCCAAAGAGATCGGTTTTCCGGTCGTCGTGAAGCTAAACTCTGAAACGGTAACTCATAAAACAGATGTGGGTGGGGTGCAGCTCAATCTAAAATCTTCGGCCGAGGTGCGCCAAGCCTATCAGCTGATCGAATTAAATGTGTCGCAAAAATATTCTGCCTCCGATTTTAATGGCGTAACAGTTCAGCCGATGGTCGATTTGAGTGCCAGTTACGAGCTGATCTTGGGTGCCACGCCTGATCCGCAGTTTGGCCCGGTTTTGCTATTTGGCACCGGAGGGACGCTGGTTGAGGTGTTCCGAGACAATGCGCTTGAACTTCCTCCGCTCAATTCGAACTTGGCTCGCCGTATGATGAAACGGACCAAGATTTATGAAGCGCTTGAAGGGGTTCGCGGCCGTGATCCGGTAGATTTGGCCGCCTTAGAAACCTTGATGGTTCGTTTTAGCTATCTTGTGTCTGAGCATCCGTTTATCCGTGAGATCGATATCAATCCCTTGTTGGCTTCGGCCGAGCAGTTGATTGCGCTAGACGGCCGTGTGATCTTGTATCCACCAGAAGTGGAAGATGTACAAAAACCGGCCATTCGCCCGTATCCGTCTCAGTATGAGTTGGCGTTTGAAACAAAAGCCGGGCGGCCGGTAGAAATGCGACCCATCCGGCCGGAAGATGAACCGCTGATGGTGGAATTCCATCGTGGTCTATCAAGTGAAAGTGTCTACATGCGCTACTTTTCGGCCGTTGGGTTTAATGCCCGCACGGCCCATAATCGCCTGATTCGGGTGTGCCACGTTGATTATGACCGGGACATCGCGTTGGTTGTGACAAATGAAAAGGATGATGGGGCAGAGGAAATTATTGCGGCCGGCCGTTTGACCAAGGAGCACGGACGCAATTCGGCCGAGTATGCGATTCTTGTGTCTGATCTATGGCACGGGCAGGGGATCGGGACAATGCTTTTGAAACAACTGATCGAGGTTGGCAAACAAGAAAAACTGGACCGAATTGTCGCCTACATTTTGCCCAACAACGGGGGAATGCGAAAAGTGTCAGAGCGACTTGGATTTAAATTTAAGATGGAAGACGGCGTATACTTTGCCGTGCTCGACCTGACGGAGACGGCCGCGAAGGCCTAGAAAAGCCTCTATTTTGATCACTTAAACCTATTTACAACTTGATACAGTCCTCAAATTCTATTATGATGAGCGTGCCCCAGAGAAGATGGACAGGGCGCAGTAGCTGGTCATTGAAGTCAATACCGGTTTTATCAAAGTGCTATGCAAGCCGATGCATTCATAAAACCTGCAAAATTACAAAATATGCTGGCAGAAAATCGCCGGCTAAGATCAGTTGAAAAACAGTTGAGTATCATCAACGAGTTTTCAGTTGCTATTTCTGATCTAAACACCGTCGAAGAGATTATTTGGGCCATCGCCCAGCATCCCATTGCCCAACTAGATTTTGAAGATTGTGTGGTCTACATCCTCGATACCGAGCGGAATGTTTTGGTGCAAAAAGCCGCTTACGGCCCTAAAAATCCAGAAAGATTTGAAATTAAAGATCCGATTGAGATTCCGCTGGGGCAGGGGATTGTCGGGAGCGTGGCAGAGTCTGGCGTTTCAGAACGAATTACCGATACCCGTAAAGACCCCCGATACATCATCGATGACGAAGTTCGATTTTCAGAATTGGCCGTTCCAATCGTGTTTGAGGGGAAAGTCTTGGGTGTGATCGATTCGGAGCACAGAGAAGTAGGTTTTTTTACTCAGCGACAAGAGCATATATTGCAAACGATTGCGTCATTGGCGGCCCCTAGAATTGCATTTATCGAGGCATCTAAAAAACGGCTGATGCAATCAGATGCAGAGGTTGTTCGTAAAAATAGTGAGCTACAAAATGCGTTGGCCTGCCTGCAAAAAACCCACGGTGAACTGGTTGCGGCAAAAGGATTAACGGAGCAAGTTAGCCAAGCGAAGAGTGAGTTTATCTACTCGATGAGCCATCAATTGCGTACGCCGCTTAATTCAATCATCGGGTACAGCGAGATGTTGATAGAGGATTTGAGCGATTCTGTTGATAAAACCCAACTAATCGAAGATGTGAATCGTATCGAATTAGCCGGCCGTCAGTTGCTAGATTTGATCAACAATCTGATCCAAATATCAGATATCTCGCTCGACGATCTGCCGCCCGATCAATAGGTTTCCGGCATGTCGATAATGATTTTGACGGAGCCTTCATCTCGCGTGGCCTGTAATTCGTACGCCTCTAAAACCTGCTCAAACGGAAAACGATGGGTGATGGCCGGAGCCACATTAACCTCACCTGTGGCGATCATCCGTAACGCGGCAAGTGTAGAGGTATGGCCCGGCTCTCGCGAGGCATAGACGACGTGCTTGAGCGTGATGCATTTGCGGAATTGTTTGTAGTAATCAACGACAAAACTTTGGTCGTGCGGCACCCCAAACTGAAGCACAAATCCATAATCCTGCACAAGCTCGAAGGCTAAGTTGATCGAGTCAGCTTCTCCGGCCGCTTCGATAACAATCTCTGGCAATTGCCCATCTAAAATAGCTTTGAGCGACTCGGCCGCATCTACGTTTTTGTTGTGGATGGTGTGTGTCGCCCCAAACTTGAGCCCAATTTGAGCCCGATGTGCCTGCAGGTCGATGCCGACGACGTGGCTGGCCCCCATCCGGCTGAGCATGGTGTTCCACCACAGCCCGGCTGATCCCTGCCCGATAACGGCAACCGTTTTCCCCACCACGTTGGGCACCTGTTTGGCGGCATAAATCACGGTTCCTAGTTGCTGTGCCTGCACCAGATATTCCGGTTTTACGCCCGACGGCACTGGTAAGATGTTGTTGAATGGGGCTGTAAAGTATTCGGCCATTCCCAATTGGGGAGGATTTAGTGCAAGCACCGTGTCCCCGACCATCATCTCGGGAAAATCGCCGTTGATTTCTTCAATGACGCCGATGATTTCGTGGCCGCTTGAGCCGGGGGCCTGAGGATAATTATCGGCCGGGGCATAGCGCCATTGCCAAATGTCGCTGGCACACAGCGACAGGGTAATCGGCCGGATAAGAGCCTCGCCCGGCTTGGGGCTAGGTTTATCAACATCAACAAATTGGGCCACGCCCGGAGCAGTAATTTGGAGTGCACGCATAATTTTGGAAGGGAAAAAGCTAAAGGATAAAGGCTAAATTCTCAGTCTTAAGGACCTAATTTATCCTTTATCCATTTTCCTTTCGCCCTTAGTTTTTAACTTTGAATTTGAATATTTTTGCAATTTGCCGGTCCATTAGCCGAGCGGGCAAAAAGCGGGAGATTCGTTGTGTAATGTCGTTGTACAAGCCGTAACGCGTTTTGGGAGAGGCGTGTGTTAGCGCTGTAAAAATCGTTTCGCTCACCCGTTCAACCGGCATACCATCTTCATTGCCTTGTTGGGTGATCGATTCCATTATTTTGATTTGGCGCTCATAGTCTGTATCTTTAAATTTGTCATCGGTTACCCCACCACGCTTGTCCCAAATGGGTGTTTTAACCGATCCCGGGCCAATCACAATCACATCGATGCCGTAGATCATTAGCTCACGGCGTAGAGCGTCTGAAACCGCTTCAACCCCATATTTTGAACCCGCATACGCCCCAAAAAATGGAAATGAAAATTGGCCGCTCACGCTACTGATGTTCACAATCCGGCCGGGTCTTTCAGCCTGAGCTCCTTTTTTTAGCAGGGGGATAAACGCTTTGGTTACCGCCATCAGACCAAATAAGTTGACTTCAAATTGCCATTTGAAATCTTCCATGCTCATTTCTAATAATGGACCGGCAACCGCAATCCCTGCATTGTTGACGAGGCCAAAAAGACCACTTCCACCAATGCGCTGGCTGACCTGCTCGGCCGCGGCGTCGATCGCTTCGTAGTCAGTAACATCAAAGTTAAGCGGGATAAACTTTTCGCCTAGTTCAGCTTGAACTCGCTCACCATCGGCCGCTTTCCGCACGCTCCCAAACACGCTATACCCTTTTTCGATCAAATAGCGACTGGAATCATATCCAATTCCGGTAGACGCACCGGTGACAACAACAAATTTTTCCATGATTAGCTGTTAGCTATTAGCTTTTGGCCTTTAGCTAAAAGCCAACGGCCAACGGCTAAAAGCTAATTTAAAACGCCCATTCCCCAGCCCGCATAACCGGTTCAACGGTGCCATCGGATAAAATGCCGTCAACGTCCATTTTGTCTGAGCCAACCATAAAATCGATGTGGATCAGGCTATGATTAATCCCGGCCGCCTCTTTTTCCTCACTGTTCATTTCAACGCCACCCGCAACCGCAGTGGCATAGGCACGGCCGATGGCCAGATGGTTTGATGCATTTTCGTCGTACAGCGTGTTGTAGAACAACGTGCCGGATTGTGAAATGGGAGAGCTATTTGGAACCAACGCGATCTCCCCTAAACGACGTGCGCCGAGGTCCATGTCTAGAATTTTTTCAAACATCTCGGCCCCGGTATCTGCGCTAAAGTCGGTAATAACCCCGTCTTTAAAGGTAAATTTCAGATTTTCGAGCACCATCCCATTAAAGTTGAGCGGAAGCGACGCAGTTACTGTGCCGTTAACTTCATGCGCATTGGGGGTTGTAAATACCTCTTCAGTCGGCATATTGGGGACAAAACTGATCCCTTTTGGCGTTTCAACCGAGCCACCCATAAAAATATGATTTTTAGCCAGTCCAACGGTCAAGTCTGTGCCGGGGGCGGTCAGTCGCAGGGCTGCATACTGTTTTTTGTTAAGATATGCTTTGCGCTCAACCAGCTTTGCAACATGGTCCTTCCAAGCCTGCACAGGATCATCTAAATCGAGCCGAGTAAATTTAAAAATCGAGTCCCAGAGTTTGGCAACGGCCGCCTCTGGATCAACGCCCGGAAATACTTTTGTTGCCCAGCCGGGAGAAGCCGCCCCAACGCCGCACCAGTTGGTTTTCATCCCGCTGATATAGCTTCCGTACCCTTCAAGCTTTTGGGATTGAACCTTGCGTAGGTGGGCCATTTTTTGCTGATCTTGGCCCGCCATCGCATCGGGATTAGCCGCCATGATGGTTAGGGTCGCATCCGCATTAGCGACGTGAGCCTCCATACCTGCATAAACATAGTCCGGCCCTTCATCTAAAGAATCATCGGGGGCATTTTCAAGTCTGGCAACGCTCATGGCTTCATCAGACCAGATGACATCGACATAGCGAGCCCCGGCTTGGTAGGCACTTTTTGTGACGGCACGCACTACCGGGGCGGTCGATTCAACGGCCCCGGCCGCCCGAATGAGTAATTTTTGCCCAGGCTGAAGATTTACTCCCACTTGTACGATGACATCGGCATATTTTTTAAGTTTTTCGGCAAACGATTGATTTGACATTATTATTCCTAGAACAAATGGAAAAGTTTGTTTATTAACTCACCTTACGCGCTACCCCCACCTAACCTCCCCCGAGGGGGGAGG
>JAHDGV010000542.1 GCA_020631655.1 Chloroflexota bacterium | reverse complement strand
CGCACCAGCTCCCAAGCCAAATGGTGAATTTCTGGCAGGATCAGTTTTTCCCACGCCAAGCGCATAGCGGCCGGTGAGCCCGGTGTAGTGATGATTAGACGGCCTTTATACACACCGGCTGTTGCTCGCGAAAACATCGCGGCCGCGCCCACCTGGTCATAGCTCAGCATGCGAAAAATCTCGCCAAAGCCGTTCATCTCTTTTTCGATCTTGCGAATCAGCACATCATAAGTCCGGTCCCGCTTGGCGATCCCCGTCCCCCCATTAAACATGATGAGCTGGGCACCATTGTCAACCATTTCTTCAAGCGCATCTTCCACTTGATCAGACTCATCTTTCACAATGCGGTAGCCGACTAATTTATGGCCTGCTTTTTCGATCTCTTCGGTCAAGTAGTGATAATTTGTATCGGTTTCCGGCGTACGTGTGTCGCTCACCGTCACAATAGCAAGGGTGATTATCTCATGTTGTCCGGCCGCAATATCTCGGTGTTGCTGTGCGCTTTCTAGATTTGGTTCCATATAACCTCGTAACTCGCTTCCCTCTAGAGTTCTACTCCGGCCGCCTGAACATCTTCCGGCGTTGTTCTAAACCGGCCGTGATCTTTAGCAAACCCAAGAATATCGATTTGTGCCAAAATCGCCACCGAAGCGATAAGACCAATCGCGGCTACGAAAAATGTAATTCCGTAGGACACATCTGGGGTAAATCCAACCGCCAAAAACACGTCTCGCAAAAGACTTCCCAAGAAATTGCCCAATCCCTTAAAAATTAAAATCGAAATAGTCCACAACCCCAAATAAGCACCGGCATCGACGTCAGACGACATGACCGCCATCAAACTCAGGCCGCCAAACGTGTAAATCCCAAAACCGGCCCCAAATACAAACAAGGCCGTCTCGATCAAACGCACACCGCCTAAAAAGCTTTCCAGCGCAATCAGCCCCATCCCCAACGCCATAATCGTGAGTCCCCAGCCCGCAACCCCTTTTTGCTCTTCCGGCCGCCGTTTGCGCCAGTAAGCGGCCGCCCCGATCAGGGTGATGACGGTGGCCGTCTGCCAATAGCTGTTGTAACGGGTGGTTTGTTGCATTGATTTGTTCAACACATCCCCGCCAAACGGTTCAAGGATCACATCTTGCATCCACGCAGCTAGGGTAGCCGTTGACAAGAACATAAAAAACAGCCGTGTCCGTTGGTCTGCCCAGATCTTGTTTAGTGTCGGCCCAAACTGAATCTGTTCTTTGGCAATTGTGAATTTATCTTTGACGGCCGGTGGCACACTTTGATTCTCGATTCCAGCAATGCCCATCGTCCAGAAAAAGCCGCCAATCACCATAGTTGTAATTACCATCTGCCTAAAAATGGCCGGATCATATTCTTCCATCCAATATGAAAAGCTGATACCAGAAATAGCAAAAAAGATGATCAACACTGTTTCAGCCACGCTAATGGCAAAACCCTGATCTTTTCGAGGAGCAGAATCTCGGACAAGGGCCAAAAACGGACTGCCTGAAAGCAGGGTGCCAACCCCATAAAGGGCAAAGCAAAGTAGCGCGTATACCCAGCCCAACACATCACCCGTTTGTCCTTCAAGCCGTTGCAGGCTCAGAAGCAAAAACGGTAGCGAGATAACCATCAACCCACGGCCGAACCAAATGTAGCTAGAACGGTAAAAGCCCAAAAATTTTGTTGTGTCAGATCGATGACCGGCCCATAAGCTAAGCGGGGATAAGAAGTAACGTAGCGCGATAAGCAATCCAATTGGCCAGGCAGGCATCCCAAAGTTTGAGATCATAACTCGGTTCCAAATGCTGGTAACCAAAATGTCTCCCATCGCAGAGCCGATCTGAAAAGTAGACAGGCGCAACATTCGGGGCCAGCTAAATTCACTTGCTTCGGGCGCAGTTTGCTCATCCATGATCGACATAGTGAGGAATCATACCAAAAGCGGGTCATGTCGAGGCAAACGTTACAATGTGTTTCCAATGATCTTAGCCATCAGTAGCAAAAATCTTGCTGGGGGCAAAATGATTTTGCAGGTAACATTCGGCCGTATCATCAAACACTATTTAGCTGATAGCGAAAAGCTAACAGCCAAGAGCTAAAAACATGAACTTTGAAACCGCTATCGAATGGATGTTGGCCATGCAAGAGGCCGGAGGGGAGCTTGGAGCTACCTTTTTTAAAATTATCACCTTCTTCGGTGATCAAGAATTTTACCTGCTCCTCTTCCCCTTACTTTTTTGGTGCGTGGATACTCGATTGGGGATTCGTGTTGCAGTAGCGTATCTGCTGTCTACCATCTTGAATGTGGCTCTCAAAGATTTAATTGATCAACCCCGGCCGTTTGAGATTAATCCGGCCGTGGGTCTTATCGATGAATACGGCCGGGGGATGCCAAGCAACCATGCCCAAGCGACCTCCATCATCTTTGGTATTTTGGCCTACCATCTCAAAAAACCGTGGGGATGGGGCGTTGCTGTTTTAATCACCCTGCTCGTCGGGTTTTCGCGCATTTATCTGGGGGTTCATTTTCCGGCACAGGTTTTGGTGGGATGGGGCTTGGCAGTTGCTCTGCTCGTCATCTATATCTCATTTTTAGACCAAGTGGAGCGGTGGCTTGCGCAACGCTCTTTGGGTCAGCATTTGGCCCTAGCCACAGGCTTCGCCGCCGTCATATTGATTGGTTTAGGCTCAAACGGAGACATTGTGGCGGCGGCGGCCGTTTTGTGGGCGATGTGGTGCGGCGTAGCGCTCCTGCGCGCGTTTGACATCTCGTTTTACAACACAGATGGGACAATACTACAAAGAGTCGGCCGGTTTATTTTGGGCGCAGTCGTCGTCTTTATAATTTTTGGGGGTCTCAGAGCCATTTTCCCAGATGAAGGTGAGCCTTTGTACATTCTGTTTAGATTTGTGCGGTATGGGCTAGTGGGCTTGTTTGTTAGTTTGGGCGGGCCGTGGCTCTTCACAAAAGTAGGCTTGAGTACAGGAACTAAACTGGCTGTTGAACATTAATTTAGGCAAAAAAAATGGCCGGCAATCGAGGGTTCGAAAGTCCGGCCAAAAAGAAGGAGGAAAAAAGGAGTTGGTTTGTTCTGTCTGTACTTATAAACACAATGATAGATCAAAATAATTTAGTTTCAGTAAAGGGAATGTGACGTTTCTGTGAAC
>JAHDGV010000541.1 GCA_020631655.1 Chloroflexota bacterium | reverse complement strand
TGACCCGCTTGCGCCTGACGCTCGGCCGTCTCGTGCGAAATTGCGATATCCCCCAAATAGAGCTTGCCATCGGGCCACGTCGTCCCATCTTCAAAACTCAGCACATCGGTTGGCTTGTCTTCCCCTCGGTAGCTGTTGTTGAGCTGATGTAGTTGTTCATCATCTGTAATTAGGACTGTGAGCACCGCTTCGGCCGTGATCTGCTGCTGTTTTAGGGTGGCCGTTGCGATTTTAGTGATTAGGGGCTCAAGGACGGCCGCATCCCCCAACGCGATTTGTTGCTCAATATGATAGGTTGCCATTTATGATTCTGATCGGCCAGTTACCGATTCAAGTGGGGGTTCTTCTGTTTGGCTGTCTGACGAACTGCCGTTTGTTGTGACCGCAATGTCCCGTTCTGGAGCGAGTAGCGGCGTGGGCTGTTCAGGCAAAGTATTTGCCCCTTCGTCTTCGCCGTCATCTTCAAGCAGCTCGTTATTTCCTGGATATTTAACCCGGATGTGGAAGCGTCCTTTTAGCGTTTCGATAAACGATTCACGCACCTCTTCGATGTCCCCCATGGTGAGTCCAGATCGGTTCAATTGACCATCTTTGATGTGGTCGTCAACCAGTTTGTTGACCAGTTTTTCAATCTCTTGTTCTGTTTCCGGCTGGATGGCGCTTGAGGCCGCCTCAACGGTGTCGGCCAACAGCACAATGCCGGTTTCACGTGACCGAGGGCGCGGACCTTGATATTTGAACAGATCAATATCAACTTCGTCCTCGTTGTCCTCACCGGCCAGCTGTTTGGCCCGCTCATAAAAGAAGCGGACTACACCGCGGCCGTGATGCTCAGCGATAAAACTTTGGATTTGAACCGGTAGCCGGGCTTTCTTCGCTTTTTCAAGCCCACTGGTCACATGGCCCAAAATGATTTCTGCGCTCATATATGGGGAGATTGAATCATGTGGGTTTCCACCCGCCTGATTTTCTGAAAAGAACTGCGGCCGGTCCATTTTTCCAATGTCGTGATAAAACGCGCCTACCCGCACCAACGTGCCGTTAGCCTCGATCCGTTCGGCCGCTTGCTCTGCCAAATTCGCCACCATAATACTGTGGTGATAGGTTCCGGGCGCTTTGCGCAGCAATTCTTGGAGCAACGGGTGATCCAATCGTGAAAGGTCTTGCAACTGCACAACCGTAATCACCCCAAACAGCCCAACTAAAAAGAATCCGGCGATGGTGATGAACGGGGAAAAGACCAAACCGTTGACCAAGCCCACAAGCAGATCGATAGATAAATCTGCGACGTCAAGAATTGGCCCAAGGTTAAAAATTAAAATGATGGCTAAATTGCCGATGATAGACAGCGTTCCAGCGCGGAAATAGGATGCAAACCGATGCGGATCGCGCAGTGTCATGACCGCAATCAGACTGCTAATACCGGTGTACAAAACCGGCTCTAGCGTTTGCCCAGCCATGTATCCAGCCAGCATGGCTACCACAAACATAACCATGATGCTTAATCGTGGCTGAATGACCATGCTGAGCAACATGGCTAATCCGGCCGCCGGGAACAGATAGATCAGGTCATAAAAAATGGTGATGCGGGCAACGGCTGTAAACGCCAAAATCAAAAAGAGGAGCAGGAGCAAGTAGCGAGGGGTAAAAATCTCCTCGTTCATGAACCGCCACCAGTAAATCATTAAAATCAGGGCGCACAGGGTTGAAACCAGCACGGCCGATGCGATTCTGTACCAATCTGTTTGATCTTGTTGCAAAAGCCCCAGCTTTTCAAGTGCCTCAACGTCTTCCGCCTGCACAATTTCGCCCACGCGCACAACCGATTGCCCTTGGGTGTAAACCTGTTGAACATCTTCAACTCCGTTGGCGGCTTCTTGTTGTGCAATTAGCGTTGCCTCTTCATCTAAAAAGACGTTCGGCACAATAAACTGTGGAGCCAAGGTTTGTACGATTTGTTCTTGTTCTTGATTCAGGTCAAAACTAATCTGAGAGCGGGCGTCTCGTTTGGCATTGGCCAGCTGTTCCGGCCGGATAGTCTGCAACATGACAGATGAAATCTGGCTTAGTGTTTCGTTGCGGGTGGCCAGAAACTCATCTTGCGACAGCTCGATCAGCAGGGCGGCGGTTTCGGCCGACATCTCCAAATTTTCAATTGCTTGTAAATAATCTAGCTTAGTGATGTTGGATGCCAAGCTGTCACTGCGTACAACTTCGATATAACGAAATACCTCGCGGGCTTGGTTCCCCTGCTGGCGTCCCACACTGCGATCAAGCGTCGTGTAAATGTAAATGCCCGAAACAACTTGCTCCCGCTCCGCAATTGTCAAAATGTCGCTGACATAGTTGATAGAGCGAGGCGCAATAATCGTTTCTTCTGCGCGATCCCCAACCTGCAGGTTCACTTGCCCACGCCGGTTAAAGCTCAGCCCGGTAATAATTGACAGCCCAAAGGCTAGGGCCACAAAAAAGACCAGCAGGCTCATTTGGCTGATAATTTGAGCGAGTGGTCTCGCTTTTGCTTCCAACTCTAGTGAAGAATCACGCATTCATTAATGCCAACGGCTGAGTCAGGGTTAAAAATAACCGGCCGTTAGCTTAAAAGGTCACGAACGATTTGACTGACCAATTTGCCATCGGCCGGTCCCATCGCTTTAAGTTTGGGCAACAATTTACCCATAACCGCCCCCATCATCTTAGGGCCGCCCGTCTCCGGGTCATCCGCTCCAGTCTCTGCAATTACTTCTTTGGCTACCGCTTCAATGTCGTCTCGACTCAACATTTGCGGCAAATATTTTTCAATAACGGCTAATTCAACTTTTTCTGGATCAGCTAAATCATTACGCCCAGCTTTTTCATATTCCGTGATGCTTTCACGACGCTGTTTGGCCTGTTTCATCAAGACAGCTTCTAGCCCAGCTTCGTCTAAAGCTTTGCCACCGTCTACTTCAAGCTGTTTGATTGCAGCGTTTAACAAACGCAATGTGTCGCGTGTGTTTGCATCTTTATTTTTCATGGCCGTTTTCAAATCGGCCGAAATCTCTTCACGAATTCCCATTATTTTCTCCAAGTGAGTGGGCATTTTACCAAAAAACAGGTGACAGTGGTGTGACAAATGTAGCCCCTTAATAATCTATGAATGCAATTCAAGTGAAAAGCTGTCTGAAAATTGCATTTTAGTAGACTA
>JAHDGV010000073.1:16547-19745 GCA_020631655.1 Chloroflexota bacterium | reverse complement strand
GCTGATAAAGCTGACATGCTGATAAAGCTAATTATGTTCCAATTTGTAAGCCCCATCCACCAAAAACCACTCGTCCAGAAAGATTACAGGACCCTAACTTGTCAGGATAGTGGTACAAATTACGCTAAAGTTGACGGCGTTTGGCATTTGATTGCTCCTGAACGGATAGAAATCTTTGACACCTTTATCCGAGAATATGAAACGGTTCGGCAGGCTGAAGGGCGATCAGATTCGGCCGAGGCGTATGCGCAATTGCCGTATACCAGCCCTGACCATCCGCTGGCTAAAATGTGGCAACAGCGTGCAATCAGCTATGAGGCGTTTTTAGAGATTGTTTTGATCCCCAAAGAAAGAAACTCAAAACAGCTTACGATACTCGATTTAGGGGCCGGAAACGGCTGGATGTCGAATCGATTAGCCGAACGGGGTCACTGTGTGGCGGCGGTTGATTTAACCATAAACGGCTTTGATGGATTGGGCGTTCACCAGCATTATGATCATGAGATCGTGTCGATTCAGGCAGAGTTTGACCATTTGCCTTTGGCAAGCGAACAGTTTGATTTGGCCGTTTTTAATGCATCGCTCCACTATTCGGCCGATTACGTGACAACTTTGACTGAAGCGTTGCGGGTGTTGAAACCCGCCGGGACTTTAGCTGTGATTGACACCCCCGTTTACCACAAAGAACACAGCGGATTACAAATGGTAGCAGAGCGAGAAAAAGCGTTTGAGGCTCAGCATCGGTTTAAATCAAACAGCTTGGGAAGCAATAATTTTTTGACCCACTCTCAAATTAGCATGTTACAAAATGGGTTAGGCACGCCCGTCCAAATCGATCATGCGGTCTCGACCGTGCGGCGCGGTGTACGCCGCTTAAAAACGGCCGTGCGTGGGGAACGAGAGGCGGCCGAGTTTCCGATTTTAACAATCGAAAAACCTGGGAGGGACGCATGACCCATCCTAAAAAATATGCGAGCGAACCGCTGATGCGGGCAAAAGAGCTCCTTGACGACCAATTCCCACCTAAATGGCGCAGAACTGCACCTGAAACTGTTTTAATTTTTATGGATGGCAAAACGCTGAACTTTGCCCATACCCAGATTGGGGGAACCCGATCTAAGCGGATACCGGCCGGCGTATTATTGCCGAGCAAATTTATTAAAGGGTTGGGGATTATGGGGCAGACAGGGGTTGGCGGGGCGGCCGTTGTGGCAAGGCTAGAATTTTTAGCCGCTTGGGGGGTAAAGCGGGTTGTGTTAATCGGCACGGCCGGAGGCTTAACACCGGCCGTCCACTACGGCGATATGGTTGTCCCCTCAAAATCTTATCGGGACGATGGAGTATCTGACCATTATCTGCCCCATGAAGATTGGGCCCTGCCAGACCACAAATTAAATCAAACAATTATCGAGGGGATAAGCAAAACTCAGCGCACCCGCAGGGGTGGAATCAAACGGCCAGCCATCCATGAAGCACCGGTCTGGACAACCCCAGCCCCGTTTAGAGAAACCAAAGCGGAAGTTAAAGATTATGGTGAAGCGGGCATGGTTGCGGTTGAAATGGAAACCGCCAGCTTGTTCGCGGCCGCTCAAGCCATCGGCGTATCGGCCGCGGCCGTTTTAATCATCAGCGATTCATTGGCTACCGGTGTACATCAATTGGCCCCCAAACGACAAGCGATCAATAACCAATTGCGCGACGTTACTAAAATTTTAATTCAACACCTAAAGAAATAATATGTTCCAAACTAGCGTCATTATTCTCGTTGCAACTCTCTATTTTTTCGTTTCGGCCGGGCTGTTCGCCTATGGGCTGCACTGCTTCAGCATGCTATGGCTGGGCTGGCGCAAATCGGGAGACGAACATGCCCCGTCTCCGGTTGAGATAACCGAATGGCCCAAAGTGACCGTCCAGATCCCCATCTACAACGAGATGTACGTGGCAGAACGCATCATCAAAGCGGCCAGCGGGTTTGATTACCCGGCCGATAAATTGCAGATTCAGGTTTTAGACGATTCGACAGACCAAACAGTCAACATCGTTGCTCAGCTGGTGGCTCAGCTCAAACAAAACGGAACCAACATCGAGCACGTTCATCGGACCAATCGTGATGGGTACAAAGCGGGTGCGTTGCGGGATGCGATGTCATCTGCCACAGGTGAATTTTTAGCGATTTTTGACGCAGATTTTGACCCAGCTCCCGACTATCTCAAACAGATGGTTCCATGGTTTACCCCCAACGTTGGCTTTGTGCAGGCTCGCTGGGACCATCTGAATCGTGATTATTCGATTTTAACCAAAACCCAATCGATTTTTATCGATGCCCATTTTACGCTCGAGCAGGTCGCCCGTAGCCGAACGGGGCTGTACTTTAACTTCAACGGCACGGCCGGAATTTGGCGACGAGAGGCGCTTGAAAGTGCAGGAGGCTGGTCGGCCGACACGCTGACCGAAGACGTAGACCTTTCGTATCGCACCATGATGCAGGGGTGGGAAGCGGTGTACGTCAACGATGTGTGCGTTCCGGCCGAACTGCCGGTAAGCGCCCAAGGATTCCGACGACAACAGCACCGCTGGGCCAGAGGCAGTCTGGAATGCGCTATGAAGTTGCTCCCCACCGTCTGGTCACAAGATATCCCACTCGGCCGAAAATTGGCAGCAACCTTCCACCTTACCGGTTACTCGATCCACTTTTTAATTTTAGGATTGGTTGTGCTCTATCCAGTCATTTTGCTACTAGACCCATTTGCGCCGTGGCTGATTGGGTTAGGGGGTACGGCCGCGCTTTTTGCCCTGACATCGCTGGTGCCAACCGCCTTTTTTATCATGGGGCAACGGCAGGCGGACCATCAGCTTAAAATCAATATTTTGTTCATTTTGTTTTTGACCACGGCCGGAGCTGGGCTAATGCTGAACACGTTGCGAGCAGGGCTTGAAATTTTCACCAAAAAGCAGGCGGAGTTTGAGCGGACGGCGAAATTTGGCGCAGAAGGGTTTAAGAACAATAATGGCCTTTGGATGATGCAAAAATACAACTTGTCGGCCGATCATCTTTCGTTTTGGGAGATTGTGTTAGGCACACTCAGTTTATGCACTTCGCTCTACGCACTCTCGATGAGCCATTGGGGAATTGCGTTTTACGCGGCGATTTTCTGCATCGGCCTGTACTATCTTTCAGGACTAACGCTGTACCAGACC
>JAHDGV010000073.1:12650-16447 GCA_020631655.1 Chloroflexota bacterium | reverse complement strand
GCCGAGCGAGAGAAGGGAAATAAGAGAGCCAATGACCCCAAAAACAAGGCCGAATAAACGAGCCAACTAGGGACGGGTTTTGATCTATCATCTTGCCAAAAAAGGGCGGCGCACAGAGCGGATGCGACAAAGCCACCCAAGATATTGGGGTGTGGCGCAAGGCCATAACTGCGCAACCAGTAGGTTTCGTTTGGGCCAAATATGATGCTTCCACGGCCGGGGAGTGGCTCTACGTCCGATTCTCCTAGAAAGTACAGCCCCAAATCATCTTGCAACCAAAATTGGAGCGTGGCGACACACCCCTGAACGATCAAAAACCAGAGTAGTGCGAGGTAAATTGATCGGTTGGTGATGGCAAGGTTTTTAATCGCAAAGTAGAGGGCTAATGCGATTACCAAACGGCCAAATTGGATTGCTGACAGTCGGCCATCGATCTGTGCAAAAAAGATAGAGAAGAATGTTAGGAGTGTGAGCAGGCCTAGCGGGATGGAAAGGCTCAACGGCCGGAGGTCAATCGAACGTCGCGAATAAACCAATCCTGCCACAATAAACAGCAGGCCGATAGCCTGATTGGGGTAGAGGTTAAAACTGCTAAATTGAATGTAGTATGGCTCGTAATTTAGCTCAAAAATCGGTAGGTACAACGGCAGTGGGATCAATAAGAGCCACAGTCCAAAGGCCCAACCGATCCAACGTTCTGTTGGTTTAGTCATTTGCGAAGCCGGGGCGAATGCGGGCCATTGTCAGGGCGTCAACATATTCCCCTTTACGGAATCCATAATGTTTGAATAGACCTTCCTGCTGAAAGCCAAACTTGGTGTACAGCGATATCGCCCGTTCGTTGTCGTGAAAAACACTGAGCTCTAGACGAACAATGTTGAGCCAGTTATCAGCCATATCCACGCAAGCGGCCATCAGGGCGCTACCGACGCCACGGCCGGCAAACGCATCATTAACCCCCATTCCGATAGATGCGGCATGTTTACGCCGCGGCCGGTTACTGGTCATAATGCTTATATTCCCAACCACCTTATCGTCGATGACGGCTACAAGGCTGTATAGCCCTTCCGGCCGATTGGTGAGCCGACTCTCCCACAACTCACGAGAGGTGTGCGGGAGCTGAAACGTCCCCCAAATATATCTTTCCGCCTGCTGCATCTCGTACAAATCATCAAGGTCTGTTTTTTCAGGTGCTCGTATCAGAATTTCAGAATTCATTTCTATTCTCCCTTTGTTTTTTATCAATCTCTGGAATAATTGTCCCATAAAGTTAACGCTGGAGAAAATAAGATGAAATTGGTCACAGTTAAAAAGTCAGATGAAGTGATTTTAGGTGCGTTAAACGAAGATCATATCGTTGATCTTGAGTACAACGGCACGATGGTTGATCTGCTACACAGCGGTGATTTTGGGCTAGATGCGGCCCGAAATGCGGCCGAAACTGGTTCAAAAACGATGGGGTTAGACGAGGTGACATTTTTGCCTCCTGTTGTCCGGCCGGGCAAAGTGATTGCTCTGGGGCGCAACTATGCGGCACATGCGGCTGAGGGTGGCGCGGCCCCGCCAGATTATCCGATGCTGTTTCACAAAACCCACACCTCGCTCATCGGCCACAATCAACCGATTGTGATCCCACCGGTAACCAAAAAAGTAGACTACGAAGCCGAACTGGCCGTCATCATTGGCAAAACCTGTTTCCAAGTTTCTGAGGATGAGGCGTTGAACTATGTGGCTGGGTATGCTTGCGCCAACGATGTTTCGGCCCGCGATTTACAGCGGCAAACGAGCCAGTTTACGGCCGGGAAAATGCTCGACACCTTTGGCCCACTTGGCCCCAGCCTAGTTACGGCCGATGAGATCAACGATGTTCAAAATCTGAACATTAGTCTAGAGCTTAACGGTGAAACGCTACAAAGTAGCAACACCAGCTACATGATCTTCAATGTCGCCTTTACCATCAGCTTTGTTTCCCAAATCTGCACCTTAGAACCGGGAGACGTGATTTTAACCGGCACCCCTGAAGGGGTTGGCTACCCTCGCACACCACCTATTTTCTTGAAACCGGGCGACAGTGTGACCGTACATGTTGAGAAAGTTGGAAGCCTCACGAATTCAGTGGTTTAGTATCAAGTAGAAAGTAATAAGTAATAGGTACACCCGCTTCATACTTCTTACTTTCCACTTCAAACTTTTATGATGAAGATTGGATTACTTAATGCATGTACCCCGGCCGAGGAAGTTGAATTCAACGCGTCGGAATACGACAACTTTCGCAACTTTTTAGACCTTGTGCCCAATGAGATTGATTTGGCCCATTACCGGATTACCGAAATGGAATTTCCGGCCGAACCGACTGAGTGTGACGGCTACTTAATCACGGGTAGCCCCAAAGGGGTTTATGACAGCAACCCATGGATAGCTGAGCTGGGTGATTTTATTCGTGCCTCTCACACGGCCGGAATCAAGTTGGTCGGCATCTGCTTTGGTCATCAGATTTTGGCACATGCACTGGGTGGCCATGCTGAAAAATCTGACAAAGGCTGGGGGATGGGGTTGCGCGATTTTGAGATTCAGGCAAATGAAACGCCAGACTGGCTGACACTTCCGGCCGAAAACGGCGAATGCAATCTCTACTTTTGCCATCAAGATCAGGTAACCAAGTTGCCTAAAAACGCAACCAGGCTGGCCGGAAGCGAGTTCTGCCCCAACGCCATGTTCAGCATCGGAGATCAAGTATTGGGCATGCAGGGGCATCCTGAATTTACGCAAAAGACGATGGTTGACACGGTAGATTTTTTCAACGGCAAGCTGGAATCTGACTTTTTAGAAGAGGTTTCAGGCACTGTTGGTAACGGAAAATCGGCCGATGATGTGCATGCGGCCCGCTGGGTGGTTGAATTTTTGCAAGCGTAGAGACGGCCCGCTGGGGCGTCTCAAACAAGAATACATTTTGGGATGAGACGCGCCAACGGCACGTCTCTACAACTTATGACCGAAAACCAAACTGTCCTCCAGCATTTCACCGATCTACTCGCTATCCCATCCCCATCTGGCTATGAGCAAGAAGTTGCCGCTCTGGTCGCAAAAAAAATCAGCGGGATGGGGTTTGAGCCTGAGATCGATCCTGCCGGTAATGTGCTTGTTCGCTTTGACGGCCAAGACCCATCTTTGCCGCGCACCTACTACGCATCCCACATGGATGAGATCGGGATGATTGTCACCGGCATCGAACCGGACGGAAAATTAAGTGTTGAGCGTCACGGCGGCCTTTTCCCGTTCAAAATTGGAGAACGCCCAGTGGTGATTCTGGGTGACCACGAGCAAATCCAAGGGATTGTTTCGATGGGATCAACCCACAGCGCACCGGGTGCCGCAGCCGGGCAAGACTGGTCTAGCGTACGCATCAACAGCGGATTCTCGCCCGAGCAGTTAGCGCAAAAAGGGGTCCGGGTAGGCAGTCCGGCCGTCCCCGTGCGTGAAGGGTGTGGGCCGATTGTGTTTGGCGATCCGGCCGATCCGCTCGTAGCCGCATGGACGTTTGATGACAAGTTGGGATGCGCCGTGTTGCTGTCACTTTTAGAACATTTTCAGGAAACGGATCAACGGCCAAAGGGGCCAACTGTTATCGCATTCACAACCGAAGAGGAAGTTGGTGGATTGGGTGCCAAGGCGCTGTGCGGCCGGGAACGGCCGGAGGTGTTTGTTGCGGTTGATGGTCAGCCGATCACACCAAACAGCCCGCTCAAACTAGACGGCCGGCCGGCAACCGTCACAAAAGACCGGTTGGCAACCTACGA
>JAHDGV010000073.1:10166-12550 GCA_020631655.1 Chloroflexota bacterium | reverse complement strand
GAGCTGTGCGACTTCCCATTTACCGTTCTAGACCACCAGGAGGAAATAATGGAACGAGGTCAGACACGCGGGTTATTTCAAAAACCTGCTCACTTGCGGTTTGCCTGCATCGCACTACTCACCTTCTTCAGCCTGCTAATTAGCACAACCCTAAGCCAAGCCAACTCTACCGAACAAAACGGGCAGACCAACATCATTATCAACGGTGATTTTGAGTCTGGTGACACCGGTTGGACCATTTGTGGTGGTTCGGCCGTTGTTGAAAAAGGGGCAACCGGCGTCTTAGACAGCAACATCCAACAGGGTAATAGCTCATTGCGTTTGGGCAATCCAACGACCCAGCCCTGTATCGATGAGCTTTTCTTCCCACGGCAAATCGCCTACCAACAAATTTCTGTTCCGGCCGATGTTGAAGCCTTAACACTGTCGTTCTGGTATGCACGGAGAGGTAGTTTTCTCGATGATGTCTCGAGCTTTGATGTCAGTAGCGACCTAACCGTCTTGCTCATGACTGATCCGTTTGAAGGGATTTTGTCATCACCCATTGATATGACAGTGGCTGAAGTTACACGATTTGACCAGCGCGGCTGGCATTACTTTCGACAAAGCCTTGATGAAGAGGAGTTGACCGAACTGCGTAGCGGTTTAGCTGAAAATAGCACACTTTATCTCGTGATTGGGATGGGTGGCTTTTTAGAGGATGAGGTTTATCAAACGGGTGAAAAACATGCTTATTATGTGGATTCGATTGAATTGGTGACTGAGAACGTTGTTACTGAAGAATCCCCTCTACCGGCCGATTTAGCCGCCATAGACGATCAACCGATCATTCTCACAAAATATGATCCAAATCATCCATCCCCTACAGAAAACAACAGCTTTTCAATCTTCCGCATGAATCCTGATGGGTCAGATGCGGTGCCGATTTATCCCGGCATTTTGGCCGTACCGGGTTTCCCCACATGGTCAAACGATGGGCAACGCATTGCGGCCGAAGATCGAGTCGCATCTAATCCGCTCAACATCTTCCAATCCGGGCTCCAATCGGTGCTGAGCACCTTTAATCCAGATGGATCTGGGGTTGTAGAAATTTTCCGCACAATCGCAGGGGGTGGGAACCTTGACCCAAGCTTGCCTCCGGAACAACAGCTCCCCAACGTACATTCTCGCATCACCGGCGTTGAATGGTCACCCGATGACAGCCAAATTGTGGTCACAACCTGCTTTATGGTACAAGGCTCTGCTGGGTTTTCAGACGAAACGTGCGAGCTCCAATTCCGGGATTCAACCAGCGGAGAAATTGACAAAAAAATCGAATCAGGATTCCGAGTCGATTGGAACAACAAGGACCAGCTTCTTTTTGGCACAACATCGTTTGGGGAGCTAGTGCCTGGTATTTACGAGATTGATTTAACCCAGAACAACGAAGACTCACCAACACTTTTGGTACGAAACTGGTCAAACGAAATCCCATTCCATGGGGATTCTAGCCCCAGCTGGGCACCAGACAATCAACACTTTGCGATATCACGCGAGATGCCAGGCACATTTCGTGATGGCAAGGGATCGCTTCAAACCAAACAAGCGATCGTTTTGTTTGATCGTGAGCAACTTCCAACAGATCAAGAAGAGCCAGAGTTCCTTTTGCTCGTTGATCACGGTGAGCTGTTGGGTAGCTTAGTTTGGTCCCCAGACGGCAAATACCTGCTTTACAACCTGTTCACTTACGAAGATGATCGGACCTTTGCAGATGTATGGTGGCTGGAAGTTGAAACAGGCAAAACGGGCAAGCTGACCAATGATGGGCTGAGTGCAGGCGCCAGTTGGCGGCCGGCAGGCGGTGGTGCTGTTGCTCCACCGGCCGTGCTAAACCAACGCATCTATTTGCCTTTGTTAGTCAGGTAAATTTCCCCTTAATTATCAGACTTGTTGAGTGAATCCCAGATTAGGTCGCATTCACTCAACAGGTTTTCATCGTCATAATACACAGCCAAATGGATCTCATGGGTGCGGGAAAAGGCATGAATATAAACTCCGTTTTGCTGGTTCCCATCAACATTTTCAGTTAGCCGATATCGCACTTTTTCCATCCCAACCGAGCCTTTGGTTTCTAAGTTTGTGTGGTCAGCAGAGATCGATTTTAGCATACCTTCAAGCTTAGAGTTTGGCTCTGCATCGTCACTATCAAAAGCGGAAATCCAGATCGTGAACTCCGGCCGCCACAAAACCAAATCCCCTTGGTCGATTCGCCTAAACATCAATTCAGAAACTGCAAACTGCCAATTTTTCAACGTCACCGTTCCGGGTTCTACGGCTCGATACAGGATCATCGCAGGTCGATCTGTTGGTTGGGTGAGTGACAGCTTTCCATCAGCCTGCCGCTC
>JAHDGV010000073.1:5904-10066 GCA_020631655.1 Chloroflexota bacterium | reverse complement strand
CACAGGACCAATTTCTGGTATAAGTCTGCGAATATCCTCGGCCGCTAGTTTGAATTTTTTCTCCATGCGACATTATCCTTTTTCTTTGGCGAAAAGTTGCAGGACGAGCCACATCAAAACAAACCCAATCACCGAAGGGATGATAAGCCCAATCGGCCCGATATTTGTGTAGGCGATGGGGCCAAGCCATGCGGCCATTGAAAAACCAATCGTCCCCACGGCCGAGGAAATCGTTAGCGCTTTGGTGCGATAATCGGGCGTTTGCTCAGATGCCAAAATAATGTTGTTGACAAAGGCGTTTTCCATAAAAAATCGAGCCACAAACAGGCCGGTCAAAAAGATGGGTAAAACGGCCGCTTGCAACCAAAACAGCGCCGCAAAAAAGATGGCTGAGCCAATGGTTGAAATTTTCAACCCCCGTAGCTTCCCGATCCGATCCCCAAAGAAAGTGATCATCAGATTTGAGAGCAACTCGGCCGACCCCATCCCAAATGCCACCCAAGACAGGCTGATTTCGTCTAAATTGTGCAGATCAACCAGCCACTGGGCGTACACGCTGAAGGTGTGAATGTTTGAAAAAGCGACGATTCCGGCCGTAGCGATTACGGCCCATGCAGACACTTTATTGGCTCCCAGATCAAAAAATTTAAGCAACCCACTCCAGCTTAAATTAACGTCACTCGATTCTTGTGACGCTTGCCGGTCAGCGCGGCCGGGAAGACGGCCGATCACAAATGAGATAACGATCAACAAGATCGATAGCACAATAATCGGCGGCCGCCAGCCAAAACGGGCAATCGAAAAACCGATCAACGGCACGCCAAACATCCCGGCCAAAGCCCAGGCCAGTTCGATGGCTCCTAATCCGCGAGAGCGTTGATCAAAAGGGAGCAATGCGCTAGACCATGAAAACAAAGTTGGGACAAACGCGGCCGAACCCAGGCCCATGATGGCCAAACCGACGGCCGCAATCAAAAAGTTGGGGCTAACCCCAAAAACCAACAAGCCGATACCCGTAAACAAAATCCCCCAGCGCATGGTGCTCCGGTAGCCGCGATTTTCCGCGATCCAGCCAAACAGCGGGGTAGACAGCCCCACCAACGAGCGAACTGACGCCAGTAGGCCAATTTCGGCAATAGAAACGTTTAACCCTTCTGCAAAAATCGGCAGAAATGGAAAAAGAAACTGGATACCGGTGTCATGCAGAATGCGAAAAATCATCGCACTGCCGACAATGGTTCTTAGATTGGGAGTCTGGTCTTTTTGCATGAGTTTTAGGCTGGCTGTTGCTGGGTAATACAGTGGATCAGTCCGCCACCAATCCCAATTTCCCTCGAGGAGACACCCACAACTTTATGACGAGGAAACACCTCAGAAATGGTGGAGAGTGCCAAATTATCGGCCGCAGGTTGGTCAAACGTTGGCACAATGATGCCGTTGTTGGTGATCAGATAGTTAATGTAGCAATCAGCAATCGGCATCCCGGCCTCACGTGGAAACATAACACCTTCTTGCTCCAATCCGGCCGCTTCGTCGGCCGTTAAAAACATCGGCTCGGGCAGATACAGTTTGTGGATGTGTAGCTTGCGGCCCCGCGCATCTTTTGTGTTTGACAGAACCTCAAACGCCTCATGCACAATATCGTAGTAGTCGTTTTTCTGGTCATCGGTCCACGTTAGCATCACCTCGCCCGGCCGGACAAAAGCGACCAGTTGATCTACATGGCCGTCCGTCTCTTCTTCCATCGGGCAATCTAACCAGATGATTTTTTCGAGATTCAAGTAATCGCTTAAAGCCTGTTCAATTTCGCCTAAGCTCATATTCGGATTTCGATTTGGGTTTAACAGGCAATCTCGGGTGGTCATCAATGTTCCTTGCCCATCAACATGAATCGCCCCCCCCTCACAGGTAATCGGTGCTCTATACCGATCTAATTTTAGATAGTCGCTAACCCGTTCAGGGATGCGATCATCATCGTCCCACGGCTCATAAAGCCCTTCTTCTAGCCCCCCATAGGCATTAAACTGCCAGTCCACAACTCTTAGCTCTCCGCTACCGTTTTTCACAAAAGACGGACCGCTATCACGCATCCATGAATCATTGCTCGGCATTTCGAGCACCTGAACCGGTTCTGGCAACTGTGCCCGCGCGTTTTCAAGCTGATCGGCCGCCGTCAGCATCGTGACCGGGGTAAATTTTTGGATGGCAGTTGCCACATCTACAAAGGCCTGTTGCCCGGGCTGTGCCCCGTCGCGCCACACATCCGGCCGTTGTGGCCAAATCATCCACACGCGGGATTGTGGTTCAAATTCACCCGGCATGCGGAACCCATCTGCTTTTGGAGTTGAAGATAATAGAGCCATGTTGGTATTTTCCACTTTATGTTGAGAGCTAACCACCTTTTGGCTATGATCGCTACAGAATAGGGCAGAACTTTAAAAATCGTCCCACGTTTAAAGTTCTGCTAGGTAGGATCGGGATTTAAGCACTCACAAGCTCGTAATGCCCCTACAGGGTATTAAAATCCCGGCCGATAGGATTATTTAAGCGAGGAAAAACATAATGGATAGTCAACCACACGTGATTGTCACAGGGGCCACAAGTGGGATTGGAGCCGTTACAGCTAAAGAATTAGCCAAAGCGGGCAACCGGGTCATCATCATCGGCCGGAATTTAGAGAAGTGCAAAAATACAGTCAGCCAAATTAAATCTGAGACCGGCAAAGATGTTGAGTATCTAGTGGCTGATTTTTCGTCCCTCGAAAGCACGCGCAACGTTGCCAAAGAATATCTGGCCAAATATGACCGGCTGGATGTGTTGGTCAATAATGCAGGGGCGCTATTTAGCAAAAGGGAAGAGTCAAACGGAATCGAAATGCACATTGTCGTAAACCACTTGGCACCCTACGTTTTGACCCAAGAGTTGCTAGACCTGCTCCAGAAAACGGCCGAGCAAAGTGGCAAAAACAGCCGGGTTGTCAACGTCAGTTCAGACGCCCATTACAGTGGAATAAACTGGGATGATTTGCAATTTACAGAAGAATACCCGCGCATGGGGGCAACGGCCTACGGACAAAGCAAAGCGATGAATGTGCTGTTTACGCTGGAGCAAGCACGCAGGCTAGAAGGCACAAACGTAACGATTAATGCGCTCCATCCGGGTGTAGTCAACACCGGTATTTTTCTCAGCTTAGGTGGTCCAATTCTCCGCTGGGTTATTGGTGTAACGGCTCGACTGTTTCTTACAACGGCTGAAGATGGAGCAAAAACTACAATTCATCTGGCGCAGGCACCCGAAGTTGAGCATGTAAGCGGAAAATATTATTCGGTGATGAAGGAAAAACAACCACTGCGTGAGCTACGTGATGAGACAGTATGGGGCAAAATGTGGGATTTAACTGAGGAGTGGGCGGCTATAGCTTAATCTGAAGTTCCGGCTTTCCGATTACATCAAACATAGTGTTGACCACAATCAAATCATCCTGAAACCCTTCGGCCGAAGATTTGTCTGCTACGGCATCTTCAGTTTCGAAGAAATAGTGAGTGGCTGCATAAATCAAAGACTGTTGCTCTGGGGCAAATTCATTCACCTCTTTGAACAGTTCTCTCAGCGTCTCGGTTATACGCTCCGCCGCGATTAGGTCAATGGTGTCGTTTTCGATTACGGCCAAAGCGATTTCCATCAGGAAAGAATCAAATTTATCCTGAAACATGGAGAGCTCAAATTGAGGAGAGGCTGCAAACAGATCATTGAAAAATGGGACTGCGTCTGGTAATTGGGATGAAAGTTGGGTAGAGAAAGTCTCGTATGTCGGGTTCATGGCTAATCGTTTTTGGTCTAGATTTTGCAGGTCAACTGGAACCTATAGCTTACCTTACTCACCTTAAGATTAGCATAACGTGATGGTCCCAATTTACTCATCCAAACGAATGATCGGCATAAACAAATTTGAATCGGATGCGGCCGGGTCAGGCGTTACCAAAGGATTGATCACCGTTGCCGTTGGGGTCGCAGTTTGAGTCCTTGTAGCCTCAGCGGTGACTGTTGCTGTTGGTGCAACTGTTGGCTCAGCAGTCCCGGTTGGTTCCGCTGTCATCGTAGCAGATGCCGTTGGAACGGCCGTCTCAGTTGCTGTGGGCATTAGCGTTTCAGTTGCAGTTGG
>JAHDGV010000073.1:4641-5804 GCA_020631655.1 Chloroflexota bacterium | reverse complement strand
TAATCGTCAGACACAATTGGAAGCATCAATTCAAATTGTTGAATCGGCTGGGTGCATTCATAACTCTGAAAATACTCAAAGCCATTGCCTGCTATTTTCAATGAAAAAATATATTCGGCCGGTGTCTCAACGTCCTCTTTACAGACAAAAGAAAATAGATATTTGCCCGGTGTTTTGATGGAGATATTTTGTTGTTTTGCGCCGCTTGTTAAAGCCCCAACTTCAGTTGCACCTTCATACGCAATTAATTGAATTGGCTCACCATCCACAAGGCTCTGCCATCCATCGGTTCCAATAAAATCCCCGTTGACAATAAGCCCCGTGTCAATGTTTTCATACGCTGTCGCAAAAGTAAGAGACACATTATCTATGTAAACGTCCTTTCCAATGTAATTGAGCTCGTAGTTGCCCGGAACCAAACTCAGTCTGTGTTCAACTTGAGAATCAGCCTGACAGCTCATTTCATAGACTGGAGTGCCAACTTGTAGATCATAATTATGCAATGCGTAGATTAAATTATTCTCAGTTCCGGTGCCCCTGCAATCAAAGGAAAATTCGTAGATAGCATGATTTGGCACTGCTATCAGTGACTGAAAAAGCGTTGAATCTTCTAAGTAAGCCGATTCGGAAGGTTCGTCAAAAACTGGTGCTGTCTCAGGGGGAGTAAACGAACCATCCCAACCCTCAAATTCGTCAGAAAAATCTCCATTGACAATTAATTCGCCCGTTGACCCAGCTTGTACATCTACGCTTCGATCAAAGAAAAAAAACGCTGTTATCAAAAGGCACAGAGCTAGTGGAGATAAAAAATAAGATGAGTAGGATTTGCGCAGCAACTGAACACCTTCCAGTCTTTTTTGAGCTTTTTTAATAATTCGAACGGAGGCCTGTAAACTTGACAGACCTTTCCGAATAAGACTGTATAAATTTAGTTTGGAAAGTAACATGGGCTATTCATCCAAGCGAATGATCGGCATAAACAAATTTGAATCCGATGCGGCCGGGTCAGGCGTAAGCGAAGGATTGATCACCGTTGCCATTGGGGTGGCGGTTTGAGTCATTGTAGCCTCAGGAGTCACTGCTGGTGTTGCTGTTCCAACTGGGGTGCTTGTTGGCTCAGCTGTCTCAGTCGGAGCGACAGTTAGCGTGGCAGATGCGGTGGG
>JAHDGV010000073.1:0-4541 GCA_020631655.1 Chloroflexota bacterium | reverse complement strand
GGGTTAAGGGGAGCTACGATCACGAGCTGATAGGTGCTTGCGGCAACAGAAAAAGTTAGCTCAAATTCTTGATCAGGCTGATCACAAGTGTAAGCTTGCACGATACCTTGAGGATCACTGGGTGAGGTTTTGAATTCAAAATATACCTCTTGCGGTTCTTCTGAGTCGTCCCTACACGTGAAGGAAAACAGGTAATCACCGGCCGCAGGTATTTCAATCCGTGTCTGTTTCATGCCGCCCTCAATAGCTCCGTTTGCTGTAGCCCCGTCAAACGGGACAAAGGCAAGGGTGTCATCTTCAGGCAGAGTTTCCCAGCCCTCTGTGCCCACAAAATCCCCGTTGTTAATCAGCCCTGTGTCTATATCTTGATAATCGGCCGAAAATGTTAGCGATACATCGTCTAAAAACACATTAAGGCCCTGAAACACAATTTCATAAGTTTCTGGAATCAGGCCAAGCGTGCTGGTTAACTGTGTAACCTCAGGCCCGCATGGAATATCAGAAAACGGCAGGCTGATCTTGTCTCCAGAGTCATCCATAAGCGAGACTAAACTCGAGTTGGATGAAGTGCCTTTACAGTTGAATGAGACCTCGTACACACCATGTTCAGACACGTTGATATTCTTTTGCAAGATAACCGTATCTTCTAAAAAAACCGACTGTGAATTTTGATCAATAACCGGAGCGGCTGAGCCTCCGAGCAATTCTATCCAGCCGGTTAACCCGTCAGCAAAATCCCCATTCTCGATAAACTGTGTGGGGTCAGCAGATTGGGCATTTAAAGATCGATCGGGTGAAAAGAAAATGGCCCCAAAACTAAGGATTGAAAACAAAAGAAGGACACCAACAGGCTTTACTTGGCTCGATACAGACATGGCAGGTTTAATAAATTGATTTAGGTTAAAGGCTCCCGATTAAAACGAAACGTCAAAGATTCATTTTAGCGGCGCGCAGGTAGATTTTTAGCCTAGCTTGAGACACATGTCAAGGGCTCACTCGAGAAAGACTTCGAAAGAATTGAAACTTCCGAAGTCTGTTGATGCGGGATAACCGTTAAAAATTAATGGACGTGGTCCCCATGAATATGCTCGGCCGGAACAAACTCATCATCATGGCTATGTTTACCTTTGATGTGGTAGACGAGGGAGTGCGGTTTTTCTAGCCCGTGAGCTTCCATTAGTTCTTTATCACCCATGATCTCGTAAGTGTCCCCATCTGCAATGATTTTGCCTTCATCCAACAAAATAACCCGGTCGCAGATTTCAACCACCATCTCCAAATCATGTGAAGATAACAAAACCGTCTCGTCAGATTCTTGGATAAAGTTGATCAAACGGCGACGAGAACGCATATCTAGATTGGCAGACGGCTCATCATAGATGATCAGCTCCGGCCGCATCGCTTTGATCCCAGCAATCGCTACCATCCGTTTTTGCCCGCCAGACAAATGATGTGGAGCACGTTCCGCCAACTCTCCTATGCCGGTTAGGCTCATCGCCTCATGCACATGGGCCTCAACCTCACTGTCGGTCAGTCCCATGTTGCGTGGCCCAAACGCAATATCGTCATAGACGGTTGGGGAAAAGATTTGATCGTCAGGATATTGAAATACCAAACCAACCTTTGGATGGAATTTGCCCGCTTTCACCGAATCTCCGAACAGTTGAATATCCCCATCAGATGGTTTGAGGACGCCGCAGACGGAGTGAAACAGGGTTGTTTTGCCCGCACCGTTGGGGCCGATGAGGCCCACACGCTCACCCGGCCGAATGGTGATGTTAACATGATCCAAAACCGGCTGTTCAGGATAAGAAAAAGTGAGGTTTGTAATTTCGAGTGCGTTCATAGTGTTATAGATTTAAGAATAATTGTGCGGAAACCAATCCGATAGCCAAAAGTAAAATAGCGGCCAACCAAAGTTTGTCGGTCAGGGTGCTGGTTAGTGCGGCCGGATTGGCATCTGTCATACCGTAACCGCGTAAAATCATCGCTTTGTACACCCGTTCAGACTGCTCATAGCTTCGCACAATCAAGTTCCCCATCAGTGCGGCTAGGGTGTTTAATTTACCGCCTGATAATTTATTGTTTTGAAAACCGCGCAAGCGCACGGCCGTTTGCGTGGTGCGAAAGCTAGCGCTTAGGTCAAAAATATAGCGATAGGTGAGCAGAACCATGTCGGCCAAAATCGGTGGCATGCGTAGTCCAATCATCCCTTTTAACGTGTTGACCAGCGTGTCTGTGCTAAAGATCAGCAGACTTAGGGTGATGATGCAAACAAACCGAACCGCGATAATCAGTGCCGCCATTACCCCTTCTTGTTTAATGCTGATGGGTCCAAGCGAGGCTAAAACGGTTGATCCAGACAAAAACGGGAGCGATACGACGATGCCGAACAAGATCAGGCCGGGGATTTTTAGTCGGCCGCTTAAAAATGAGAACGGCAGGTTTGACAACCAAAAAAGTACGGCCGTGATCACCACAAGGGCTGGCAGTAGCCGCACATCTTCAACAAATGCAAAAGCGAAGGCGAGCAGGAATAGTCCTGCAATTTTGTATCGGTTCTCCCAGCGGTGCAGTGGAGAATCGAGATGGGCGTATGCGTCAAGCTCTTGCTTCACTAAGCCCCCGCAATAGTTCCGGCTTAACCCGTGACAAATAACTTACTAACATGGCGGTTAACGCCCCTTCTACCAACAGCAAAGGCAGATGGGAAAGCGACAGGATCAACGTTGCGCGTCGTTCGGCCGCTGGGTCGATAATGTCGGCCGGGATCGTGAAAATGATAAAGCCATAAAACATCAGAACCGATAGCCCAACACCGATTGCACCTGCTAGAAAGCCAGCGATTTGCAACCTGCGCGTAATCTGCTTTTTCCCATCTTCATCTTGGCTAAATAGCTTTTGTTTTCCGCTAAACGATTGAAACGCGAGATGAGCCAGAATCGCAGGCACACCCAAAATAACCGCATTGATTCCCAAAGTTGTGATGCCACCGTGGCCAAAAATCATCGCCTGTAGCAACAGGCCGATCAAAATGGCCGGCATCGCAAACCATCCCAACAACGCCCCCATCAGCCCGCTTAACAGCGGATGGATGCTAGTTGGTGGGATGGGAATGTGGATGAGCGAGGTGATGAAAAACGCGGCCGTTAGCAACGCTACTTTCGGGATTTGCTCTTGAGCATTGTCTGACTGATTGATGCGCTTGATTGAGTAGGCGGTTAAAGCACCAGCCACAGCGTACCCGCCAATCGCAACGGTTGCCGGTATGAGTCCATCAGGTATGTGCATTTTCTAATTTTCCTTCTGTGGTTGAATCAGATTGTGAACTGCTTTGGTTTTTGCGTGCGGAGAAATAGAGGGCCGTGCCAACAAACCCCCAAATCACGGCCGCCGCCATAATAATTTGTTGCATGGTTGATGTACCTGCAACTGAATTGGCCGCACCGTTTACCGGCACTGCCAAAATTTCACCGTGCCCGGCCGAACGGATGCGAACATCATATGTGCCAGATATTTCAGGGTCTGGCACAAACGTGAATTTGCCATCAGCATCTGCTATCCCCTGCAACCATGCGGTTTCAGGATCGTTTGGAGCAAATACCGAAATTTGCGCTTCAGACATCGGCTCACCGGTATCAAAATTTGCTTCAACCAATACGGTAGATTGAATGGTGTACGTAATTGCGGTTCCATGTGCGGTTGCACTGATAGGCTGATCGTAAAAGATCCACATCCCCCCTAAAACTAAACCGCATATGACTACCCAGATTCCTCGAAGTTGGACGTGTTGATTCATAAAAAACTTATTCCTCTACCCTATATTATTGCAAATTTTTGCAATAAGGAGAAGAAATCGAACTTTGTTCATATGAAACACCAATTTTTCCACAAGTTGTACATGTTTTGCACAGCATTCTAGCGGAACGTTAATTGCCTGTCCCCTGATCTGTGCTAAGATTTCGGCCGATGGGCAACTTATCGCATCACCACCACCATCCGGTGGATCACGAGCAATTCCAAGCTGAGCTAAAAGACAAATTAAACTCTCTTGGATATCGCTATACACCCCAACGACAGCAGATTGTGGGGCTGTTTTTGGCGGATGAAGGGCACTTGACACCTAAAGAGGTGACCGAGCGAATGGAGAGTCAATCGGCCGCAATTGATCAGGCGACTATTTATCGGAGTCTGGAGTTTTTCCACAAAATCGGCGTGTTGTCATGCTCCCAGATAGGCGGACAGACAGTGTACGAAATCGCCCATTCAGTCCCCCATCATCACCTGGTTTGTACAAATTGCGATGCGGTTATGCCGCTTGATGATCATCACTTTGATGAATTGGTTGAGCACCTTTGGCAAGACCATCAATTTAAAGCATCGCTTACCCATCTAACCATTTCGGGGCTATGCGGTCACTGCGCGAATTAGATTTTGATCTGAATCGTAAAGTAACCTGCACCTGTGACGTCTACAGCCTATTACCCGACCAAATCAAACTCTCGGAGATAAAAAATGAATCACAAAAAAATATTTTCCCT
>JAHDGV010000072.1:3269-19756 GCA_020631655.1 Chloroflexota bacterium | reverse complement strand
CGGCCGTTCCGTCTTCATCAGAGCCTAGGTCAATATCAACATTGAGGGAAAAATTACCGTTTGGCTCAAATTCTACCGAAGAAGGTGAAGCAGGGAGGTCGGGTATGGGGGCTTCCTCAATTGTCTCAACCACTTGGACCCGATATCCGTTTGAATCTCCGATGCCGGAAATATCGCGCCATGCAATGCTGTCGAGCATGCCTAAGATTACCGCCAGCAAAATCAGGAGCATGACGGCATAAACCCCGACCATGCGGAACCAGAGACTCTGCCAGATGGTGACAAGACTGCGAAAAATAAAGCGAAATAGCTTGCCTAGCCTCAGCCGTTTAAAAAAGAAGTTGCCAACTTTACGCACTCGCGGAAAGCGGGCCGGCCGAGAACTACGACGTATTTTGCGGGCTTTAAATCGCTGTTTGATTTTTGACCCAAAACCGGGCCGCCATCGGCTAAAAAAACGAGAGCCTTTTTGCCGCTTTGTTTCGTCTTGTGTTTGCATTAGTCTAAATTAACGCTGTCGAGCCGATACCCGACCCCGTAAACTGTGTCAATTACCGGGATATCACCAATGGCTGTTTTTATTTTTTTACGCAAGTTCTTGATGTGCTGATCGATGGTGCGCTCAAACCCCTCGAACGCAATACCTTGGGATGCATCAAGAAGTTGCAGACGGCTCAGCACTCTGCCTTTATTGGCTGCCAGTGCGGCCAAAATATCAAATTCAGATTGGGTTAGGCTAAGCTGATCTTCCCCTAACCAAGCTCGATATCCGGCCAAATCTACCAAAAGCGCCCCGGCCCTGAGCGTATCATTTTGGCTGGATGAGTTTTGTGCGCGACGCAAAACAGCGCGAATGCGAGCAACTACCTCACGGGGTGAAAACGGCTTGGTAATGTAGTCGTCTGCGCCGAGTTCAAGCCCGATTAAGCGATCGGTTTCTTCGATCCGAGCGGTGAGCATAATAATCGGGACATCATGCACTTTGCGCATGTCGCGGCAAATATCTAGCCCGTCCATGTTGGGTAAGTTCAGATCGAGCAAAACGAGGGCCGGTTTTTCTTTTTTAAAGGCTGGGAGCGCCTGTTTTCCGTCAGATACGGCCGTTACCTCAAAGCCAGCGCGCTCTAAATAGAGGCTCAGCGTGCGGACAATTCGGGTTTCATCTTCAACAATTAAAATCTTCTCGGGCATGGGGAACAGTATACCGTTTGTTTAAATTTTTTGGGATGGGTTAGAGTGGTTGAGATTATCCTTCCCATCCGGTCAGCAAAATTTACACCCTGTGGCTAATCGTGGTTAGCGTTACGGGCATCCCCGGAAAAGGTTAAAAGCGCCATGATAAAGATGGCTAGAACCCCGAAACCGCCCATCAGCCCAGATATCCAGCCGACGTTGACGCGGCTTGAAAGTGAGCTTTCTTCTTGGTTATACACATTGATGGTTGGCTGTTGGGGGCTTGCCGGTGCCTCGGGGACAGAAAGCTGTATGTCTCGTACGATTTCATCCATTTCAGCTTCAAGTTTTTCAAGCCCGATGATCGCTTCAATCTCGTCTCCGGAGAAGTCAATGTCGCCGTGTAGCTGAATTGTAGGTTGATTGGATTCCGCCAATGAGGTTCCAATAAATATGCCTAGCCCAATCAACACAAGGGGGAGAATAAACCGTCTTAAACGCTTTTTGTTTTTCATTTTCACCATTTCCTTTGATCACATCACAAAACTATTTTTAGCTTCAGGAGGGATAGTAAGGTGGAAATATGTAGAGAATGTGTAGACGATTTCTAGAGGGGATGTAGGCTTTTTTTGCGGGCAGTGGCTATTAGCTCTTGGCCTTTGGCTGGTTGTTCCCATGCCAAAAGCCAAAAAAGCTAACGACCGAGAGCCATTATGCGGCCGCAATAATCGAAATCTCGATCAGGATGTCTGGATGCGCCATTTGGGCCTGCACGCAAGCCCGAACGGGTGCGTGACCATCAGGGACCCATTCTTCCCAAACAGGGTTCATTAAGTTGAAGTGTGAGCCGATATCTTGAAGATAAATCACGGCCGAAACCAGATTTTCTTTGCTTGTGCCTGCTTCGGCTAACAGGGCATCAATTTTGCCCAAAGTTGTACGGGTTTGTTCTTGTATATCCGCGCTAAAATCAGTTGGAACCTGACCGGCTAAGTAAACTGTCCCATTATGTTTCACAATTTGGCTCATTCGAGCATTGGTTTTTTGTCTTTCGATTGTCATAATTTATTCCTTCTGCGGCTGTTAGCCATTAGCTTTTTGCTTTTAGCTAACCAGTGTAAGATTCAAACTAAGGGCTAAAGGCCAAGAGCTAAAAGCTACCTAATGCTGTCACACAAATTTAAACCTGCCAACCTTTCCTACGGATGGATAATTGTTGCGGTTAGTGCACTCATTTTATTTGCCGCGTTTGGTATTCGGCTTTCGTTTACCGTCTTTTTTGTGGCATTAATTGACGATTTTGGATGGAGCAGGGCCGATACATCGCTGATATTTTCGACGACGATGATTGTGTTTGCGGCCAGCTCTACGCTGGCCGGGGTGATGTTGGATCGATGGGGGCCGCGCACAACGTTTACGATTGGTTGCCTAATCTTGGGGACCGGTTTGCTGGCATCGAGCCAAATTCAAACGCTGGCACAACTTACAATGACGTATGGGGTGATCGCGGGGCTGGGGATCACAATTCTGGGATTGAGCATGCATGCAAGCGTGATTCGCGGCTGGTTTAAAGATCGTTTGGGGGCCGCAATTGGAGTGGCATTTGCGGGGACCGGTTTAGGGGCGTTTATTGTAACCCCCTCGGCCGAGGCTGTGATCCGTTACTTTGATTGGCGGACGGCCATTGTGTTTTTGGCCATCCTGATTCTGCTGGTAATCATTCCAATCCAATTGTTTTCAGTTAATTGCCCAGAGAGTTTAAATGGGTCGCCTTTAGATGACTTAAATAAATATTGGACCTTGTCAAAAACGCTAAAGTCACCGGCGTTTTGGCTTGTGGTTTTGGCGGGAATCTGCGCAATTGCCCCTGTTCGGATGCTTACGGTGCATCAGTTTGCGATTATGGCTGACAGCGGTGTGAGCCGTGCGATTGGGGCACGGGCGATTGGGTTAGCCGGTGTGGTTACGGCCGCTACGTTTATCCTTGCCGGAATGCTGAGCGATAAAATCGGCCGGGCAGCAACCTATGCCATTGGCTCCGGCTGTTTGATCGCGGCGCTCCTCATCACCCAAAGTTTTGAGCTGGGATGGACCATTTGGCCCTACGCGATTTTGATGGGGATGGGGGAGGGATCTCGTTCGAGCTTGGTGAGTGCAACCACGGCCGATATTTTTGCGGGCAAAACGTTGGGGGCGATTAGCGGCACAGTTGGGGCCGGTTATGGGTTGGGGGCAGCGATTTTGCCATGGGCGGCCGGGTGGCTGTTTGATGTGAACGGGAGTTACGAGACGGCCGTTTGGTTGGCAAGCGCAGTTGTTATTGTCTCAACGTTGGCGTTGACGGCCGCATCCTACTTTGATACCGAGCCTGTTTGGCGGGCGAGCATATAAGAAGGCGGGTTTGAGATAACCTACAGGAACTCTGTCAATTCTGTGTAATTTTTAGGCCTCGCTTCTCGAGTAGAAATCATAAATAACGCTATTTCTGAAAAAAATAACGCTTGAAAGTTACCATAGTAACGGTTCTTCAGTACTATTTTCTAGTCAAGGTGATCAATCTCTAAAAGAGGTTGAAGGCTATGCTTTGTGGGTGATGACGGGTTAGCCGTCAACAACGCCTATAAGCTCGATTTGAGTGGGGATCAAATAAAGTCACCTCGGGTGGTTATGAGCCAAGAGACTTATGCAAATGCTTGATTATTTCGAGTTTAAACGGCCTTGCTCCCATTTTTTAATGGGAGCAATCGCCGTCATACTTTTGAGCCTCGCGAGTTGTGTGCCTGATGCCCCCATCTCGAATGACCAAGTTAGCGAGCTTGAGCCTCAGCTTCGAGCCGCTTCGTTTGCGGTTGACAGTTCGCTAAATGCGGCTTTGGGTGGTGGATTGGTAGAGCCCACAGACGTTGTTTGCCCGGCCGGGTATACGCGAATCGGTGGGCCGTATCGCTCCACCGTTAAAAAAGATCGCGAGGTCTTTCATAACATTCTAACCCCGGCCGATGGGGAACTGCTGGTGACCGGTTGGGCGATGGAAGGACGACCTGATTTGGGCTGTACTGCCCCCGGAAACACCCCGGCTGATCCCAGCTACAAATGCAATAAAGCGCAAAAACAAGAGTCTTTTGTAGTGGCCTTGCTGAATGAAAAAACCAGCGATTCTAAATTGTTGGGCATTTATCACGATCAAAGGGATCCACAAAAGGAGAACTACTGGTTCCCAATCGAAGATATGACAAGCGAGGTTGAGCTGAGTTCTTACTGGATTCAGGTCTCTCATCTGTACAAAATTCGGAACGCGGTTTCGTACAAAATCGCGGCCTGCTTCCGGGAAAGTGTGCCGACACCAACTGCAACCAGTACGGCAACCGCAACATCGACCAATACCGCTACGCCAACTGCAACAAACACCCCAACTGCGACCAATACACCGACACCAACCGCGACTAATACCCCGACGGCAACACCAACAAACACACCGACCGCAACTGCGACACATACGCCGACTGCTACACCAACAGCAACGGCAACGGAAGATACTTCAATTGGAGGGCCTGGCCCCGGCCCGGGCCCCGGTCCAACTGGCCCTACAGATCCGGTTGATCTTGAGGTTGATGTTGTGATGGGGCCTGAAGATGCCCAACTTGAGCAATTTCTCACGTACACGGTGAATGCTGTGAATCACGTTAGCCCGGTTGGGTCGATTAATGTCTATGTTCCGGCCGTTAATGCGCGCATCATCGTCGATTTAAATACGGTTGATTCTAGTAGCTGGCCGGCCGGATCAAAGCCACTGAACAAAGTTCATTTTGTGAACCAGCATCCTGATTGGACTTGTTCATCCTTCCCCACGTTAGTCGTACAGTGCGACCTCAGGGCTGGAGCATCAATTTCTCCAAACGGAATTTTCTACAAAGTAGTTGATATTCGTGCACGCGTACCCGGCAGGTACTATGGCTCCGAAATCGAGGGCCGTGCCAATATTTCAACTTCGATGATGGATGTGGTTGGGCATAACAACTTTAAAAATGCCAATCCGTCTTTAGCCCCGGCCGCTGACCCCCTTAAAGTCAAAGTCAAAAAGGTCTGGGTGTATTTGGGTGAAGAATTGCCCCTAATCCAGTCAATGACCCATGCGCGTTACAACAGCGTGTTGGATTTGCCGTTGGCGCTAAACGGCGCGCAAATAACCCAGCATGATTTTGATGCGGGTGAACTTTTTCCAAATCCGCTCCAGGTTCCAATTGAACTTGGTTTTGGAGCCCATTTTGGCACGGCCGATCAACATAACCCGGTCTATTCGATCATGCTGGCCGGGCACTGCTACTACACCCCGTGGAGCAATATCGAAGTCGGGTCGTGTGGCAAAGTCGACGCTGTATCTCCAAAACCAAATCCATACCCGTTCCCCTACACAACTGTAGGATTAGATGAGTCAACGTTAGCAGACGACCATTATATGAAGGGATTGATCCAGTTGCGGCAATACACCGTAAACTCGGTCAGCCAAGTGGAAGTGGATCCAGCATCGGGTGATCTGGTTGTACAAGAGGTCATTCATCCCCCGGGAGCCGCGGCCGCCCCGCTGGTGGTTCCGTTGGGGAATCAAGCGGCCGGTGAGTTAGGCCGTTACGTCACGACGCACGAAACGACGTGTAACCACTATCGCAATGTTGTTCCGGGGGGATGCGTTGATTTAGTTCCGTCATACGACCCTGTGACCGTCCCAATCCAATACATGTGGACCAATCCTGAATACATGGGGCTGGTCATGAACACGCACGGTGGGCGGTCGATGCCGTGCGCCTCTCATGCCCATCCAAGCGGAGCTTGCGTCGAAGATTTAATGGCTCGGCCGGGGCTGTATGAGATTAAAGGGGATATGTCTGGAGTTGTGATTTTCCAAGATGAGATCCGATTACGGACAGATGCGGCAACCGGGTTTGTGAGAACCCTCCCGATTGATGACATCAATTTCTCGAGCACGATTCAGCTCGTAGCAACGTTTATTGAGCCTGAGAACTAATTTTTAAATAGATAGATTGAAATTTTGAAATCAAAGCCAGCAAAGGTGAGGTTGATTTTTATGGGTATTAAATTAAGCAAACAAACACTCTCAGCACTTGGTATCGCACTGTTCCTCGCGATATTTAGCGTGATGATGTATTTCTCTACCACAAATGTAGATGGGCAAGAGGGTGAAACAACTAGAACCATTTATCTGCCAGTCATTGGAACAATGGAAATTAGAATGCCCATTGTTGAAGAGATTAGCTGGTATGTTGAAAACTGGCAGTTAACGGATGAAGACTGGGAGTTTTGGGCCGGTGAGCTTTTAGAAAACCCGGAAGATGAATCTCCTTTACAGACACGGGCGGTTGATGCGGCTCCTCCCAATCTAAACTTAGCGATTGGGCAAACGGCGATGCAATCGTCTGTCAACAACAACGCATCACCCGGCCGCGCAGTTGATGGTTTTTATAAAGGAGATGGCAATAGCCTTACGACGGCACAAACTAATTTTGAGCTTCAACCTTGGTGGCAAGTAGACCTCAATAATACCTACGTCATTGATCAAGTTCGGCTTTTTAATCCTGCTGATTGCTGTAGCGAGAACCTGCAAGCGTTTTACATCTTGGTTTCGAATGATGATATGCGAGGATCAACTTTAGATCAGCTTTTGGCAAATCCGAACGTTGAAAGCTTCTATATCGACGAGGCAGTTTCCGGCAACGAAACATTTGATACCCCAGCTGTCGGCCGTTTTGTGCGCATCCAGCGGAAAGATCGTGGGGTGCTCCAGATTATGGAGACCGAGGTCTACGGCAAGAACCTAGCACTGGGTAAACCGGCCAAACAGCTAAGCGATTTTGCCAGTACCAGCGGTGCCGAAAAAGCGGTAGATGGTGACGTTGACGGAGCATACAACAACGGATCAGTGGCCAGCACAGACCCCGGCCAACAGCGCTGGTGGCAGGTGGATTTGGGCGAAACCCACGATATCGGCCGGATATTTCTCTTTGATTGTACGTCTGACTGTCACGGGGGTATTTTGGCCCGCTTGGCCTATTTCCACGTATTTACGTCTGATACCGACATGTCCAACCGGACAATTGCTGAGCTGCAAAACGACCCCAACGTTTGGGAGTATTTTGAGGTGGACGGAATTGGACCTCGCTACATGGTCGCGGCCGGGGACGCAAAAGGGCGCTATGTTCTGATCAAACGGAAAGCGGCCGGGCCGGTGAACTTGGCCGAAGTTGTGATCAACGGTGTGCCTTCAAGACAAGCTTCAACGGCTGAGCTCAATCCGGCCGAATTTGGGCAGTGGGAAGAGCCGATTCAATGGCCCCACATTTCGGTCCATGCCAGCCTGTTGCCAAACGGCAAATTGCTGACCTGGGACGCTACGCCAGATGATTTTGTCCCGATTCATGACCCACACGCCAGCGACAACAAAACCACACGGGCAACCGTTTGGGACCCCGCTACAGGCGCGCATACACAAGTTCGCAACAACACCAACACCGATCTGTTTTGTTCAGGACATAATCATTTAGCCGATGGAACCCTGTTTTTTGCTGGTGGAACGCGACTGTATAACAAACAGATCAACGCGACTCAGACGTTTGATTTTACGAACAACAATTGGACAATGGGCCCCACCCTAAAACAGCCCCGCTGGTACCCGACCGTCACCGATTTAGCCGATGGCTCGATGTTGGTTAGCGGCGGCCGGGGTGCGAACCCAGAACTCTACGAACCCGATACGAACTCACTCAAAACCTTTAGCGGCATCAGCATCGGCGGAAACTGGCCCATTTTGCGCCAAGCACCAGACGGAACAATTGTTTATGCCGGTGGTGATAAAAATCATAATATTTACACCCTAGAGCTTAATGGGACAGGCAAGCTCAACACTGTGAATAACAAGCACCCGCTTAACAACGGTGCCACCCATGCCTTATTTGATATTGGGCAAATGCTATACACCGGTGGTAATCACTTAGCAGACTCAGATGGAAAGAGAGATCCGTTAACGCGCCAGCAATCGAAGATTTTAGACCTGAACACGCAAGAGGTAACTGAAATCGAGACGATGAACTATCGGCGTTTCCGTCATAATCTGACGATTTTGGCAGATGGGTCGGTCATGGCTGTTGGTGGTGGCTCCCATTTGGGTGGTTCGCTGTGTGCTACTGAGCAAAGCACCTATGCGGCCGAAATTTGGAACCCCGATACGCAAGAATGGTCGATCATGGCCAGCCAAGACCGGCCGCGCCAGTATCACTCAACGAGTGTGCTGTTACCCGACGGCCGGGTTTGGTCTGGTGGTAGTGGCTACGCAACAAATGTATCGAACCAGCAGGCGAAATGCCCGTATCAAAACACGTCAGAGATCTTTTCTCCGCCGTATCTGTTTAACGCAGATGGCTCGTTAGCCAGCAGACCAATCCTTTCAAACTCGCCAGAATCGGCCGATTACGATACGCAATTCAACATTATTACCCCAAATGCTGGGGATATTAAAAAGGTTGGTCTGGTTAAGCTATCATCGGTGACCCACAAGCTCAACGTGGGGCAACGCTATGTGCCGCTGGCATTTGAACTAAAAGATGCCAACACAATCGAGGCCACAACTCCGTTGAACTCGAACTATGCGACGGCCGGCCATTACATGCTGTTTATCATCAATAACCAAGGCACCCCGTCTGTTTCTAACATGATCCGTTTGGGTGATCCCGATCTAACAACCGGGCCAAGCGATCTTGAGGCAAAAATCGAACCGATTGCCAATGGTGTTGTAGGAACCCCCATCACGTTTATCGGGTCTGCTACAGGTGGGGATACCATCACTTTTAAATGGGATTTTGGTGATACAAACACAACCGATTATGCGAGTACCCCATCTGCTACCCACACGTACAACCAGCCGGGCACATACAGTGTTCGGTTAACTGTGAGAGATGAGGACACCAAAGAAGAAGCGGTGGCAACGATCACGCTGACAGTTTCTCGCGGAGCTACGGCCGACCAGCCGACCCAATCGACCAGCATTTTATATGAGGTGGGCAATGGCGGCCGGGTCTGGAACGTAAATCCAGACAATAATTCAGTCACGATCATCAACGCGACAACCCATGCAAAAATTGATGAGATTGCTGTTGGCGACGGCCCTCGTACGCTAGCCATGAATCCAAACGGAGACGTGTGGGTAGTTAACAAATTTGATAGCTCAATTTCAATTATCGATCCGGTTGCTCTAACGGTTAAGCGTGTGCTGTCATTCAATAAAGGGGCATCACCATTTGGATTGGCCTTTGCACCCGACGGCACGGCGGCCTATCTCGCCTTTGAAAATACCGGCGAGCTTCTGATGCTCAACCCGAACACAGGGGCACAGATTGGTTCAATCGATTTAGGTCAACATATCAGACATGTGTCAGTTGCCTCAGATAGCAAAACTGTCTATGTGACTCGATTTATTTCGCCGCTGGTTGAAGGTGAATCGACTGCTACGCCTAACATAAACGGCGCAGGTGGTGACGTGCTCACATTGACGATTGATGGGGCAACGATGACGCTCAAAAAGACGATCAAGCTCAAGCGTAGTTTAGAGCCTGATACAGAAGCCGGTGCTCGGGGTATCCCGAATTATTTAGGCGCGGTTGCGATCTCACCAGATGGTTTGTTTGGATGGGTTCCATCTAAACAGGACAACATTGTGCGTGGTGGCTTGCGGGATGAGAACGAACTCAACCACGACATGACATTACGCAGCATCACTTCTCGAATTAACCTTGGTACTGATCGCGAGCAACGGAATAAGCGTATCGACCATGACAATGGTGGTATCGCCTCGGCCGCCGCTTTTGAGCCAAACGGCAACTATTTGTTTGTTGCGCTGGAAGGGTCACGCGAGGTTGCCATCATAGATGTGAATGGGAACAGTGAGGTCGGCCGGGTTGAGGTCGGGATTGCGCCACAGGGTCTGGTAGTTGATCCAGCTAGCTCCAAGCTGTTTGTCCACAACTTCATGGATCGTTCTGTTTCAGTGCTGGATTTAACCAAGCTGATTCGAGACGCTGATGGGGAAATCGATCTGATTGAGAATGTTTCTACGGTGGCGAATGAAACACTTTCCCCCACGGTTCTGACAGGTAAGCAGTTGTTTTACGATGCGTTTGATACCCGCCTTGCGGACGAGCGCTACATCAGCTGTGCATCGTGCCACAACGACGGTGGGCATGACGGTCGGGTGTGGGACTTTACCGATGGTGGTGAAGGGGTGCGCAATACGATCACGCTTGTCGGGCACGGCGGTCCGAGCCACGGCCGGTTGCACTGGAGCGGTAACTTCGACGAAGTCCACGACTTTGAAGGGCAAATCCGAGCGCTGGCCGGTGGGACAGGTTTGATGAGCGACGAAGATTTTAACGCGGCTTCGTTTCCGTTGGGTGCTAAAAAGGCGGGCAAGAGCGCCGATCTTGACGCGCTGGCCGACTACGTAAACTCACTAACCACGTTTGGGCAAAGCCCCTTCAGGCAACAAAACGGGCAGTTGACCAATGAAGGTGCGCTGGGCAAGCAGGTGTTTATCGCCCAAGGATGTGCTGGGTGTCACAGTGGTGATGCATTCACAGACAGTGCTACTGCTACGGTTCACAATATCGGTACGATGAACGATGCGAGCGGCGGCCGTTTGGGTGGTGATCTGAACGGGATTGATACCCCCACACTGCTCGGGCTGTGGAATACGGCCCCTTATCTGCATAACGGCTCAGCCCCGACGCTGAAGGATGCGGTCTTGGCCCATGATGGTGTAGATGAAGAGGATTTTGACGAGAATGAACTGCTCAACTTGATCCAGTATCTGCTCCAGCTTGATGATTCAGGCGGGGATTAGGTTCGATTCAAGTTGAGCTGGTAAACAAAAACAGGGTTGACATACGTCAACCTTGTTTTTGTTTAAGTTGCTTGTTTTTTATTGTTAGGCGGTTCTTTTTACGTTTAAAGAATCAAGCGGCCGAATCTCATCGGCCGAAATATCAGACAAAATATCAGCGTTATCCACAAGGTACTGGGTCATCCCATTACCATTTTCAGGGAGCTCTTTTTCATCAACCACTTTAAACGGATGACCGAACCGGTTCTCAAACCTTAGGACGAGCCAATCCATGATCTTTTTTGCGTACAGATTGTGCGGATCGTGAGTTAAATAAAGCGAGGGCAACTTATTTCCTTCTTGACTGAATTTATTGATAAAGAATGAAATGACGTCTTGTGCTTGTTTCATAAAACCTTGATCGATGTAGTACAAAACAACAAAAACAAATGAATTAAGCAAAACGGGAGGTGCCTTATCTGGTCTTTGATTGATTTTGATCTGCGTGACAAATAAATTGAAGGCTTGCTGAGCCTCTATTGAATTTCCCTGAAGCGTGTGTGCAGCTACCATCGCTGAGTATGCAAACAGCTTTTCTGTCACGTAATCTGTATCTTGCAACCATTCGATGAGCGTAGCTACATCTTCTGTTAGATTTATTTTGGCGCTTTCTGGATCAATTCGGAGTCGTTCAAGATCAATTGAAATTTTTCGATAATAAAAAAGAAATACGCTGATCGGATTCCCATTTCCCATGATAATTGGTTTGCAATCGCTAATAATCTGTGCGGCTGTGTCTATGTTGCCTCGTCGCAATAAGAGCTCTGCCAGTGCAAAGTAGTGACCTATCGCATGTTGCTTAACTTTAAACAATGCAATCGCTTTTTCGATCATTTCGATAGCTTTCTCTAGATCATCTAGAAGATTGAAAGCTGATGAAAGACTATGGTAGCAGGATGCCAACATTGGCTGATAGGTATTACCGAAATAGGTTAATGCCAATTGAAGATGCTTAATACTGTTTTCTGCGTCCTTATTTGGCCTGAAATAAATTAGCCCTGCATACACTTCAACAATACCGCTCTGATATGCGGAACCCATTGAACAGGCTATTTCCCGGGCTTTTTCTATAAAATTAAACGCCTGCTCTACATCGTTTTGGTAGGTAGTGACTTTTGCTAGGTAGATTAAGGCCAGAATTTGATTTGACGCTAGGTTTGCTTGCTCCGCTAATGTTTCAACCTCTGAAAGACACTTGATGGCTTCCTCTCTTTTATGGCGACGATTTAATTCTCCACCTTGAACGGCACCACACCTTGTGTAAACCTCTAAGAACGCATTTGATAACGGTTTTCCATTGGCTACCTTGAACTCTTTTTGCAAGGATAGTTGCTCGAAAGACCAGCTAATCATTTGAAAATCTACTTGTGTTATCTCCATAAACACCCCAAAAGCATAGACTCCTCGGGCCAAAAGCTCATACTGTTGATCAAAAACACCCCAGTGCCAAGCTTGGAGCAAATCGGTTTTGATGCGGTCTAATTTTTGGTAATGTTCTTCGGCTAATGACTTTTCGAGCGTTTTATTGACGCTTATCTCCCCCCAAATCCCCAAAAAGTATGAAATATAGTTAAGCCTGATTTGATCTTGGAATAAGGGTGATTGGCCCGCGTATTTATCCGCTGCAATTTGATAGACAAGTGGGTGAAACGTGTACCAGCCGGGTGAGATCTGTTGCAACAAAGAACGATCGGTTAAAGCAAAAAGGGTATCAATTGGCTCGTCTGAGATGGCCAAGGCGGCGTCACGGCTGAAGTTGTTTTCAAGGATCGTGAGGGCCTGCAACATTTTTTGCTCGGCCGCTGAAAGGAGCTTAAACGAGCTTTCAAGGGTCGCCTTAATATTCCGATGAGGATCGTCCCGTCTGGCGGATGTTTTCATTAGGAACGTATAGCTCTGATTGATTTCAGACACAATTTCTTTGAGCGTGTAGTGAGACACCCAGCTAGCCGCTTGCTCAATGGCTAAGGGAAGCCCGCCGGTTAACTCACAAATCATCTGGATAAAAGTTAGATCCTCGGGATGGATGGTTAACTGCCGATTGATTCGGGTGGCGCGGTCGATAAAAAGTTGAACGCCACTGTTTTCGTTACTGAATAGGTTTAGCTCTGAGGTTAAGTTCTGTTGGTCTGCGGCAGAAAAGGTAAGCGGAGGTAGGGGGGTGTTAATTTCGCTGGGCTGGCTTAAGCGAATGCGTGATGTGACTAAAATTGTGACATCGGCCGCGGCATAGATCAAAGAAGTAAAGAAAGATGCCCCTTCAATCAGATGCTCAAAATTGTCGTAAATCAGCAATATTTCTTGTCGGTCAAGTGCTTGAATTAATTGAAAAAACGGTGAAACATTTTGTGCGGGTGAAATGTTGAGCGCACTCAGAGTTTCAACGGCAATCTGGTCGGCCATTTGGGTCTCAATCTCGTTTTGAGATGCACCATCCACGATTAGCTGATCTCGATCAACTCCGCGCAAAGGGATAAAAGCGACCCCGTCTTTAAACTCACTGGCAACTTGATGCCCGAGAGCGATGGCGAGCTGAGTTTTTCCGATGCCACCTAAGCCTGTTACGGAGAAAAGCCGATTGTCGGCCGACGTGATTTCTTTTTGCAATTGGGCTAGGAGAGTTTCCCGGCCGAAAAGTTTGACAATCAGTTGTGGCAATGGTTTTAGTGTGAGCTGATTTGATGGCTCAGACTGTTTTCGCTCCATATCTGACCGTTTGGCCGCTTCAGGAAAAATCAGCTTAAAGTCCGCATCAGTCACCCTTCTCCCCTCTGGCACAAGAATCGGGTTGTACAGTTCTTGGTAGTAGGTGGTAATTTTCCGGCCGGGGTTTGCCCCCAGCTCCTTTGTCAAAGCGGTTTGATAATTTTGAAAATGGTCAATTGCCCCTTTTGGGTCACCCAGCTCAACCTTTAGCCGCATCAACGCCATGTGGGCATCTTCGTTAAATGGAGAGATGCGCAACATCTCTTCCGTAAATCTGCAGGCCTCTTCAAAATTTGCGTGGTTGTAGTTGAACAAAAAGAGCTTTGCCGCTGTTGCAAAAGCCTGTTTGGCGAATTTTTGGCGCTCCTGCACCAGCCATCCCGTAAATTCATCATGTTCAGCCAAGCTGAACCCCTGTAAAAACTCCCCTTTGTACAGCTCAAGCGACTGTTCTAAAAGCGTTCGGCCGGTTTTCTTTAAGACCTTTTCATGCTCCAAAATAGTTTGGGCATATGCCAAGTTTTCTTCAAACTGATGCAGATCAAGCCAAACATGCTCTGATCTGAAACTAACCGTTTGATTGGTTACCGTTAAACAGGCTTTTATCGGCTCGGGATACCGATTCAGAATCATTGTTAAGCTTTTTAGCCCTTTGCTTTGCTCGCTTGTGGGCCAAAGTAGGCGAGCCAACTCTTTACGCTCTATCGCAGTTTTTTGATGGACCACGTAGGCGAAAACCGCTAGTGATTTCCGCTTTAGGCTCAACGCAGTTTGGTTTTCTTGGATCGTTGGATTACCCAAAAAACTAATTTGAAAGAGGGAAGTTTTGTTCACAGGTCTTCTAAATTCAAAGGTTCAAGATTCAAAACAAGTTTAAACATTTTCTCCAATTGCCACATGGGAAAACGGGGAAATTTGAAAGTTGAACCTAAAAGTGTGGCTTTTTGTGGCACCGGGCGGCCTAAATGTGGCAGTTGGTCAATGCCGGTGTGGTGGGCCCCATGCTACGTTAACCCTGCAACGAGATAAATAGAGAAAAAGTTTAACCGTTGTCATTGGGAAGAAATTGATGGGGGGGATCTGTCAATTTCTGTTTTGGAATGGAATAAGGCTCATCAACTAAGCGAAGCAACCACGTTGTTTAGAGCCAGAGCCAAAAAGGTATTCGGGACAGGTTTTATGCACTCAATCATAAATTGAAAGTAGATAACGATGGCCTTCGCCCCATTCTGCTGCTGGGCGGGGGAAAAACCTATGTTAGGCGGCAAACTGTTAGAGGAGTTAATGTAAAAATGATCAATGTGAAAAAACATCCGCTTCAAAATAAAGCGGTAATGGGCGCTTTTGGCGTTTTCTTGTTGTTGATAGGTGTTCTTTTTATTTCACCGGCCGCAGATGCTAAAAGCACTGAGTTGGCAACCTACTCAACGCCTCGGCTCGAGAGCGGTTCGCCCGCGGCCGGGAAATGGGTGAAAGAAGTAGTTCCTGCCTATCAAGCGGCCGGAAATAACAACGTATTCCACGCCGTTTATCTGCCGACCAACTGGCGGGCGGGTGGGAATTACCCGGTTATTGTTGAGTATGTGGGTAATAAGTGGGGAGACAAACTGGCTGGTACCCAAGAAGAAGCTCAAATGGGGTATGCCTTAAGTGGAGGACGCGATTACATTTGGATCGTGATGCCCTACGTCGATGATAAAGGGACCTCCACGTTGGCGGATGACGTGTATCAACCCAATTGGTTTGGGCACAATCGCAGTCCGGCCGCAACGATTAAATATGTGAAAGACAACCTGCATCCGATTTTGGAGAAGCATGGTGGAGATAAAAACAATGTAGCTCTTGTTGGTTTCTCTCGTGGTGCGGTAGCGGTTAACTACATCGGTTTAGCTGACAGCCAAATTGCTAAATATTGGAGCGTTTTTTATGCCCATGATTATTACGATGGAACCAAAAATTGGGGAAATCCTAGTGAGAGTGCTGGATCAGCCAAAGGGCGACTTGCTCGGTTAGACGGCCGCCCCCAACTCATGAGCTATTACTCGACCGGTGAAACGGCTGATGTTTACCCATTTCTGCAAGATTATGTTCGATCAGGCAACGGGGAAAACTTCACCTTTATGCCGATCCCGCCACAAATATTTAAGGACACCCAGCCACCCGGAGGAAGTAACTTTCACCATACAAACTGGCTACTAAGCGGCAATCAATACAGCCAAGAAGCCAAAGATTGGTTCCGTGCTGTCACATTTAATCCTCGCCAAATTATGCCGGTTTCAGCCTCAGCTAGTTCAGAGCACAACGGTGACTCTGTGGCTGAAAAAGCGATTGATGGCGACAACCGAAACAACGATAGCCGCTGGATTTCGACCCGGAACGATAACAACCCGTGGATTGTGTTTGAGCTGGGGAAAACCTATCAGCTGGCCAAAGTAGATATCTGGACCGGTTATTTGGGTCAATACAACTTCCCATTTAGCTCGTTTAACGTTGAATATTGGGATGCTGGGTCAAACAGTTGGAAAACCCATCGGACCAACGCATCACCCAGCGCCATCGAGTCGGTAGACATGCGCGGGGTGCAGACTTCCAGAGTGCGCATCACGGCCACCGGCCGAGCCCGAGTCTATGAGGTCAAAATCCACGGGGATCCGATGATCTTCCC
>JAHDGV010000072.1:0-3169 GCA_020631655.1 Chloroflexota bacterium | reverse complement strand
TGGAAGTTTATCGATATCGGCGGTGGCAACTACCACGTTCAGAGTGCGGCCAGCCGGCAATGTTTGGATGCACCTCCTCCCTCAAACCGGGATGGGATTCAGCTGTTGACATGGTGGTGTTTCACCACTGCTCCTAACCAACAATGGGTGGCGAAGTCTAACGGCGATGGAACCTTCCGCATCGAACTGCCGCTATCTGGCAAAGTGATGCATGCGGCCGGTACCGGAAACGGCTCTCAGGTTCAGATTTGGGGATACGAAGGAAATAACAGCCAAAAGTGGCGTTTAGAACCGGCATATACCTCGGCTCCTAGCATAGGGGCAACCCCAACACCGATTCCGCCACGCCCAACTGTACCACCACCACCAGCGGCTACACCTGCACCAACCGCAACCCCGGTGACAACTGCACCGATCGTTGACGGTGGGGTGTACATGATCAAGTCGGCCGCCAGCGGCAAATGTGTTGACCTGCCCCCTCCTGCTGACAAAAACGGCACCAGTATCCTCATGTGGCACTGTGCCCCAAACCTAGAGCGGCAGCACTGGCGCTTTATCGAGTCAGATAGCTGGGGTAGCGCAAAGATGTACCGTATCGAAAGCGTCGACAGCGGCAAGACAATTAGCATCGCCATGCCGATCAGCAGTGGCTCAGATGTCCAAATCTGGAAGTGGGGAGATACCACCCATCAGAAATGGCATGCGGCTGCCGTAGGAGATGGCTCTTATCGGCTCCATTCGATGGCGGTTCCGGTGGTTTTGACCGGTGACAACAACGCTTCAAATGGCTCCAACGTGCTTGTTTTCACCAGTCGTGACTGGAGTAATCAGCATTGGATACTTGAACCTGTGAGATAAGTGGAAACTGACACCCCTGCATAGCCAGGCCTCGGTGGGAGGCCAATCAGCCCCACGCGCATCTAGCACCCAGTGCGCGTGGGGCCCTTCATCTGAATGAGTGGAAAACATAAAGAGAAAAAAGGTTGTTGTTTAAATCAAATTTGAAGTTGATGGGGGAAGATTCGACGTTCCAAATTTGACTTTTTTGAAAAGTGAATCGAAGTAATCCGGGGATATAAAATTATGCGTTTAAAAATCTGGCAGAAAACAACAATTTTTCTAAAGCTGATGAGCCTGTTGCTTGCACCGATCTTGGTGGCCAGCGTTGGGATTGAGCCCGTTGCCGCTAAATCAGCACAGCTGGGGATGGCCGCAGAGTTTGAGTGTGGCCCTACAGACGGGGATATCGATGGAGATGGGGTTATCGATAGCATCGATATCGACAATGATAACGATGGGATATTGGATATTGCCGAAGGGCTCTCAACAGAGTCGAGTTCTCCGGGTGGAGATGCCTCTTCTCTGTTCCCCAACCCAGATTTTGAAAACTACTCCTATCTTCCCAATGATTATACTCAGATGGATGCGGTTAACGGCTGGTTCCAGGCGACAGAAGGAACCTCAGACTACTTCCATGAGTGGGGATTTATGGGGGACAGCGATATGGCCGATGCCCCCAGAACACCGAGCGGCCAAGGGTTTGTGGGAACGATAGACTGGTCAAGGCGGACATCTGGCACCTATATTGAATATGTGGGGAATATTTTGAACGAGCCGATGGTGGCGGGGCAAGAATATGAATTTGAACTACTTTTGGGATCTCTTGATGACAATGGGTTCTGGGCTGGTCCGTATGACGGTGAGTTTGTCATCTACGGCCGGACCAACACTCGGACCTCAGATTTTCCGTTTCCAACAGAGGGGTACATCGGCTTTGGCTGGCGGGAGCTGTATCGGGCCAGAGTAGATATCCCGGCCGATCAGTGGGAAACCCATCGGGCGAAATTTACCGCGAACGCCAACTACAACGCTGTTATATTTGGTGGTGAAAATGCATCGGGAGGAGGGGCTATTCTGCTCTATGACAATCTCCAGTTGGCTGTAGCAACGGTAGAAGTGACTGACACTGATGGGGATGGTGTGCCAGACGCGTGTGACTTAGACAGCGATAATGACGGGATTAGCGACTTGGTTGAGAGCGGGTCTGACTTAGAAGATTCAGACACCCTGTTCGATGGAACCGTCTCTGCCGCAGAAGCGGCCGCCATGAACGGTGGAACGGCCGACGCAGATGTAGACGGGCTGATGGATGTGTTTGATGCCAATACGGCCGACGTTGATCCTGAACCATCACGCGGGACACGGCCGATCAACAGCGATGGGACCGATGAAGCGGACTATTTAGACCTAGACAGCGACAACGACGGTATCCCTGATGCGATTGAGGGGCAGTTGACCTTGAACTACGCCACTACGTTTCCTACAGATGGGGATGTGCGGGATGACGATGGGGATCGAGACGGCATCATCTTTATTTATGACGTGCCTGAAGGAGAGTTTGGCGGCACCTTTAGTGACTTGCCCAATACAGATGGGGCAGATGTGCCGGACTATTTAGACGAAGACAGTGACAACGACGGCCGGCCGGACAGCGATGAACACGGGCTTGGGCCAGAAACGGGTGGTCCGGCTAATCCAACTTACCGAGATCCCAACGGCCGGGTGGATGATCCCCAAGCGGACTTGATTAATGAAGCGGGGGATAACACCGAAGTAGCGTACCGAGAGCTGTGGGTGCCGCCCACCGTTGATCCTGATGATAAAGATGGAGACGGTGTTCCCAACACGGTGGATATCGATGACGACAACGACGGGATTCTAGACATCAATGAAAACGAGGATATTGAAGCCTCAAGCGGTGTACGCGCCTTTGGTGAGGCAGAAACTGGGCGTGTCAACGGGATGGGGAGCGACAGTCATTTGCGCCCCTCAGCCGTGAACAACTGCCCGCCCGATCAGGTCGGGATGGCCCTCTACGGTGGTTCTGTATCCATAGGGATTGTTGGTTCAAACTCTGTACATTCTGTGAACAATGGGATCTGCGTGCAACAAATACCAGCAGCAGACTGGGCCAGTATGTCAGTCGCAGACTTTCAGACCTTTGATGTGTTGTGGATTGGCAATGATGATTGCGAAGCTATTGGTGGAGAAAGCGCTTTTGATCAAGCGGTGGCTTCACGGCCGGTGTGGGAGATAGCAATCGATCCCGGAAACGTGATGGTTGCTGGAGGGGACTATGATTACCATTATTATCGGAACGGAGGAGGAC
>JAHDGV010000071.1:14967-19766 GCA_020631655.1 Chloroflexota bacterium | reverse complement strand
TATTCGAATACGGTGGACAAACGCACGACATGGGCCACACCGACGAGATGAAAGAGATCGGCATGACGTGGGTCAAAGTTCAGTACAAGTTCCATGAACACAGCCAGCCGCGAGATGTAGAAATGTTAATCGAACAAGCTCATGACCGTGGATTCAAACTGCTTTTGGCAACTACCGGCAAACCGTATCCTAAATCGATTGATTTTGATCGGTATGTTGAATTTATCGGCGGTGTGGCGGCTCTGCCCACCCCACCAGACGCGATTGAAATCTGGAACGAAATGAACATCGATTTTGAGTGGCCGCTGGGTGAAATTGATCCGGTGCAGTACGTTGAGCGTCTGCTAAAACCATCTTACGAGGTAATTAAAGCGGCCAACGAAAATGTGATGGTGATCAGCGGTGCTCCGGCCCCAACCGGCTTTAACGACGGGATTCACGCTTGGGCCGACGACCGCTATATGGCGGGGATGTTTGCGGCCGACGCCATCGAATATCTCGACTGCATCGGCATTCACTATAACAGTGGGGCCACATCCCCCCGCGCCTGGACCGGACACCCGGCCGGTGGTTTTTACGGCTGGTATTTCCAGCCATCGCTACAAACGGCTGATCGTCTGGCTGGACACACCCGCCCCATCTGCATCACCGAAATCGGCTATTTGACCAACTGGGATTTGGGCAAATCTTTACCCGCCAACTTCTGGTGGGCGCGCGAAACCTCGGTTGAGGAACATGCCAACTGGCTGGCAGATGCCCGCAACATGGCTCGCGATTCAGGGCTGGTACAGCTGTTTATCGTCTTTAGTGCTGATATTTATCACTGGGACGGCCGTGACCCGCAAACGGGTTACACGATGTTCCGGCCGGCCGGAAACTGCCCCGCCTGCGAAGCTTTCCAAGGCTACACGTTCGACGAGAATTAGCTCAATCAGCTTGATCAGCCAATCAGCTCAATCGGCTTGATTCGGCTGATTGGCTGAAAGAGAGCGAAGCGAACGTGCTAATTAAGCTGATTAGCTAAACCACTATGTCAAAGTTTTATTCAGTCACCACGTTTTTCTCTGTCATTATTCTGGCTATGGTTGCCAGCTGCCAAACGACCGAGCCTGATCCGATTGCCGCCCTGCCAACGGTGGCACAAGTTGCCACCGTTGCTCCAACGCCGACAGCGATAGAGACGATCCCCCCAACCTTCACGGCCGAACCGATCAGTACAGAGTTGCCAACCGAAACACCTCTGCCGCCCACGGCCGAAATTCCGCCAACTGAGGAATCGGGCAACTTTAACCGAGGGGGTGAATCAATGCCCTCTTTGCTTCCTGAAGAGACCCCGCTCCCCACAATTACCGCATCCCCTTCCCCCACTTTAGAACCGGCCGCACAACTGGAAATTACCCAAGTTCCTGGATTGCCTCCATTTGAAACCGGCCCAGTTACCCAGCAAGGTGGCGCAGGCTTTGGCTACACAGTGCGCAACAACGACCGGCTCGACTATGTCAAAATCGGCTTTCACGATGGCCCCGGGGGCAGTGCGCGCGGCATCACCGAATGGATGACAACCTTAGACGCTCAAGGGATTCCGTTTTTCCTCAAAACGGCCGACGATGCGGGCTCGCTCTATCAGGCCCAACAGCTTGCCAAAGCCAGCGGCGTGCCACACATCCTTGTTTTCAGGCGTTCTGGGGGTGATTTTGAACTGCCAAACTACAACGACAACCCGGTGGATGCGGCGCGTGAACACTGGCAAAAACATCTTGACGCCTTCCCGCCCGAGCTAGACAAATCGATGGTTTGGATCGAATCTGCCAACGAGGTTGACCAGCGCCGGTCTGAATGGATGGCTGAATATTCGCTAGAAGTTGCCAAACTTGCCGTGGCTGGCGGTCATAAATATGCTGCCTTTGGCTGGTCGTCTGGCGAACCAGAATATGCAGATTGGCGGGCTCCCAAGATGGAAGAATTCTTGAGGTTTGCGGCCGATCATCCCAACCAAGTGGCAGTTTCGCTACACGAATACAGCTATACCAACAGAGACCTCTTCTACAACTATCCGTTCCAAGTCGGCCGGTTCCAGCTCTTGTTCTTGGCGGCCGACCGGATGGGGATTAGACGCCCCACCGTATTAATCACAGAGTTTGGCTGGGAATACGTGAGCCTGCCTGACCCTAACACGGCCATGGATCAAATGGATCGAGTCATGAAACTGTATGCCAAATATCCAGAGGTAAAAGGGGCCGCGATTTGGTATTTAGGCGGCGGGTACAGCAACATCCCGACTAAAGCCAGCGCTTTATTTGAGCCGTTAACGGCCCACACCACCTCGGTGTTTTATGAACGGCCGGCCTATCCACCGATTGATCCAGCGATATTTTTAGACTATTGGGAAAAAGAAGGGGTAGAGCCTTAGCAAAACCCCTATTCTTCATAGCCCTAGTACCAGCCTCCTACACCAACCCGTTTTGTTAACGGATATTTTCTGTTGGGCCCTAAATTTGTAAGAAAGATAGAGATATACCTCGGGAATAATTGAACTACATTCAAACTCGGTGTTTCTCTTAATCACATTTATGTACTACACAATTTCTTGCTTGGTACAAAAGTAACTTCGTTTTCACCCGCGTGGAAACCTCTTCGTTCTAAAATAAGGGAATAAATTAGGAAAGAAACACCTTGTAAAACAGGGTCCCAAACTATTATTTCCATTCATCAGGGGATCTTTGTAACACCAATAGGAGACAGGCGAAAGGACCATCTTGGTCTGTAACGTTCTGATCCAGAAATTTTAATATGTCCATATCAAACGAAGGATTAGTTGGGTCTTACCTCGGCCGCTATAAAATCGAAGAATTAGTCGGCCGCGGAGGGATGGCGGAAGTCTACCGAGCAACTCAAATTAACTTAGACCGATTTGTAGCCATCAAAATCATGCATCGCTTTTTATCAGACGACCGTGATTTTTTGAGCCGCTTTGAAAGGGAAGCCCGGGTGATGGCAAAAATTCGCCATCCAAATATTGTGCACGTGCATGATTATGAGGTCCATGACGACTATTACTACATCGTGATGGACTATTTGCCGGGGGGCACACTCAAAAATCTGCTAGACAAGCTATCTGTTGAAGGTGGCGTTATCGATCTGACCCAAGCGGCCAAAGTTACCCTAGAAATCGGGGAAGCACTTGGATATGCCCACAATATCGGTATGGTTCACCGGGACATTAAACCGGCCAACATCATGTTTGATGAAAAGGGTATTGCCGTTTTAACCGACTTCGGTATTGCCCGCATGGTTGGTGGCACAACCCACACAACCACTGGCTCAATGATCGGTACGCCTGCATACATGTCCCCCGAGCAAGGGTTAGGTGAATCTGGCGACGAACGCAGCGACATCTACTCGTTGGGCGTGTTGGCTTATCACCTCTTCACCGGCCGGTTGCCGTTTGAAGGGGATACCCCGCTAAGTGTTGTTCTCAAACACATTAACGAAAACCCTCCTATGCTTACCTCGATCAACCCAGACATCCCTCAAGTTCTGGAAAGCATCGTGCTTAAAGCTATGGACAAAAATCCGGACAATCGCTGGCGCAACGTCTTGGAAATGAACCAAGAAATCCGGAAAGCCTTAAAACAAATTTCAAGCGGAGAGGAACTATATCAACCCCCTACAGGATCAAGTGATTTTCCTACACCCGTTCCAAGCCTCACAGTTCCCAATTCAGAGCACGACAGTTTGGCTCAGCGAATGGGACGAACACCTGTTACCCACAATTTTGCGGATAACATGACTACAATGTTGGGAGAAGCAGCCTTTCAAGAAAATGCTGCAGAGTTTACCATGGAAGAACCGCATTCAGCCCCGGAAGGGTTTACCCCTCCGCCTGAACCAGAAATCGTTCAGCCGCCTGAATTTAGGGAGGTTGAAAATCAGAACCTGCTACCAGATTTAGATGCAGCACCTCTGTTTGCCCCAAGCCCACTACCGGATGTAAACGAAAACGAACGTGTCGATCGGATGCGAACAGCACCACCGGCGAATAATTTCCAACAACCAGCACCTCCGGCCAATCCACCTCAAAATCCTATATTTAACACCGCCGATGTTTATCGAGAAATTGAAGCGGAGAGAGCACAAGCGGCCGTCGCTCAGGACCAGATGCCCGTAGTAAGCGAAGCCGATATTGCGGCCGAGCGTGAGTATTCATCTGAAATGCAAAGCTTCATGAAAGGCTTCGACAAAAAAGCTTCAAAAGAGGTGAAGTATAAGCCAACCACCAACCCTCTGGTTAAAAAGGCTAGACGTCGCAGAACTTTTAGAGGGATCAACAGCGCCGTCAGAGGCATTTTGGTCGCATTCTTTGTCATTGCTGGCATTATCTTTGGAATCCTCTTTGTCACACGATTTTCCCCAACCTTCAATGTGCAAGAACGGGTTGATGACATTTTAGACAATCCAAATATTGAAGAAGTGGACCTAAGCGGAATTACGGCCGAAAACGCAATCGTTCTAAGCCCATTTACCCGCGCCACGCTTAACAATACAGGTTTAATCCTAAGCGTTTCAAATCGCTCTTCAATTCCAGCCCGCTGGGAAGGCTCTTTGCAGTATGCCTTGAATGAAGAAGAAGGCGATGAAGGTGGCTTGGTTCCCATCACTGAAGAGTGGCAAGCTGTTGACGGCAAACGTGTGGCGTTTGACGCAAACGGTGAAATCGCTTGGGAAGTTGACGGATCATTCCCAGAGAATGCAAAATTCCGCTGGGTGTTGCATCCAACCGAAAGCTCTAATGAGGTCAT
>JAHDGV010000071.1:12908-14867 GCA_020631655.1 Chloroflexota bacterium | reverse complement strand
TTGCACACGTCGGCCTCTTTGGCTTTAAACGAAAACGCTGACCCTACCGTGCGACATGATGTAGAAAAACATTTAGACGTACTGGTGCCGGAGAACGCTCCGTACTACAAACATACGTATGAAGGGCCAGATGATATGCCGGCCCACATCAAGTCGATTCTGACCGGGAATCAGCTTACCATCCACATAAAAAACGGCCGATTGGCGCTGGGCACTTGGCAGGGCATATACTTGTGTGAACATCGTGATTGGGCAGGCTCCGGCCGCCGTTTTATCGCGACGATTCAAGGCAAACCTAAATGACAGACTTTGTAACTCAAATTAGACGGAATCATGGCTTGGAGCATGCAACGATTCACATGCTCACAAAACGCTACAAAACGTTCAGCGTTCAGGGGAACGCTACGCTCAACGGATTTCATCTGAACATGTTTGGAGATGTTCCGGCCGATGCGGTAGAAGAAGCGGCAACAGAGGCATTGACCCGCATGAAAGACGGTGAAGAAGGGTTGGCCCTTCATCCAAACTGCGGCACCGTATTGCTGACGACGGCCGCACTGGCGACGCTGGCGGGGCAAGCGATGTTCGCGTTTGAACGGCGCAGATCAGGTAAAAACCAACTCAGCACGGCCGACTTTCTGGGCGTGTTGCCCAGCGCTATTTTGGCCGTTGTTGTCGCCCTCATCGCCGCAAAACCGGCCGGCATGTTTTTCCAGTCGTACACAACCACGGGACGGCCGGGCAAAATGGAGATTGTTGCCGTCAAGAAAATCAGTCCCCCGTTAACCAGCTATCTGTTTAGACTTTTGTTAGGACAACAGCAAAATCAACATTTCAACAGCTACTTTATCGAAACAAAACAGGTCGAAGAATAGAACGTATTGCGTGGAACGTAAAAGTCTATTCAAGCGTAACCTATACGCAATACGTAATGCGGCTTAATCGATCTAGCTAGGGCATTGAACAAAAACTTATGTTTTACATCTTCCACGGAGAAAACAGCCACGCCGCTTGGGAAACCCTCGACAAAATCAAGGGGAAAATTGGTGATCCTGACATGCTTTCGCTCAACACCACCCGCCTAAACGGCAAAGGGCTACGGGTTAATGATTTGATGGACGCTTGCAACGCCATGCCATTTTTGGCGCCCAAACGGGTTGTTATTGTTGAAGATTATTTTAATAGCAAGCCGGATGGGAAAGATGTAGACACCTTGCTTGACTATTTGGCTCAGATACCTGACAGCGCACGGCTTTTTTTCATCGAGTCGAAGGCTTTAAAATCTAACAGCCGAGTTATCAAGTTAGCAGATAAAGATGAGGTAGCTGGGGTTGTACGCAAGTTTGAGCCACTAACAGGACAAGAGTTAGAAAAGTGGATCGTTAAACGGACAGCCGAAAAAGATGGCAAAATGCATCCAGCCGCCGCCCGTATGCTGGCCGCCAACGCTGGGAACGACCTTGCCCTACTCAACAATGAGATCGAAAAGATGGTGCTCTACAAGCTGAATCAAGGCGGCGACGAACCGGCCGAGATCACCCCGCAAGATGTCCAGCTACTCTCTCCTCACATTGCTGAGGTCAATATTTTTGATTTGGTCGATGCCTTAGGAAATCGAAACGGGGCGCAGGCATCTAAATTGCTCCAGAAAAAGCTCAACGAAGGGGCAGAGCCGTTTCTAATCTTCTCGATGTTTGTGCGGCAGTTCAGGATGATGATTCAGGTTAAAGAATTGATTGACCGAAATATGCGGCCGCCCGAAATTTCAAAAGAGACAAAGATTCACAGCTTTGTGGTGGGCAAAGTGGCCCAGCAGGCCAAGAGCTTTAGCATGCGCCAGCTTGAGCAAGTTTACGCCCATCTTTTAGACATCGATGTGCGTGTAAAAACAGGCCAGGCCGATCTAGTAACCGCCTTAAACATGCTCGTTTTTAATTTGTCTTAGAAGGGTGAGAAGCG
>JAHDGV010000071.1:2184-12808 GCA_020631655.1 Chloroflexota bacterium | reverse complement strand
GGGGGAGGCTAGGTGGGGGTAAGTTTACTTAATCGTAAAACAGCTCCGCAATAACAGGGCCAATCGCATAATTCTGCAAAATCAAAACCTGCTGATTGTCTGGCGTGGTGTACGGCAAAAAGTATTGGAAATCAAGCACAACCGTTTTGATATTTTCGGTTGGCATGTCCCGAGCCATCACAGCCAAGCTGTACAAATCGCTAATCGATAAGTCTGTGCGAACCCCATCGCTCACCTCGTTATACAAAATAGGCAATTGCACCAATAGCTGATCCACTCCAAGATTAAGTACTTTGTCCCGCGCGGCTAAAATCACCTGTTGCTGACGCTCTGACCGGCCGAAGTCGCTGTCACCGTGGCGCGTCCTCGCATATTTCAGGGTTGTCTCCCCATCAAACGAATTTGGCCCGGCCGCCACAGAAAAGACCTCGTATCCATAATTCATGGTCGGATAGGTCGCATCATAAATGTTTTCCGGCACATCGATCTCAATTCCGCCAATCGCATCGATTGAACGGATAAAGGCGGTAAAGTCGAGCAAAATATAGTGATCGATCTTGATGGCAAGATTTCGTTCAACCGTCTGCATCGCCAAAGCGGCACCACCGGCCGGCCCCCCGTTCCCAAAGCCCCAATTAAAAGCAGTATTGATCCGTCTACGTCCCACGCCGGGAATATCGGCATAAAAGTCGCGCGGTACATTCATGATCGATGCGGTGTTATCCAATGGATTTACTGAAACAACGATCATCGTGTCTGTTAACGAGCGGAACTCTTCCCCCGGCCGACGGTCGATCCCCATCACCAAAATCGTAATCCGGCCGCTGGCTTCTACCGTTGCATCGATAGAGTCTCGCGTCTCTTGCAAGCTAATTTGCGCCGCTAGATCGGGGGTAGGAAAAGCTGTTTCTTCGACTAGGACAATTTCTGGCGCCTCTGCATTAGGGTCTGGTGTGGCTGTAATTTCGATGACGACTGAACCAGGATCAGATGGTGGAAGAATAGGGTTTGTATTTGTGCCTGTAAGTGGATTAACCGGGGCATTTATAAATGCATCGGCCGTCCACCATGCAAACATCGAAACAAAAATACCGCTTAATACAATTGATCCTGTCAGCAAATACACAAGCCACTGGGGCAGTAGGGATAAACTTTTCTTAAACAGAGTGATGATCTCCTAGTAAAATTTGAAGAGTAAGCTCTTGCACTGCGACAAATTATACCGTTAGACGGGAAAATGAAACATACGGTTAGCCGACGTTCAGGAACTGACTGGCTTACCCATAATGCCTAATTCGATTTCGCATCTTCCCGCTCTTGCAGTCCCCAGCTTTGGTCAACCAAATACAGCGGCCGCCCTTTTACTTCGTCGTAGATGCGGCCCAAATATTCCCCAATAATGCCAAGCGAAATTAACTGCACACCGCCCAAAAACAGCACCGTAACCAATGTAGTCGCCTGACCGGTGAATGCCTGCTCGGTCCAGAACAAACGCAAAAAGACAACCAGCAGAATCGCCAGTCCACTAACAGACGCCATGACAAAGCCAATAAACGTGGCTAAACGGAGTGGAAAATAAGAAAAACTGGTAATCGCATCGATCGCAAATGCGAGCATTTTACGGGTGGAGCTATATTTTGCATTCCCAGCATATCTAGGATGACGTGCGTACTCAATCCCAACCTGTTTGTAGCCAACCCACGGGACCATGCCGCGTAAAAAGCGGTTTCGTTCCCCCATCCGGCCGATGGCATCAACTACACGACGGTCCATTAGGCGGAAGTCGCCAGTGTCGAGAGGAATGTTGACGCTGGTAATGCGATGGATCAACCGATAAAAAACTTTTGCCGTGAACAGTTTCCACCATGTTTCCCCATCACGTGAGGAGCGGACACCGTAAACCACATCGTACCCTTCTTTCCATTTGGCGATCATTTCTGGAATAACTTCAGGTGGGTCTTGTAGGTCCGCATCGGTCAAAACAACCGCATCCCCAATCACATGGTGCATACCGGCCGTCACCGCCTCTTGAAATCCAAAATTGCGCGAAAAGCTCAACCCTCTTACCCGTTGGTCCTTTTCATGAAGCTCCGCAATTATTTCGGCCGACCGATCTCGGCTACCGTCGTTGACCAACATTAGCTCCCATTCTTCTCCCGTCCCCTCCATGACTTCATGGATCCGTTCGTAGAGTGAATGTAGCACCTCTTCCTCGTTATACACGGGGGCAATAATAGAAATCATTCCCCTATTTTACCCCCACCTTTTCCAGAGAAAAAGTCGCTTCTATGCCCACGTGGTCAGACATAAACAAAGTCTCATCTTCTGGGTGGATTTTATTGCCAAACATCTGCGCACGGGTCACGTTTAGGTTAGATGAGGCGAACAAATAGTCAAGACAGCCGGTCCAGTTTTGTACTTCACCACCAAGAGCGGTTGGCCAAGTGGCAATTGGCTCATACCCGTTGGCCGATTCAAATGCTGATGAATACTGCTGCTTCATGCGAGAAATTGTTTGGCTGTCAGGGGTGTCGTTTAGCCCTCCGGCAATGATCTGGTACTGCGACCGGCCGGGGATCGTCATCCAGCCGGTAAGCTCCATCGCCTGCTGATAGCGCACCTCTGGCAACCGAATTCCCGGAATCAAATGACAGCTAACAATATCGATGGTGTCCCCCGTTGGTAGCTCGATATTGGTCAACAAAGCGGTCCTGTTTTCTGGCAAACTCAGCGTCTCGTAATAAACAATCGGAAACTTGCTCAAGACCGCCACCCCATCAAACAGCGATCCCAACCCACGATGGCGTCGCTGAATGCCTCTGTAAACCCGCTCCCCTATTCGGGAGTGAATTTGGCGCATAATCCACTGGACTTGGCCGCCCCAAAAATTCGCCTTTTGAAACGCGATAATATCTGGCTGGCGATCAACCAATCCCGCAACAATAAGCTCCCGACGCCCTAACCAACGGTCAATCGTACCGTGCAAATTAAATGTCAGGACAGAAAATTCCATACGTTACAGGTTTAGGACTTTCGCTTCGTACGTGCTCAGTAATTGCGAGATCACCCTTCGACAAGCTCAGGGCTCCTTGCAAACGAAAGTTCTAAGGGGTATGCACACAGGCATCCCTTTATTGGATCGGAGGATCCCGATACAGAAATAGCTTAGCTGTACCAACCATGCGCAACTCTTCTGTGGTCACGCTCACAGCGCGCAAATCATATTGAATGATGACGTTGGGGCGCAGTTGCCCCGTCCAAACAAATGAATTTTGCTCTGGCAAGATGGCGTATTGCGCCGTGCCTGACAAACTGGCTCCATTCCCATTCGGGTCTACCCCACGGTAAACGACCGTTGAACCGGGCAACACCCGGCCGACCGGAATCCGATAATCAACGCTAATCGCATCATACACAAAATTTGCTGGAGGAGGTTCTGTAAATCCCAAAAGCTCTTGTGGGAGTGGATTAAAAACGGTGGCGGTTACCGGCCCAATAACCCGAGGGTTGGAAAAAGCGGCCGTCATCAGCCGCAGGTTGTATTGTATGTGTACCCCAGGAACGACAATCGAAGAGCCGGTCAAGATGTCCCCAACCCGTCTCACGCTGGGCTGGCCGTCAATATCGATAAAAATATTGTCCGCCTCAATCGAGCGATAGACGATGCCGGTTGCAGGAACCTGTTGTCCCTCTTCTAGGGTGTAGGTGTACTGATCCGTTCGTAAAACCAACATATCACCCGGTGGTGTAACGGAGGGGACGGGAGTCGTGCCTCCGGCCTCACCGCCTGGTAAAAGCAAACAGCTGGTTAATAGCAGTGCGGCCATCACTGCTAGCGTAAAAACAAATTTCGATTGCGGATTTGCGGTAGGCATCTTTCCTTTTCCTTCTCTTCTGGTCATGTATCTGGCACACCTAAATTCAGGACATTATTGCTCAGCCCTGTCAGGTTATTAGAAACCTGACAGGGCTGAAAAACTTCTACTTCTCAGATATCGTAATCGATTCGATCACGTCTCCGGCAGGGGCATTGGGGTCACGCGCTGGATCACGTGGGGTGATCGCTTGCACCGATTCAATGCCAGAAACAACTCGGCCGAAGATCGTATACGCCCCATCAAGCTGGGCCGCATCGCCAAGTGTAATGTACCACTGACTCCCATTGGTGTCAGGTCCAGAGTTTGCCATAGCGACAACACCGACCTCAGCATGAGACAGACTTTCGTCGATTTCGTTGGGTAATTCATAGCCGGGACCGCCTAAACCGGTACCGGTTGGGTCACCCGTTTGCGCAACAAATCCTGGCAATACGCGGTGGAAAGTCACCCCATCAAACCAGCCCTGAGATGCCAAAAAGACAAAGCTGTTCACGGTAAGTGGGGCTGATTTTGGATACAGCTCCATCACAAATTCATCACCATTGCTCATTGTAACAGTGGCTTCATAGATCGATTCATCGTTGATTGAAAATTCAGGGGCAGAGTCGAACTGCATATCGGTCAGAACTTGTAGATCTCTCAGCTGAGCCAAGTATGCTTCCCAAGCCTCAAACGGTGGAGTTCCACCTTCTAACAAGTTGCCGTTTACGATTAAAGATGGTGTTCCGGGCAAGCGCAGGTTGCTGGCTTCGGTCATATGGGCTTCAACATAAGCACGGAATTTACCGCTCTCAAGATCGGCTTTCATCTGTTCGCCGTCTAATCCAACATCATTGGCTAAATCTGCCAAAAAGGCGATGGCTTGCCCTTCTTCGGTGGCGTTGAAGTCACTTTGGCGTTCATACAAAGCATCGTGGAAGGCCCAAAAATCTCCTTGGGCTCCGGCCGCTTCTGATGCCTCGGCCGCGATTTGAGCTTTGTCATGGATATTGGTTAGTGGAAAGTGACGATAAATGACACGGACTTCGTCTGGGTATTTATTAACCAGTTCACGTAGCAGCGGATCCACCGCTGCACAGCCGGGTCATTGAAAGTCTCCATACTCAATGATGGTTAGAAGAGGATCGTCCCCACCCTTAATTTGGTCGTAAGGGCGTTCTTCTAGAGCTTGTTCAACCGTAACTGAAGGTTCATGGCTTGGCCCATCTACGGCCATCATCGCCTCAGATTCTTCAGCCTCCATTTCTTCAGCTTCCTCATCCATAGCTTCTTCGGCTACTTCGACTTCTTCTGCAGGAGCTTCAGTTGGCTCTTCCTCAGTTTCAACCACACGGGTTGGAACCTCTTCTGCAACGGTCTCTTCCGATATTGCCGCCTCTTGTTCGGGAGGTGCTCCGCCGCACGCGATGAGCAATCCCATCAGTGCGAGAAGCCCCATCAATTTAATAGCTAATTTCATCAATTTTTGTCTCCATACTCCGGAATTTTAGTTTTTTGGCTATTCAAAATCTCTAATTTCAATAAATTTAGGGTCTATACGCAGATATTCGCCTAAAATTCAAAAACTTATCGAAAAACTAGACGTAATGTCTTGCGAAAATTAAAAACTCTGATTTCATTAACGAAGGGCACATTTAGCCAATGTGCACCCGACTACTGAAATTGTAGCCGTGCGGACTTGGTTATGTCCACCGGATTAACCGGACTCTTTGGACCAAAGGGCAGAGAGAGAAAGTGGACAGTGATTGTGATAAACCAACCGCCTCATTGTATTAGTTCATTCCAACTGAAAAGGAGAATTTAAATAGTGGCAAATAAAAATAGCTTTAACGCAACCCAGTGGGATATTGTGAAAGACGCACCGTACTATGTACAGTCAGCAATCAACGCGGCCGAAGGCCGTATGGGGCTGATGGAAGTTAAACGTGAGGGGAAAGCCCTTAAGAACTACCTCGCAGAGTACAAGGGAAATAACCCACTCATCAAAGCTGTTATTGCTGAAGATGGCAACACATTGGCTGGTCGATCAAATTCGGCCGAGAAAATTGCAGATATCTTGGGCGACATCGCTGATGCGGTTGCATCTAAAACTGACGACGCTGAGTACGACGAGTTCATGGACTTCCTTTTGGGAGCTGGAACCGCGATTGCAGATGCAACATCTGAAAAGCTGATCAAAAAAGGTGACGACAACATTAGCGACGAAGAAGCGGAAGCGCTTGATCTTATCGCCGCCGCATTAAAATCAACTGATGAAGATAAATTGGCTCGTTCACGTGCAGCTGCAGCCGCACGCCGTGCAGAGCTAAAGAAACGTCAAGACGCAGCAGCTAAAGTTGCCGCTGACAAAAAGAAAGCGGCCGAAGCTAAAAAGGCTTTGGAAGAAGCTCAAGCTAAGCTGAAAGCGGCTGAAGAAGCTGAAGCAAAACGGAAAGCAGCGGCCGAGCGCCAAGCAGCAGCTCGCGAGCGCCGTCGTAAACGTTTAGCAGAAAAAGCAGCTAAAGAGCGCGCAGAAGCAGCTAAAGCAGCAGCAGTTGAAGCAGCAGCGGCGGCAGAAGCAGCTAAAAAATACGTTGTTCAACCAGGCGACAGCTTGTGGAAAATTGCCGAAGCAACATTGGGCAACGGTAAACGCTACATGGAAATTGCTGAACTAAACAACATCAAGAACCCAAGCGTTATCTTCCCAGGAACCGAGCTCGAGATTCCTGAAAAGTAAATAGATTAGGGTAAAGAGAAAAGAGAGTTCAACTCTCGAACCTCTGCACTAAAAAAAGAGGCTCGTCGCAAAATGCGTCGGGCCTCTTTTTTTTGGTAAACTTGCCGCTATGGAAATTTTAGGTGGACCCCTTTTTGGCGTAGCCGGAGCCGGTGAATCACACGGCCCGGGCATCACAACAATCGTATTTGGCACCCCAGCGGGAACAAAAATTAGCCGAACAGAAGTACAAAGCTATCTTGATCGTAGACGGCCGGGGGGCAATAAACACGGCACCCCTCGCAACGAAAAAGACCGCGTCCTATTTACGGCCGGCATTTTTGATGATACGGATCATGAAGGGCTCCTAACTGGACCGCAAATCACCACCAGCCATAACGGAACTGAAAGTAACACCCCTACCTATGAAGTCGGCTATGCGACGGGTGAGCCAATCGCAGCACTGGTGCTGTCAACATCAAGCAAATCGCGCCACTACGACCAGTTTTCTGGTGAGATGGGAGAAGTTCGGCCGGGGCACACTGATCTGGTCAAGCACTACAAAAGCCAAGGGTATGTCGATTATCGCGGTGGCGGCCGTTCGAGCTATCGATCAACGATCACAGACGTGATTGGTGGTTCAATCGCCCGTATTTTCCTGCGGGATCAATTTGGCACCTTGTTTCTCTCTTCGATCACCCAAGTTGGTGAACTCAGAAGCGACAAACATCTGAGCGATTTGTTCATGTCAAACAGCATCGATCCCAAAAATGTAGCGGAGGCTGAAGCGCAGATTCAACAGGCTGAAATCCCATCGATTGACGTTGAGTTTGCGGCCGAAGCGGCCGAGCTGATCAAGCAAACTCGAATCAAGGGAGACTCGATTGGCGCAGTTGTAGAAGTTATCGGGATAAACGTGCCAGCTTTGATCGGCCAGCCACTCTACAACAGCCTAAAAACTAAATTAATGGGGTCACTTGGTGGTTTACACGCCGCTCGCGCCTGCGAAGTTGGGGCCGGGGCCGATGTGGCAAATCGTCTTGGCAGTCAAAACAATGACCCGATCCGGTCAGACGGCTACCAAAGCAATAATCACGGTGGGATGTTGGGTGGCATTAGCACGGGCATGCCTCTGGTGGCTCGGGTGTCGTTTAAGCCAACGTCTACAATCACGCACGATCAAAAATCGGTACGTAAAAATCTTGAAGAGATAGATTTTGAACTAAAAAAGGGGAGGCATGATCCCTGTGTAGGTGTGCGGGCTGGGGTGACGCTAGAAAGCCGGATGGCGATTGAAGTGATGAACGCTGTTTTGTGGCAACAGAGCGGCCGTGTAAGCTCAGACTCCTTTAACCTGTTTTAAAAAGGGTTTACGATCTGCGATCGATGCTTCTGACCGCAAACCCTCTTTAAGATCACGAGGGCGCATTACCACCACTGATCTTTGAGCCATTCACCTAAATCACGCTCCATTTGATTCATGGCTTCTAAAACTGTTGCAAAGGGGCCTTCTTCCCAAACGGTATCGTCTGTAAAAAAGCCAGCCTTTTTGGCTTCGGCCACCACTCCCCCGGAGTCTTGTTTGAGCCGTATGGTGCCATACTTTCGGGTGAATTTGTCAATATTGGAATAGCTGTACGAGTTCATTTACCCTCCTTGCCTGATTAAATGTATTCGAGGGGTATCAGGCACGCTTGATGTGTGTTGTTATAGCTTTTCCTTTTGTAAAAGGGATGGGGTACTAATCCCACACTAGGATTATGCTCCCTTCACGTTCTATTTACGTGACAACTTTTGGCTATTGACGGTTCCCATTTTTTGATGTAAAGCAGTTTACACAAGTTTGGTACCGAAACGTTTTGGGTTTTATTGTTTGTGTTGATTTATGCAGGCACCCGAGGGCAAATTAGTTTTTAGCTCGACTTACCTTCAACAGAACCCGCAATATGTCATCAATATGTGCCGGTTTTTGGAGCATGCCGTTCATTCCCGCCTCTTCGCACTCTTTTAGCACTTGAGGGTTGGCTTCGGCCGTCAGGGCCACAATGCTGGGCTGATTCACAGATTCAGCTAAATCACGAATCTCTTTTGACGCCTCAATCCCATCCAGGTTGGGCATTTGCACATCCATAAATACAACATCGTAATCTTGCCGTTGCACCGACTCAACAGCCTCAACCCCGTCTGAGGCTAAGTCTGCGATGTAGTTAAGCTTGCTCAAAATACGCAGGAATACCTTTTGGTTCACGACATTGTCTTCCGCTAGCAGAATTTTGACTTTACGGTCTGGATCAAACTGATCTGGATCCAAGACCTCTGTCTCAACCACAGTTTCTGGGGTTGTGTCTTCCAAAACTTGGAACAACGAGCTTTTTAAGCGCTCTGGTTTTACCGGCTTGTAAAGCCAGAATTTAAGATTGTCCGGCCGTTTGAGCTGGGTTACATCAAAGCTACTGCTCAAGGTCACCACTGGAATATCTGGATAGGCCTTGTTCATCTCAAAGCTCAATCCCAACCCATCCATACTACCGGGCATGTGGTAATCGAGCAGGGCGAAGTCAAACGCGTGATCTTTCTCTAGGATGGCAAGTGCCTCGTCGGCCGAGGTTGCTTTTTCAAACTGAACATCCCATCCCTGCAAAATGTATGACAACACTTTCAAGTTGGTCGCATTGTCATCAACGATTAGTGCTCGTTTACCAATTAAAATCGGCGAGTTGAAGGATTCATCTGGGCGCACGTAGTCATCAGGAGCAGCTTCGGCGATGATGTCAAAGAAGAAGGTAGATCCATCCCCCTCAACACTAGTAACACCGATTTCTCCCCCCATCAAATTACACAGGCGACGGCAAATAACCAAGCCCAGCCCGGTTCCACCGTATTTTCTAGTGGTAGAAGAATCAACTTGGCTGAACGGTTGGAAAAGTCGATTAATTTTTTCTTGGGGGATACCGATGCCAGAATCTTTAACTGCAAAGTTGATTTTTACTTTGCCATCGTCCAGCTTCTCAGATTTTACTTGGACAAAAATTTCACCATCGGCCGTAAATTTGACCGCGTTTGAAAGCAGGTTGACCAAAATCTGACGAATGCGTGTTGAGTCGGACACAACCCATTTGGGGACGTCGTGCTCGATTAGGCTGATCAGCTCAACCCCTTTCTCGGCCGTTTTTTGTGTTAGCAAGTCGAGCGCGCTTTCAACCGTTTGGTGCAGATTAAACGTATGCTCTTCAAGCTCAAGCTTACCCGCCTCAATTTTAGAGAAGTCCAAAATATCGTTGATAATCGTCAGGAGCGAATCGCCACTTGTCCGGATCGTTTCAACAAAGTCTTCTTGCTCTTCGTTTAGCTCTGTTCCTCTTAACAAGCTCGACATACCGATAATGCCGTTCATAGGCGTTCGGATTTCATGGCTCATCGCGGCCAAGAAATCGCTTTTCGCTTTGTTTGCCCCCTCGGCTTCTTGGATGGCAACTTCGAGTTCAGCCGTACGTTCAAGCACCGTTTCTTCCAACTTATCTTTGTGCTGGCTTAATTCATAATAGGCCGCTTCAGTTTCCTTCTGAGAGAACATCAGCTCTTCAGACAGTGCCTCGACCCGTTGGAACGCCTTGGCAAATCGCATCGCCAAAATGATCGACTGCATAAAGATGAAAAAGATCAGGCCGAAGGTAATCAGCCCATCGACAGGACTCAGCCCGTTCGTGAATAAAATATCGTTTACGGCCGCACCAACCAGCGCCAAAACACCAAGCAACACCAAACGAGCCCCATCATCTCCGTGTCTGATTGCTACACTTAAGGCAAATAGGCCGTATAACGCACCAACTACAAAAAACAGCTGATACCATTGCAACACACTGGCGAAAACCGGGATCGGGAAAAAGATCGCCAACATAGAGACAAAGCCACTCACCGTTAAAACCGTCCAAAGCGCCCATTTGTAGAATCTTTTGGGATACAGGGCGTACATGAACAAGAAAAAGGATGGGAATCCCATGTAGAAGGTTAAGAAATTTATCCGCATCACCGGAACCCAAGGGGCCGA
>JAHDGV010000071.1:0-2084 GCA_020631655.1 Chloroflexota bacterium | reverse complement strand
ACGACGGATACAACTCAGAATCTACCTGGTTCCAAGCCAATGGTGCCTTCACCAAAGCCATTTCTAGGCTTTGTGTCTCGGCCTCTTCTTTAGAGATGAGCAATTCATCCCAATAGAAGACCCATTCTCCGTCTAAGTTAACAATCCCGTCTTGTTCAAAATCCCATCCTGATAAATCAAGTTGACCTTGATTCAAAATGGGGGATGAGGGCGTCGTGGCATCTTCGGCCGACGCACAGCCTAAAAGAGCCAAGCTCAAAATGATTATCAAAGCACTTAAAAACCTTGCCTTCACTTGTTGACTCATTTGAACAGCAGGGATGTGTAGCCAGTTTTGTCTCATCCTACAATCGTAGCAACGATCGTGAGCTGCCTCCTTAGTCTTTTGTACCTAGTTAAAGAATTTAAGATAGCTAGCTTGTCCTAATCGTTATCATTAAAATTTTTCGGAAACTTCACATTGGCATTTTCTGTTGCGTTTTTGGATAACCTCTCTATAATTCAAACGCCCGTTTGAATTCTTCAAACATCATCACAACTATGACAGAACGTAAAAAATCACGACAAGAAGAAGTTTATGCGGCCGCGGCCCGCCTATTTGCCACACGCGGCTACCATGCCACCCGCATGCAAGATATCGCCGATGAATTGGGCATGTTAAAAGGAAGCCTGTACTACTATTTTGATTCAAAAGAAGATCTGATTGTCAAAATCACAAGCGGCCGGATTGAGGAGCTACTCAAAGCGATTCAGGCGATTGTGGATACCGGCTACTCACCCACCCAAAAGCTGACGCTGGCTATCGATGAACATCTGCGTTTCTTTCAGGATCACGTCCACATCTACACGATTTTTGTGCGCGAACATCTGTCAGACATCAACGATGGCACTGCCAACACGGCCGACCTGCTCAACAAGCAGTACCAAAATCTTTTTAGACAAATTTTGCAAGAGGGGATCGACAAAGGTGAATTCGGGGCCGAGACCGATACCCAAGTGGTGATGCGAGCCATTTTGGGAATGTGTAACTACACGTGGTCGTGGTATGACCCTGACGGCCGGGTTCCCGTACGAGAGCTGGCCCGAATGTTCACCCAACTCATTCTAAACGGCATCAAGTAATGTACAGAGCTGACAGGTTTTAAAATTCTGTCAGCTCTTTGCGGAGTAAAAATGAATTTCGACTTAACTGATGAGCAACGGGAATTTCGCCACGTTGTCCAAAATTTCATGAAAAACGAGGTCGCTCCCATGGCGGCCCATACCGATGAGACCAGCGAATATAACTGGGATGCAACCCGAAAAATGGCCGATTTGGGGCTAAAAGGATTGCAAATTCCAGAAGAGTTTGGCGGCGCAGACATGGACACCGTGAGCGCCACCATTGCCACAGAAGAGTTAGCCCGAGCCTGTGGATCCACATCGCTGGCGATTTCGGCCCACAACTGTTTGGGGATGGGGCCGATCAATGATTTTGGCACCCCAGAACAAAAAGAAAAGTGGTTGCCATTGCTCACCTCAAAAGAAGGGCGCTTGGGCTGTTTGACCCTCACCGAACCAGGGGCAGGTTCTGACCTGCGCAACATCAAAACCAAAGCGGAGCTGATCGGTGATGAATGGGTGTTAAACGGTTCAAAGATGTGGGCCACCAACGCCGGTATCGCTGAAACGATGGTGGTTCTCTCACGCACAGATGGGGATTCTGGATCACAGGCGCTCAGCCACATTTTGGTCCCAACCGACACGCCCGGCGTTATCATTGGCCCACCTGAGAAAAAGATGGGGCTGAACGGCTCGCCCACCCACTTGGTAACGTTTGAAGATGCGAAAGTCCCGACCGAAAATCTGATCGGAGAACGGGGCAAAGGGCTAACCCAAACGCTGGCAACACTAACCAAAGGGCGTATCTCAATCGGATCGCTGGCATTGGGCTTAGCTCAGGCCGGATACGATCATTCGATCAAATATGCTCATGAGCGTGAAACAATGGGTAAGCCGATTGGGCAACATCAGGCGGTGGCTTTTATGCTGGCCGACATGGCGACCTACATCGAAGGAACTCGCCACATGATTTACTGGTCTGC
>JAHDGV010000070.1:10253-19839 GCA_020631655.1 Chloroflexota bacterium | reverse complement strand
TGCGTCAGCTTGAGCCTACTCAACATGGAATGCCCATTCAGCTGTATGCATTTTGCACCGAGAAAGGGATGCTTGATTTTGAGAACGTCCAGGCCGATATTTTTGACCATATTATCGCCGTGCTCCCACAGTTTGGATTGAGAGTCTTCCAGCATCCGGTTGGGGCAGACTTTGGCACTGACGCTGAGTAACACCCATAGGGTCTTCCGCTTGAAAAGAGCCCAGAGCTTGTCGAAGGACTTTCTCGCGGTTTCTAAAAACGCATGAAGCGAAAGTCCTACCCTATCTGGAGCCATTCGTATCAAATTAACCTGAGTTTTGCTTAAGCATTTCGGCCGCGGATATGCGCTGATTTCCGCCGATATTTCATGAATAATCATGTAAATCAGCGTACATCCGTAAAAATCTGCGGCAAATTACTAACGTGTGGTCTTATCCAAAACTGAGGTAAATTAAGAAAAAAGCGTTTTTAGCCTTGTTCATGTGCCTACGTAAACGAGTTCTTTTTGATCATCAGGCGAGTTAATCGCAACAATTAGCGTGCTATCTTTCGGCTTTTCGGCGATTAACTCGCCCGATGTTGATCTTGAGAGAAGTTTGAAGGAAACGAACAATCGCAATGCATGGGAGCAATCCTTATGTTGATACCAATGTTCCTTCCTTGTCTGTAGCCATCATCATTAAACACTGGCCGGTAAAGGTTCGTAAATTATCTTTGAGTACCAGAAGGATTCCAGAGATAATCCGAACATGCCAACGTTCACTTTCAAAAAACCTAGTCTTGTCCTACTTTCAGCCTGCGCCATCCTAATCCTCCTTGCCTTTAGCCAGCAATTTAGCCTAGAAGCGGCCGAACCTGAGCAATCAACCGTACTAACTGTGGGGACCATCGAACGGCCGCCCTTTGCCATGAAAAACCAAGCCGGAGATTGGGAAGGGTACAGCATCGATCTTTTCCGGGCAGTTGCACAAGAGGCCGGATTAACCTACGAATTTCAAGAAACATCGACCTTCACCGAAATGATTGATGGGGTCAAAACAAAAGAGTTTGATCTGGCCGTAGCCAATATCTCAATCACGCCAGAACGTGAAGCCTTTCTAGACTTTTCCCAGCCGATTTACGATTCAGGGTTTCAAATCATCGTCTCATCAGATACCGCGTCTCCTTCTATTTTGAAAGCGATTTGGGAGTCGAATATCGTCTGGCTGATCGGCCTCGCCTTTATCATTTTGATGATTGTGGCCCATGCGATGTGGTACTTCGAGCGAGGGATGCCTAAAGACAAACATGATTATTTTCGGGATGACTACAAAGGTGGAATTTTCGATGCGTTTTGGTGGGCCTTTATCATCGTCACGATTGGTGGGTTTGAAAACGAACGGCCGGAAAACACGATGGGGCGCATTTTGGCGATTTTTTGGATCGTCGCCTCCCTCTTTTTTGTCTCTACCTTCACCGCTCAGATCACCACCACACTAACCGTGGCACAGCTTGAGTCAAACATTGAAACGGTTGATGACCTGCGCGGCCGACGGGTTGGCTCGGTGCCGGGCACCGCTTTTGCCGACTATCTAGAAACCAACCGAATCAACTACATTCCCTACGACGATTTTTCAAAAGTTTTAGCTGATTTAAGCGCTGGCAATCTAGAAGCCGCCATTGGAGACGCACCAGTGGTACAGTTTTACGTTGCTCAAGATCAAACGGGGTCTGTATTACTAACCGGAGACGTGTTTGAAGCAGATCGCTTTGCTTTTGCAATTTCAGACAAACACCCTCACTACGAAGAAATCAATCTGGCTCTGATCAATCTACAAAAAGACGGCACGATGGAACAAATTCGGAGCTTATATTTTGGAGATTAGCTCAACCAATCACATAAACTATGATCAAAAAATGGATTACCCAATCTAGCAAAAAACTGTACGACCTGCGCATTATGGAAGTTTGGTCGAACATGCGGACTAGCCCGAAAAAAGGAACCACGCATGAATTTTATGCCATCCACTCAAATGATTGGATCAACGTGGTTGCGGTCACGGCCGACAATAAAATCGTGATGGTGACCCAGTTCCGGCATGGAAACGAGGAAATCACAATAGAGGTTCCCGGCGGCTTGGTAGATGACGGAGAAGATCCAATTGTTTCGGCCGCACGCGAGCTAAAAGAAGAAAGCGGCTACACCTCTGATCCACTCATCAAGCTGGGAGCCGTTTCCCCCAATCCCGCCCTGTTTAACAATGTGACCCACACATTTTTGGCCCCAAATGCGGTTCAAACGTCGGAACAAGCGTTGGATGGGAACGAAGACATTGAAATTAGTTTGCATTCGTTGGAAGAGATCGACCAAATGATACAATCGGGTAAGATTACTCACTCGCTAACCATCAATGCGATTTATTGGTACGAAAAATTTCTCAGAAAAGAGTCGAGAGAATAGAGATTAGAGGGAGTTTTCCTCTTGTCTCTCATCTCTTTTTCTCTTTTCTTCTCCTATGACGAAAGCTGATTTTCTCCCTGTTCAAGAAGCACTTGCAAAAGTTTTAGCCCTATTTCAAACCCTGCCTACCGAAACTGTTCCGCTCGACCAATCTGCCGGCCGTATTTTGGCCGAAGATGTGATCGCCAATGACAGTTTGCCCCCATTTGATAACTCAGGCATGGATGGCTATGCGCTAAAAGCGGCCGATACATCAGGGGCAAATGACCGCAACCCAGTTTCTCTGCGGGTGATTGGGGAAGTTGCGGCCGGATCTGTGTTTGACGGAACGTTACGGCGCGGAGAAGCGGTCCGTATTATGACCGGCGCACCGATTCCAGATGGAGCAGATGCGGTGATCCGAATCGAAGATACCGGAGAAAACTATGGGGATTCACAGCGGCCGTTGCCCGATTTGGTCAGTATCAAAGCAGAAGTTGGGCCAGCCAATGCGATCCGCTACGCAGGCAGTGATCTGCGCGCAGGGCAAAAGATTTTATCGGCCGGTCGCAAAATACGGCCGCAAGAAGTTGGTGTTTTGGCTTCGTTGGGTGTGCCACAGGTGCCGGTTTACCGTCGGCCAAAAGTCGGGATTTTGGCAACGGGGGATGAACTAATCCCGGTCGAAGAAGAACTGGTTCCCGGCAAAATTCGCAATTCAAACGGATACGCCCAAGCGGCACAAATCGAAGCGCTGGGAGCAGAAGCGATCCGGCTGGGAGTCGCCAAAGATACGCCGGAGGATCTGCGTGACAAACTCCAGGCTGGTATCGATGCAAACGTTGATCTCTTCATCAGCTCGGCCGGGGTATCGGTTGGGGTTTATGATGTGGTGACAGACGTTTTGCAAAAAGGTGGCAACATTAACTTCTGGAAGGTGCGTATGCGGCCGGGCAAGCCACTGGCCGTTGGCTTGTACGGTGGCATTCCGTACTTGGGGCTCCCTGGCAATCCTGTATCTGCCATGGTTTCGTTTGAGCGCTTTGCACGGCCGGCCATTTTAAAGATGGCGGGCGCCAAAAATTTGGACCGCCCTACCCGCACGGTGATTTTCCGCGAACCAATCCGCTCAGACGGCCGGGAAACCTATGTACGTGCCATCATCAAACGCCACCCAGACGGTTCTCTAACCGCTATTTCAACTGGGGATCAGGGCTCGCACGTCATGACGTCTTTGGTAAAAGCCAATGGGCTGGTCATCATTCCAGAGGGTATGCGCGAAGTCCCTCCTGACACAGAGCTACAGGCGATCATGACCGATTGGCCGAACGAAGTGTTTTAAACAGGCTCCCCCATTACGTTTTCTAAAAATCTAGTAGCGAGCATAGAGGCGTCATATCCGCGAATGCGGGTATCCAGCGCTAAGTCTTGCACTTGAGGCCTACTTGCGCAGAAACGACAACCTATAGGAATAATTTGCCCTATTGTCTGATTACCCAGAGGTGATTTTCTTTTCGGGGTCGTAAAACGGCTTAGGCACCACAGTTATTTGGCGCGTACCTTCAGGGGTTTCTACCGTTCCCGTGGTCCCTAAACCTGTATGTTCGATTTTCATCATCGCTAAAGCGATATTTTTCTTGAGCCGGGGCGAATAGACGGCCGAGGTAATTTTGCCAACTTGATCCCCATCCATAACGATGGGCCAATGTTTACCATTTGGGTTAGGCAATGGATCTCCATCAAGCTCAACACCCACAAAAAGCTGTTTAACCCCATCTTCTTTGATTTTGCGTAACGCCTGCTTGCCGATGTAATCGGCTTCCATTTCTAGATCAACCAGCCGGTCCCAACCCATCTCAAATGGATTGTTCTCGATGTTCATATCTGTGATCAAAGACAGCATCGCCCCTTCAATCCGGCGAATGGTTGACGTGTGTCCCACATGCAAGCCCATCGGACCACCGATCTCCATGATCTTTTCCCAAAGCTCATCCCCAAACGCACCGTCGCGTAAAAAGATTTCGTAGCCCAGCTCACTGCTCCAGCCGGTCCGTGAAATCACGAGTGGAATCCCGTTAAAATCAAACTCTGTACAGCGATAGTAACGCAAGTCACGAACCCATTCGCCGAAAATTGCGCACATAATGTCGCGTGATTTTGGACCTTGTAACTGGAGTGGAGACACATCTGGCTCGTGAATCTGAACATCCATGCCAGAATGGATCTGTACCCCTTTGGCCCACAGCAAAGCATCGCTGTCAGCCAGCGATAGCCAAAAATGATTTTCGCCCAGCTTAAGCAAAACAGGGTCGTTGATAATCCCGCCCTCTGCGCTGGTAATGAACACATATTTGCACTGACCCACTTTGCACTTAGACAGGTTTCGAGGGGTTAGTAGCTGTACAAAACGGGCGGCATCGGGACCGGTGATTTCGATCTGCCGTTCAACTGCAACGTCGCACAAAATGGCGTCGTTGACGAGGTTCCAAAAATTTTGTTGGGCATCCCCAAAACTGCGGGGAATGTACATGTGGTTGTAGACTGAGTATCCTTCGGCCCCCCAGCGCTGTGTGGCCTCAAAAAACGGGGATTTGCGGACTTGGGATCCAAATCCAACTTGGCTTGTTGTATCTATTTTCGTCATTGCAATGGGTTTCCTTGATTAGAAAGTATAGGGTTTGCCAGCCTATTAATTTTGACTGGCGATTTGCCAGAATGGTAACAAACAGGCTGAACGACGGCCGAATTTACAACGAAAAACTATTCTTGGCTGATTTTCTTCAAAAATAGCCCTTTGCCCCCATCTAATTTTGTAAGATTATTGCACTCACACTCCTGTCTATGCTATGATTTCGGTCGCTCTCACGCCAATTGGGCGATTTATCTGAAATTAATCCTTTTAACACTTCGAAATCGCTTAACAGCCAGCTCACAAACAATCAAATTGAATAATTGTTTTTGAACGGCCTGAATTGGTATTCAAATTTGGAGATTTAACCGTGGCAAATACAAAGTCCGCTAAGAAAAGAATTCGTCAAAATCTAAAGCGCCGTGAACACAATCGTCGTTACACCGCTGCAGCTCGCACCTACGTTACTAAAACCCGTGCTCTAATCGAGGAAGGGAAACTAGACGAGGCTGAGCAAGCGATGAGAATGGCGGCTAGCACGCTCGACAAAGCAGCAGGTAAAGGTGTCATCCACAAAGGTAACGCCTCTCGCCGTAAAAGCCGCTTGGCTCAAGCTCTAGCAAAAGCTCGCGCAGCTTAATTTTTCAGAATTAAGCCAGATTTAGATTGGTAAGATCAGAAACAGTCTTTCTGTTTTAAACTTGCCAAGTCTTTTTAATCACTAAAAAAGAGAGGCACCCAATGGGGTGTCTTTTTTTTTGCAAAAAACAGGGTGCCAACACAGGAGGAATGATGAAAATCGAACATATCGCAATTAATGTCACCGAGCCAACTGCAATGGCGCAATGGTGGGCCAAACACTTGGATCTGAAAATTATCCGTGCCGATAAAGAGGCTCCATTTATTCACTTTTTGTCTGATGATGGGAATGAAACCCTGCTGGAGATTTATGCAAATCCGGCCGGTGAATTTCCAGACTATGCCAATATGTCGATTTTCACATTCCACATCGCCTTTGCCGTTGATGACATTCAGGCTGAGATCGACCGCTTGTTAGCGGCCGGTGCGCTCCCCTCGGGTGAAATTTTGACGATGGGGAACGGAGATCGTTTGGGATTTGTGCGTGACCCTTGGGGCGTTTGCATCCAGATTTTACAGCGAGCGACTCCTCTCTTCGGCTAAAAAACCGGTTGCCAGTCGTCTCCCCAAACCTGTTGCCAAAACCACGGCTTATCGGAGTTTGATTTTACTCGGCCGCCGTGCCACACGTCCCATTCCGGAGCCGCAAGCGCATCAAACCGTTTGGTTAGCTCTTGCTGTAGCTGGCTAACCACTGCTTGATATTGCGGGTCATCGATTAAATTGTGCCGTTCGGCCGGATCGTTTTCTAGATCAAAAAGTGCATTGGGCAGTGGATGGTCCCGGTTTTCTTGGTACCGATACATAAACAGCCATTTGTCCGTTCGTATCGCTCGGGTTTCCTCCTGATCCATCAAAATTAGATTTTCCCATTTTGTATCTTGATCTTGCTGAATGAGCGGCCGTAAATCACATGCGGCCGTTTTGCCCTGCGGCACCTCACATCCTGCTAGCCCCAACACCGTTGGAAACAAATCAATCTGGCTCACCAACTCATCAATTGTCTGATTTTGATTGAGACTCCCCGGCTGGCGCATAATAATCGGAATGTGAAACGATGCCGCATGGGTGTTTGCGGGCCAAGTCGCCTGACCATGCCCCCAGTAGCCGTGCGCCCCAGTAGAAAACCCGTGATCAACCGTATAAATCACAAGGGTGTTTTCAGCCATTTGTAGCTGATCTAGGGTGTCTAAAACACGGCCGACAGAATCATCCACCAGCGTCATTTGTGAATAATAATTCCGCAGAATTTCAAGATTGTTCGGCATCCGAAGCAGGGCTGAGTAATCTAATCCATGCCCGCTGTTTTGGTGTTGCCACATCACTTTGGCGATCGTTTCTCGGCACAGTGGTTCGCGCGGCACGCTGTCCATCGGGCAGTCATCATACAAATGGCCAAACCGATGCTGGGCCTGACCAGAAATGCAGGGCCAGTGGCCGTAGGGGCCATTGAAGGGGAGAAACAGAAAGAATGGATCATCGGCCGATTGCTGATCGTTCAAGTATTCGATCGTTTTGTCAGTAAAAAAGTCAACGCTGTGTCCTTCAGACTGATAGGTCTCCCCATTCTCGATTATGGTGTTCCCCCAAAAATCAACCGTGTGCCCGTGAGGGAACGTGACCCAATGATCAAAATCGTTTTTTACATCACGCGCATCCCCCAAATGATATTTGCCGATCAGTGCGGTTTTGTACCCATTTTGCTTGAGCACCTCTGGCATGGTCACAAACTCATCGATGGCGTTCCAACCGGCCGGAAGTTTGTCCGGCGTACGGTCATCTAACCATGTGTGAATCCCGTGTTGAGACGGCAATAGCCCGGTCAAAACGGAAGCGCGGCATGGCGAACACATCGCATTGACACAATAAGCTTGGTCAAATTTGACCCCCTCGGCCGCCATTTGATCGATCCGTGGGGTTTTGATTTCTGCGTTACCGTGGCAACCTAACATTCCGGCCGAATGGTTGTCGCTCATAATGAGAATAATATTTGGGGCCATTTACTAATCCTTAAAAATTTAAAGTTTGGAAAGGAAAATCATAAAAGTGAGTAATTTTACCCTTCTCTGGAGAAAGCTGATTTACTATACTGTTGAACATGGATTCTGAAAACACCTCTTTCGTTGATCGATTTTTCTCTTTTTGGCAAACTCAACCGCTACCTAACAAGATTTTGGTTGGGGGTACTTTGGCCGTTTGGATCATTTTTATTTTGGGCGTGTCGTATCTAGACACCCTGCCCACTCAGGACGCACAGCAGACGTTTTTACCGGCCGTTAGTGAGTCTGACTCTGACACTGAAGCAGATGCCGATATGGCTAACGACGAAAATCAGGTGTTTATTCCGGCTGTAAGCGAAGAAGCTGAAGTAGAGACAGAGACTGAGGCCGAGCCAGACATTGACGCAACCGAGCCAGAAGAATCAGATTCTGAAATGGAAGAAAGTAGCAGTGATGCACAGGAAGAGATGGCTGCAGGTGGCACCGTTTACATGATCGATCCTGAACGATCAGTTGCCTCATATTCGGCCGTTGAAGAGTTTTTTGGTGATTCAGGTCTGGTTGTAGGGCGCAACACCAATGAAGGGTTAAACATGGCTGTGGGCGAAACTCGCGGCCTGAGCGGGGAATTTACCCTGGATACCGAAAAAGGCAGTCCCAAAATGATTGGGGGCTCATTCTCGGCCGATCTGCTCCAATTAACCTCAGTTCAACCTCACCGAGATCAAACCCTGAAACGGTATTGGCTCGAATCAAATAAATACCCACAAGCTACCTTCACCGTAACCGATCTGCCCACACTCCCCCCAGCTTATACAGAAGGTGAGCAGGTTACGTTTCCACTCACAGGCATTTTAACCGTACGTGAGATCGATAAAGAAGTGACGTTTGACGTTGTTGCAACGCTAGAAGGGGAAACCCTTGAGGCGATTGCAACGGCCGATTTACTGTTCGAAGATTTTGACATCGCTCCCCCAAATATGGCAAACGTTTTACGCGTTGAAGACTCTTTCCGTATAATTGTTTCCATAACCGCCGTTGCCCAAGCAGAGTAAATCTCACCCCTCCCCAAACTGAATACTGATCTTTGGTCGTGACACTAGGAGCCTATCGCCAAACAAATAAAACCGTTTTATGATTGCAAACGGGCTGAGGTGTGCTGTTTTCTTTTCCTGCAAAAGATCACACCTCCGTTTGGGGAAAATCAAAGCAGAAAAGAAAAAGCTAAAACTTATGACTAGTGAAAATGAGAACGAATTTGATAATGGGGATGAGCTAGATGAAGTGACCGACGAGTCCTTTTTTAAGGCGGTTGAGTACCATCTGGACGACCATCAATTCCGCCGCAAGGTGATGCTTTTTCAGCGTTGCGACAATGTGCTCCGGCCGATTCTGCAAAACCTTGAAGAGATCAATCCAAAAACCGATGAAGAAATCTCGATCTACAAGACCTTTTTATCTGCGGCCCAACTCATCCTAGACGAGATGCAACCGTTCTTTCCAGATGGGACCTACAACACGCTAAGCGGCCGGCTCAAAGTGTTTGAGAACCGGATGCCCCAAAACAATTCCCCCACCAGCGAATAGCGCTCAAAGCTCACCAAATTCGGATACCACATACTTTCGAATAGCCGGGGGAGCCGCCAAAAAATCACCCAACTTACTGCGGAATTCAGCCATGTGCGGTGTTTCAAAATGAGCCTGTAGCGCCTCATCACTTTCCCACTCTTCAAAAATGCGAAACACATCCGGTGCTTCAATGTCTGCATAAAATCGATAGCTGATACAGCCAGCTTCCTCGGCCGTTTTTTCCATCATGATTTTGGCCGCTTCGATCGCCGCATTTACTTTTTTCGGCTTAATAAATATCGTTCCAGAAACTACAATCATTTTTCTCT
>JAHDGV010000070.1:0-10153 GCA_020631655.1 Chloroflexota bacterium | reverse complement strand
TTCTCTCTTCTCTCTTCTCTCTTACGAGTGTGTCCAAGTCGGCTGTCGTTTTTCCAAAAAGGCATCAAACCCTTCGGCCGCATCATCAGCCATCATATTACACGCCATCATTTCAGCCGCGTAATCATACGCCTCAGCCAATCCCATCTCATGCTGTTTGTAAAACATCTCTTTGCCGATGCGGATCGCCACGGCCGACTTCGATTTAATTCCATCCACCAGTTTTTGCACTGCACCATCCAATTCATCGATGGGAACGGCCGAGTTCAACAACCCTTCAGCCACGGCCGCGTCAGCATCAATGAACTCACCGGTCAGCAACATTTCCATCGCTTTTTTACGCCCCACGTTTCGGCTAACAGGCACAGCTGGGGTTGAGCAGAACAGCCCGTACCGAATGCCTGAGGTGGCAAATTTCGCCGTGTCGGCCGCTACTGCTAAGTCACAGTTGGCAACCAACTGGCATCCGGCCGCAGTGGCGATACCCTGCACGCGGGCAATCACCGGCTGAGGCAGGCGGTTAATCGTCAGCATCATTTTGCTACACTTAGCAAACAGGTGGTCATAAAACGCTTTGGTCGGATTAGACCGCATCTCTTTCAGGTCGTGCCCGGCCGAAAAAGCCTTCCCCTCTGCTCGGATCACAACCACACGGATCGATTCATCTTGCCCAATATCGTCCAACTCTGCCTGAAGCGAATCAAGCATTTCTTCTGACAGCGGATTAAATTTATTCGGCCGATTAAGCGTCAGCGTCGCCACACCATCAACCGTATCTCTCAATAAAACTGCTTCACTCATGCGTTTCTCCTGCCAAATTACAAATACCTGCGGCCCCGTTTGGCCGAAATAATTTCCGTATTCATCCCCACCCAGTGCAAACTGCCATCATACCGGCCGTGTTCAATTTTTACACAGCGGTCCATCACCACCTGCAAACCACCTGCCTCAGCGATATCGGCCGCTTCTTGGTTAATCACCTGCAGCTGAAACCAGATCGATTTTGCTCCAATTGCTACCGCATCTGTCGCGATGGGGGGGCAATCGGCCGGCCGTCTAAACACATTGACCATATCGATCTCGTAATCGGCCGCCGCACTTTTTAGATCAGGATACGCCTTCTCACCCAAAATTTCATCTGCCCGCGGGTTAATCGGAATCACCTTGAACCCGTGATACTGCAAGTAGGTGGCTACAAAATTAGACGGCCGTTCACTTTTTGGTGAGAGCCCTACCATCGCAATCGTTTTGGTGTTGTTCAACACCGATCGAATCATCAAAGGATTGATGTATTTTAGCTGTTCGGCCGACAGTTTTGTGTTCATGCTCACATCCCCTACCGGGCTTTTTTTTGCGTCAGTTGTCATGCGTCCACCGCCTCCAGCGCTTGCTCTAAGTCCCAAATCAAATCGTCCAGCGACTCCATTCCCACCGACAGGCGAATCATACCCGCCTCAACACCGGCCGCTTCCATCTCCTCATCTGACAGTTGCTGGTGCGTGGTTGAACCGGGATGAATAACCAAGCTCCGCGCATCCCCCACATTGGCCAAGTGTGAAAATAGATTTAGTCCTTCGATAAAGGTTTTCCCAGCTTGGCGCGGATTGCTTGATTGAATCCCAAAAGTAAAAATCGCGCCCGGCCCTTTGGGCAAATACTTATTCGCCAGCTCGTGTTGTGGGTGGTCGGGCAAACCGGCATAACTCACCCACCCTACTTTAGGATGATCGTTGAGCCACTCAGCTATTGCTTGGGCATTGGCCACGTGCCGATCCATCCGCACCGAAAGGGTTTCAAGCCCCTGAATGAGCATAAATGCGTTAAAGGGTGACAATGCGCTTCCTGTGTCTCTTAACGTGACGGTGCGAGCCTTCATTAAAAAGCCGTAGTGGCCAAACGTCTCGTAAAACTTTAGATCGTGATAGGCGGCTGTGGGATCAGCGATTGTCTCAAAGTTGCTGAAATCAAACCGGCCGGAGTCAACAATCACCCCCGCAATTGAATTCCCGTGCCCGCCCATAAATTTTGTGGCGGAATGCACCACGATGTCAGCACCTAAATCGAGCGGCCGACACAAATAGGGGGTCGCAAACGTGTTATCAACAATCAGCGGAATCCCATGTGAGTGGGCCAAACCGGACACAGCTTCAAAATCCAAAATCGATCCTTTCGGATTCCCAATCGTCTCCCCGTACAGCGCACGGGTTTGGGGGGTGATGGCTTCAGCCCAATTCTCGATGTCTGTTGGATCAACAAAGTGGCAGGTCACCCCCAACTTTTTGAACGTGTGCACAAATTGTGTCACCGTTCCCCCATACAAGTGGGACGATGCGACAATCTCGTCACCCGGCTGGAGCAACGTCATCATCGTAACCAGTTGGGCCGCCATACCCGATGAGACGGCCAACGCCCCTGTCCCGTTTTCGAGCGAGGCGACTCGCTCTTCAAACACGGCCGTGGTGGGGTTATTGATCCGCGTGTAAATGTTGCCGTACTGCTTTAGCTCAAACAGCTGGGCCGCCTGATCCGCATCTTCAAACACATACGATGTGGTCTGGTAGATGGGGACCGCACGAGAGCCTGTCTCAGCGTCAGGGATATGCCCAGCATGTAACATGCGGGTCTCAAATCCGAAGCTTCTTTTTTTAGTCATAGTTGGGTGGTACTGATTTTAAATCCTTTGATTTTGGTTTTGCGTACAAAGATTCTCTGCCATAGTTCAAAAAAGCACAACTGTAAAATAACCAGGGCTTATGGTTTTTAGACGCCCCAACAGGTCGTCTGTGGTTTTTTCATACTACCTTGTAGAGACGCCGCCGGTGGCGCGTCTCTGGTTTCATTTTTTTGATTAGACACCAACAAAAAAGGGTGAGTTAAAAATAACCCACCCTCTTGGTGCTTCCAAAATTTATTTATTACCCAATCGGTCTATTTATTTATCGGCCGATTTAACCAAAACCACAAACTCTTCCCATTCTTCTGGCATTAGGTGCAGTGAGACGCCACCCAGCTCAATATGATAAACCGCACCATTGTCGTCAATTGTTTTTACAACCGTGAAATTCTCTGTTTCAGCGATCGGTTCCATTTCCATTTCTTCATTCATTCGATTATTTCCTTCTCTTCCTTGTCAGGATCAGTTTTAGCTTCTTCAGGGACTTTTGGCATCTCTGATTTTTCATCATGCTTGCCATTTTTCCCATTGGTTTTTGTTCCGTTTGTTTTCAGAGATTGAGCTCTGTTTCTTGCCGTGAGTGCCCGAACGATCCGGCTCCCCTGAAACGCATCAAACGCGTCTAAAGCGATTTCGGGTGGACTTGTATCGTTTTCAGCGACCGCTCGCTCCGGCCGTTTGCTAACTTTGACCGTTGGCTCCGCCTCCGTTTGCCCCGGAATCGGATATGGCGGGATATCGCGCAACTTCCGGTAAACATAGCGGAAAATGACCCGGCCGCTGGCCAACATGGGGGATGCCAGCAAAATACCAACAACCCCTGCAACCAACGCTCCTGCCAATGCCGCAATAAAAACGATGAGCGGGTGCATGTTTAAAGATCGACCCAAAACGCGCGGTTGTAACAAATACGCGGCCGCTTGATTAATTGTAGCATATCCCAACCCAACCAAAATCGCGAAAGTGACCGGTGTCATCGCCTGCCCCAACCAGCTTTGATCAGTCTGGAAAAAGGCGATCAAGACGGCCGGAATCGTAACCGCAATCGGCCCAAAATGCGGGACAAATTCAGCCACGCCAGCCATAAGACCCAGCAACAGCGCATTGGGTAAACCGATTATCGTTGCCAGCGAGAAAATTGTGGTTCCCATCACCAAAAACAGAATAATCTGCCCCCGTAAAAAGGCGTTCCACACATCCCCTAATTCATAAAACAGTTGGTAAATTTCCCACTCGTACTCTTCTGGCAATACGTTGACAATGTAGCGCACGATGATTTCGTGATCTTTAACCAGATAAAAAGAGACAAACAGAGTAAATACAACCCATCCAATACCAATGGCGGTTGCAGAGGCGACGCTGCCAAACAGATTCACACCCTGAATCCCGAACGAGCTCAGCGAGTCGATGTATGAGGATACGTCGAATTCTTCAGGGAAAAATTGAGACGGAACAACTTGCTGACCATTCCAAAGCTCAATTGGCTGTTCTAGCAGGGTAGCCCCCTGCTCAAGGTAGCTAGGCACCGCATCTATAAATCGATTAATTTGTGAGATAAGCGGGTTGGTCGCGGTTGCTGATAACCAAACCAGCAGGCCAATCAGCGAGGCATACACAATCGATATCGCAATTACTCGGGGAATGTAGAGCCTATTGTGCAAAAATTGAACCAGTGGCAACAGCAAGTAGGCAACAACAATCGACATTAGCAACGGGATAATCAAAAGCCTGACTTGGAAAAAAATAAATCCAAGCACAATTAGACTTGTGACTAATGCTATTCGTTTAATGCCGGCCGGCCAGCGTGGTGATTGTGCGTTCATAAATTAAAGGTACCAGTCTGTATGGTATCCAACTTAACAAAATTACGGCTTCATAATTATATAACCCTCTTGAACCGATTTCGTGTCAAATCTTTATGCAATTTGTCTGGTTCGGGACTATTTGATTAGTCTGTTTTAAATTCATACGTAACAGTTGACTAAACTAGATTCGGGGTCTATGATCTTGAGCGTATAAATTACTTAAAAATTTAGCTGATATTAGATCGATTTTGGGGGAAGCTCGGTGAAATTCCGACACTGTCCCGCAACGGTGCGTAAAGTTTAGTTTTTTACGCTGAAAGTCCGATTACCCAGTCTTGATCTATACCAAATTTAGGGGCGAACAAACGCTCCTTCCCGGCCTAAAGTTTGCTTCTCTCGCTAGAAGCTAGCTTCAGCCGTTACCTTCGTGGACAAAGGTAATCGGGTAATTGCTAATCCTGTGCGATTTGGCATGTTGCTCAAGCTCACCTTTGGTGGGCTTTTTTGTTTTTAAGCGAAAGCAGTGTCCTAACTACAACCTATTCAAGGAATCATGGAGAAAAAAGATCATGCCTAGACTGACAAAAATTTACACCCGTGGCGGCGATGGTGGAACAACCTCGCTAGGGAGCGGCCGGCGTGTGCCTAAAGAATCACTGCGAGTTTCAGCCTATGGAACCGTTGATGAGCTGAACTCATACATCGGTGTTGCTGTTGCACATGGATTGGTTGAAAAATTGGCCGACGTGTTGCCCGTGATTCAGAACGAACTGTTTCACCTAGGATCTGATCTCTGTTTTAACGAAGAAGAAAAAGAGAAATTCAACATTCCTCAAATCGAAAAGCGACATGTCGATAAACTCGAAGTGCTAATGGATGAGTTGACGGCCGTTGTTGGGCCGCTCGAAAACTTCATTCTTCCTGGCGGATCGCCCGGGTCAGCCCACCTGCACGTGGCCCGCACCATTTGCCGCCGCTGTGAGCGGGACGTAATCGCCCTCACCCGCGAAGAGGCCGTAGGAGAATTTGTGATTCCATACCTTAACCGGCTATCAGACGCACTGTTTGTCATGGCACGTTACGAAAACCATGAAAGAAAAATCCCAGAACCGCTTTGGGACACCTTAGCCTAACGCAAAAAAGAATAAATTTATCGATAAAAAAAGCTGGGAAATCCCAGCTTTTTTTGTGTCACTTATTTGATCGACGGCTTAACTCTTGCCATCCACCTCAGCAATGGTTGGCTGATTGTGCAATTCAACCGGTTTTGCACGGCTTTTGCGGAACTGCATGTTGAGCACTTCGACAATAAGCGAGAAGGCCATCGCAAAGTACGCGTAGTTTTTGATGTGCAGGTCGTGGGCCAAATCTGGGTTCCAGCCTTCAAATACCAGCAACATACCGATCATGATCAAGAAAGATAGTGCGAGAATTTTCATCGTTGGATTCTTCTTGACAAATTCGCTAATCGCACCGGCCGCTGCCAACATGATTATGGCTGAAAGAACGATTGCGGTGATCATGATTGCACGTGAATCAGCGATGCCCACGGCCGTAATAACAGAGTCGAGCGAGAAAACAAGATCGACAAGGATAATTTGAGTCAGAACGCCAGCAAAAGTTGCTTGCGCCCCGGCCGCACGTTCCTTGGTATGATCCTCAGCTTCCAGTTTTTCCGAGATTTCGTAGGTCGATTTACCAATAAGGAAAGCCCCACCCAATAGCAAGATAATTTGCTGGCCGGAAAACGACCCAACGATCGGCTGGGTCAAACCGATTACCCATGAAATACCAAACAGCAGTAAGATACGGGTGACAACGGCAAGGCCAATCCCCCATTGACGAGCCATCTTCTTCTGACCCTCCGGCAACTTATCCGAGAGGATGGTGATAAAGATGACATTGTCAATTCCCAAAACAATTTCAAGGGCCAAAAGGGTTGCAAACGCAATCAAGCCTTCTGTGGTTAAAAATGCACTAAAATCAAGATTCATGATTTTCCTTTCTCCAAAATTTTTATAAAAGTGTTGGCCCTTTCGAGCTTTGGCTTATGCAGATCCCTGACTATCTACTCTATCTCTATAATGTACGCATAAAAGCACAAATTGATTCAAAATCGCTTTGCCCAATTGTCTCAATACTACTGATCCGGTCCTTGGGTATAAGGTCCTGACCCTATACAACTTTCAAGAAAATGTGCGTAGAATCGGTGAAAACCGACCGTATTTTAATCAAAGCTGACTGTTCAGCAAGCAGCTTTGTTAAGAATCCGCTGTTCCCAACTGGGGAAATTATGGATTTCATCGGTTCCATTGTATACTTATAGACGGTCTTTCTTGGTTGGACGCTGTATCGACATGGCGACAGCTCGGAAAAGACAATTTTATTTAAGGAGTAAATTATGTCGATGACAAACGAACGTAAGGCTGAAATCATCAAAGAATTCGGCCAAGGCGATGGAGACACTGGGTCTCCAGAAGTGCAAATTGCACTATTTACGGAACGCATCAATGGTTTGCAATCTCATCTAGGTGAGAACAAACAGGATCATAGCTCTCGTCGTGGGTTGTTAAAAATGGTTGGTAAACGTCGCAGTTTATTAGCTTACCTCATGAAGAAAGATTACGATCGCTACGAAGCAGTTCGCACAAAATTGGGCATTCGCCCTCTCAAGTAACAATTTAAGCCTTTGGCTCGTTGATTTATTAACTGGTCAAAGGCTTCTTTTTTACCGGTTCCACGATGAGGGTATCGTGAAACCATTTCTTTAATTCAGACACCCGGCCGACGTGGCAACCGCGTTTTAGGACCTGGGCTTTGCGGATAGGTGATCTTAATCGATTATCCTCAAACCCCAGTCCCTAAAAGAGCCACCGCCTAGTGTCCCCATACAATTTATTCAATTTTTTCACCTGCGGAGAATCCTGTGCGTTTCGCCGTTTTTGTGTTGCCTACACAGAAAATTGAGTGATTGCTGACCTTTCGGAGGTTATTTTATTATGTCCAGTGAACAAACATTCACAGCAAACGTTGGCGGCAAAGATTACGTCTTTGGCACCGGCAAACTTGCACAACAGGCGGGTGGAGCCGTTACACTAACTTTTGGCGACAGCACTCTATTTGCTACAACCACCATGTCAAAAAGCGTTCGGGAAGGACTCGACTTTTTCCCAATGAGCGTTGACTTTGAAGAGAAAATGTATGCGGCCGGCCGTATCCCCGGGAGCTTCTTCCGTCGTGAGGGTCGCGCTACAACCGCATCGATTTTGACTTCGCGTCTTACAGACCGTCCGTTGCGTCCACTATTCCCTAAAGGAATGCGTAACGAGGTTCAAGTCATCATCTCAACCCTATCATCAGACGGCGTTGAGCAGATGGATATTCAGGCGATTAACGTGGCTAGCGCCGCTATGACCATTTCCAACATTCCTTGGAACGGTCCAGTAGCCGGTATCCGCGTCGGCCGGATCGATGGGGAGTTCGTTCTCAATCCTACATTCGAAGAAGCTGAAAACAGCGACCTTGATCTGCGGATTGCAGGCACCAAAGACGCCATCATCATGGTTGAATGCCGCGCTGACGAAGTGCCAGAAGAGGTAATCGTAGCGGCTCTTGAGCACGGCCACAGCAGTATGCAACCGATCATCGATACGATTTTGGCAATGCAAGCGGCCGTTGGTAAAGAAAAAGATGAGCCAACCCTTGCCCCATCAAACGAAGAGCTAGCCGCGGCCGTTGTGGCCAAAGTTGGCAACCGTGTTGAAGAGATTGTGGTTAACAATCCAAACCGTGATGATCGTGGCGAAGCGATGTCAGCCCTGAACGACGAGATCGTTGAAGCATTTGTTGCTGAAAATCCAGACGTAGAAGTGAAATACATCTACGAAGCGATCAGCGGTATGCTCAAGAAAGTGGTTCGTAGCCGAATCTTAGAAGGCATTCGCCCTGACGGCCGGTCTGGAACCGACATTCGTGAGCTTTCATCTGAAGTTGGCTTAAGCCCACGGGCTCACGGCTCAGGTCTTTTCCAACGTGGTGAGACCCAGGTTCTTTCAATTGCATCGTTGGGTACTTTGCGCGAAGCACAAAAATTAGACGGACTAGACAATGTTGAGTCAATCCGCTACATGCACCACTACAACTTCCCACCATTCAGCACCGGCGAAACTTGGCCTCTACGCGGACCAAAACGTCGTGAGATCGGTCATGGTGAGCTAGCTCGTGTGGCTCTGCTACCCGTTATCCCAACTGAAGAAGAGTTCCCATACGCGATTCGCGTTGTGAGTGAAGTTCTTTCATCTAACGGATCAACCAGCCAAGGTAGCGTATGTGCATCAACCTTAGCGTTGATGGACTGTGGTGTTCCAATCCGTAAACCGGTTGCTGGTATCGCCATGGGTCTTGTCATGGACGAAGAAACTGGCAAGCACAACATCCTAACTGACATTCAAGGAATGGAAGACCACTTGGGAGACATGGACTTCAAAGTGGCCGGAACCGATGAAGGGATTACCGCCCTTCAGATGGACATCAAGATTTCTGGTTTGTCTAGCGAATTGATGAGCAACGCTCTGACCCAAGCAAAAGATGCGCGTCTCCAGATTTTGGACGTGATGACGGCCGCTATCGCCGCTCCACGTGAAGAGCTAAACAAATGGGCTCCAAGCCTGACCACGCTCAAAGTTAACCCTGAAAAAATCGGCGCGATTATCGGTAAAGGTGGTAGCACCATCCGCTCGCTCGAAGAAATCTACGAAGTCAAAATTGACATCCAAGATGACGGCACTGTCTTTGTTGCGGCCGTTAACAAAGAATTGGGTGACGGAGCTGTACGCCAAATCGAACTGCTAACCAAAGAGGTTGAAGTGGGTGAAACTTACTCAGGTAAAGTTGTCCGCATCACCGATTTTGGTGCATTTGTTGAATTGATTCCAGGGCAAGATGGCTTGGTTCACATTTCGCAAATGTCTAGCGAACGGATTAACAAAATCGAGGACGTTGTCCAGATTGGCGACGAACTGATGGTGATGGTTACGGCCGTTACCCCTGACGGAAAAATCCGCTTGTCACGTCGTGCGGTATTGGAAGGCTGGACGCTTGAAGAAGCGATTGCGGCCGACAATCCAAACAAAGGACGCAGTGGCGGCGGCGGCCGTGGTGGTAATCGCGGTGGCGGCAATCGCGGCGGTGGCAACCGAGGTGGTGGCAACCGTGGCGGCGGTCACAATCGTCGTTAATCCCGTCTAGGATTTAAGCAAAATCAGAAGGCTCAGCTTTAACCGGCTGGGCCTTTTTTTATTTAAAGTTGGAAAGTTGCGGGCGCCAGACCTACCAACTTTCGAAAAACAACCTTGCTTATTTCCCAATTTAGATGGCTCATATTGAAAATCGGGCGAGTTAATCGCCCCAATGATCGTCTATAGCGACAGGTCTCCAGCGATTATCTGCGCCCTTACAGCACGGCACACTATCGTAAGGGCGCAGATAATCGCGGAAAAAATTTGGATCACACACACCTCAATGCGATTAACTCGCCCGATGGAGCAATGGATGGCAACTCAGACGACATCGAAAATGGGCAACAAAAAAGGCCGTGTCGCAATTGCAACATGGCCTTCATTTTTTTTCAGGATGGGAGTTTGCTTAGCCAACCATCTCGATTGGGATGAAGCTT
>JAHDGV010000540.1 GCA_020631655.1 Chloroflexota bacterium | reverse complement strand
TTGGCAAATCCAGGGAGCAAAAGCGGGAGCGTGATCGACCGCAATATTTTGAATCGGGTTGCTCCCAAATTGGTTGCCGCCTCATCAAGGGTAGGATCGAGCGCCCGCATCATGCTAACCAAGTTGAGGTAGGCAAACGGAGCGAATGAGATCGTCAGCGCCAGAATCAGCCCTTCGGCCCCATAAATGTCGTACCGAATGCCAAAAATCCGTTTGGTGATAATGCCACTCCGGCCGAATAGCGTGATGATCGACATCGCCATCACAAACGGAGGGGCGATCATCGGCATGATGGTGACTAGATGGAAAAACCGCTTAAACGGTACATCGAGTTTGACCTGCACAAAGGCAAACACAAACGCGATCAATGTACCAATCGTTGCCGTACTCACCCCAACAAAGAGGGTGTTAGTAATAATTTCTCGAGTGGCTGGCTGGCGCAGAATCTCGGCATAAAGCGGGAGCGTATCTGGCCCAAAGCCCACGCTAAGTACTTGAAAGATCGGGTAAATAATAAACCCGAATAAGAAGAGGACAGAGATCAGAAGACCCACGGCCAAGAAGCCATCTTGCCGAAGCTGTCTAAAGTCTTGTCTGTATTGTGATAAAACACGAACCATGATTGTTTTTTGGCTTTTAGCTTTTAGCCATTAGCCATTAGCTTTTAGCTCGTCATCGAATTAACGCCCAGCCTCTGCTGTAAAGGGTAGACTGAGCGTCGCTACGCTCACGAGCCAATCGAAGATTGGCCAGCTTACTCGAAGTCGAGATCGCATATTTAAAATACTTGCTTTACAAAGTGCTGAGTGTGGAAATGGGAGGGTTGGCAGAAATTATCAACCAACCTCCCATCTCCTACCCATACACTCTCAATTTCTACAAGGGAGAAGAATCAAGATCTATTCAGGGGCGGCAATACCACCACGAACTTCAGTTGCAAAGCGATCTGGGAACCCATTGGCTCGCAGATCAGTAACCAGCTCCGGTGTAAACCCTTCGGCCAATACCACTTCGTCTAAGCGTACCGCCTCAGCCGGAACGTTGGCATCTGGATTGGTTGGGATCTGGTACGAGCCAACTGATGCGGCGATTTCTTGCGCCTCGGCTGTCAATGTCCAGTCGATAAAGGCTTTACCTGCGGCCGGGTTTTTAGATGCCGCAATCAGCGATACTTGCCCGATCTCGTATCCTGTACCCTCGGCCGGGAACGACGTCACCAAATCAACGCCTGTTTCCTCTGCAAAACTCACACAATCGTGCGAGAAAATCACTGAGACCACGACTTCACCTGCGGCCGCCATCCGGCCGGGGGCAGAGCCGCTCTTGGTGTATTGGAAGATATTTGCATCTAGCTCACGCAAATAATCAAACGCTCCAGCCTCGCCATCATTCAAAGCGACTAAGGCGCCACCGGCCGTTACCGCCGTACCTGATGTCCGCTGATCCGCCATCGCAATATTGCTCACCAATTCCGGTACCAGCAAATCGTCCCAAGATGCGGGGGCATCAATCCCAAATTCGGCCAGTAATTCACCGTTTGAGCAGAAGCCAAGCGCGCCGACATATACACCGGTCCAGACTCCATCAGGGTCTTTCAAAGTTTCAGGGATGGCACTCGCATTGGAGGAAATATAGGGCTCAACCAATCCATCCTGTACCGCCGCACCGGGGCCTAAACTTGGGCCGCCGTACCAAACGTCAAACTGGGTGTCGTCACCTTCCGCTTTGAGCCGTGCCAACGCCTCACCCGATGACATACGGACCATCTCAGTCTCAACACCGGTCTCCGCTTCAAACGCCGCAATCGCCGCCTGACACCACTCTTCCTGCATGCCGCATAGCACGGTCAGCGGACCGGAAATCTCTTCCATCACTTCCGGCTCGGCCGTCGGTTCAGGCGCGGCCGCTTCTGAGCCGGGAGCCGCTACACCGCCCCGAACTTCGGTCGCAAAGCGATCAGGAAATCCATTTGCACGTAAATCTGTCACCAGTTCAGGGGTAAACCCTTCGGCCAAGACCACCTCATCTAGTTTGATGGCTTCAGCCGGTACATTTGCTTCTGGATTGGTTGGGATTTGGTACGCGCCCACCGTTGCCGCAATCTCTTGTGCGGCCGGGGTCAACGTCCATTCGATAAATTGTTTACCGGCTTCAGGATTTTTGGCCGCCGCAATCAGCGACACTTGACCAATCTCGTAACCGGTTCCATCGGCCGGGAACGAGGTCACCAAATCAACGCCGGTCTCTTCGGCAAAGCTTACGCAGTCGTGTGAAAAAATCACAGAGACAGCCACTTCACCTGCGGCCGCCATCCGGCCGGGAGCAGATCCACTTTTGGTGTATTGGAAAATATTTGGATCTAGCTGGCGCAGATATTCAAATGCACCTTCTTCGCCCCCTTGCAAGGCAACGAGCGCCCCACCGGCAGTCACGGCCGTCCCCGAGGTCCGTTGATCGGCCATTGCGATGTTTTGCTCAAGCTCTGGTGCCAACAAATCAGCCCAAGATGTAGGTGCATCAAGACCCATCTCAGCCAACAATTCACCGTTCGAGCAGAATCCCAACGCACCCACATAAACACCGGTCCAAATACCATCTGGATGGCGCAGTTCGGCCGGAATCGCTCCCCCATTTTCAGGGATGTAGGGCATAATCAACCCATCTTGCACAGCCGCACCCGGCCCTAAGCTGGGGCCGCCGTACCACACGTCAAACTGGGTATCGTCACCTTCAGCTTTTAGCCGTGCCAGCGCTTCTCCCGATGACATGCGCACCATTTCAGTATCAATGCCGGTCTCATCTTCAAAAGCGGCAATCGCGGCTTGGCACCACTCTTCCTGCATACCGCACAAAACAGTTAATGATCCACTTTCTTCAACAGGGGCTGGTTCATCATCCATTTCCTCAGGCTCGTTTGTTTCAGACGAAACATTCTCGCTAACGGCCGGTTCTTCAGCCACAGGCTCTGCAGGCTGGTCCCCACCACAGGCGGCCAATAGCCCAATCAATAGCAAAGCTGTTAGCCAACACAGATATTTTTTCATCGTTTCTTTCTCCTTTTTTTCTCTGAACGATCTGATTCTAAAATGCAACTCTTGGGAAGCATGCGCCTTCCATTTTGGAAGCGTAGAAACCATTCTAGAGAAAAGGGATCGGCCGTGGGTTTCGTCGTCGTCACGTTTAGGTTACGATCTGGTAACGGCCCAA
>JAHDGV010000539.1 GCA_020631655.1 Chloroflexota bacterium | reverse complement strand
AAATTACGCCCGGCCGAATAAATCCGGCCGACGTCGGCCGAGACAAATCGCATTTCGGTTGACCCTGAGGAATCTATCTCCTCTTGGATCAGCTCAGAATAGCCGATAATTGCGTTAAGCGGCGTGCGTAACTCATGACTCATGTTCGCCAGAAACTGTGACTTTGCCATGCTTTCTTGAATGGCAACATTTTTTTCCTTAATCAATTCCAAGGTCCGTGTATCTACTGTGGCCTCAAGTTTATTCTGGTACTCTAAAGTTTTCTGTTTTTGCTCAATCAGGTCTTGTGCATGAGCCCGAAAATGCTTGATAATTTTTTGAAGCACCATATTCAGCAGAATCACGGCACAACTCAGACTTACGAGGTCAAACGCAGATGGGATCGGCCGATCTGCTCCAGAAGTTGCAAAAAGATCCAAAATGTAGGATGAGCTGAACAAAAGCAAAAGGTATACCGTTTGCTGATTTAAACATCTGAGATTTAGAAACAGGCTAGAAAAGACAAAAACAACCACAGTGAAGTAAAGTCGCGTGTCGTTAAAAGCCAAAACGCCCAATAGAACGGCCGCAAAAAAAGGCAGATAAATCAGAGTAATTGAAAACTCTAGCGCCTGGTCTGCACCGCCCTCTTTGGCAATCGTGATGGAATACCAGAAGCCAAAAGCTACTCCAAGAATTAAAGTCACAAAAATCGAGTAGCCAAAATAACCCAAATGAAATGCGCTCAGTAGCTGGCTCGGCATGTAGAACAGCCCCAAGACGAGCAGAGTAATTGCCGACAAGGAACTCAAAATCAACCCAGCCCGCAAAAATGGGATCAATTCCACAATCGGTTTTTGAGGGGGCAGGATGGCTGGGACGCTACTGGCAGATTTTAGATATTGAGTCACAAATCTCATTTTATACAAGATCTCCAGACTAAATTAAATCATAAGGGGTAATTGATCTGGTGTTAACCACTAAGAGTTTTGTACCGGTATGGGCCAATTTTCAGGGGGAGCAGAGTGAAAAATCCGCAATATTTCACCTCAAAATGCAAGCCAAAGCGACCTCTGGTGGAAAACTCAAATTAAAAGCATCAAATCAAGGGTTTAGCGGGTCACAAATTAAACAAAATCGACATATCGATGGAAAGTTCGCAAAAGCTGTAAAATTTATGGAAAATTACAAGTAATAATCAATTCAGCTCAACACAAAAATAGCAAAAACAATGACCCAACTGTCAATAAATACCGCTCGACTTATTTCCGAAATCAACACCCTTGCAACATTCTCAGATGCACCAGCCCCGGCCGTGACTCGGATCTTGTATTCAGGTCAGGATCAAGCCGCCCGTGTCTGGTTGCGCCAGCAAATTTTAGATGCGGGTCTAACCATCCGTGAGGACGGGCTAGGTAACTTATTTGCCAGATGGGAAGGATCAGAGCCAGGCCTTCCGGCCGTGGGGACCGGCTCCCACATCGATGCGATTCCACACTCTGGAAAATATGACGGTGTTGTGGGTGTGTTGGGCGGGCTTGAAGCGATTCGAGCCCTGAAAGAAGCTGGGATAAAAACCAAACGATCCCTTGAACTAGTGATGTTTACGGCCGAAGAACCTACCCGATTTGGGATTGGCTGTTTGGGTAGTCGAGCTATGGCAGGAACACTTAAACCGGCCGACTTGCTCGCAATGAGCGACCCCGAGGGAAACAAGTTGGATGAACTGCGACAAGCAGCAGGCTTCAAAAAAACGTTGTCTGGTGTTCAACTGGCTCAAGATTATTACAGCAGTTTTATCGAGCTTCACATCGAACAAGGGCCACGGCTAGAAAGAGACAATCTTCAGATCGGAATAGTGACATCTATCGCGGCCCCAGCCACGCTCCGTGTGATTTTACATGGGGACGGTGGACACGCAGGTGCGACACTAATGCCCGGCCGTAAAGATGCACTGGTAGCCGCTAGCGAAATCGTTCAAGAAGTTGAACGTGCGGCACATGAAAGCGGCAGTCCAGACTCGGTAGCAACGGTTGGACTGCTTCAAGTACATCCCGGCGCAGTTAATTCGATCCCCAGCAAGGTAACAATGGAGATAGATATTAGGGACACTCGTTTAGCATCAAGAGATGGTATGGTTGATCGGGTGATCGAGAAAATTGAAGAGGTTTGTGGTCGTAGGCAAATCGGCCATGATGTAACAATTTTAAACCGTGATAATCCCTGTCAATCTGGCGAAGAGATCATTCAGACGGCCGAGCGGGTAACACAACGGCTGGGATACAGCTACAAGAAACTTGTTAGCCGTGCGTATCACGACACTTTGTTTATGGCTCAGATTTGCCCAACTGCGATGATTTTTGTGCCATCTGAAAATGGGTACAGCCATCGGCCTGAGGAATTTACGGCCGATGAGGAGATCGCGCAGGGGGTTGAAGTTTTAGCCTTAACAATGGCAGAGTGCGCCAATCTATAAATTGGCAGACCTCAGAGGTTTTATTCTCGAGGCGACCGCTATCCTGAGACAAAAAACCTCCGAGGTTTTTGTCAGGAAAGCGCGCAACATAGGTCACAAATTTACGGAATGTGAGAGACTGAAACCTGAACCGACATTGTGACGTAAAGCCACCCCATCAATAAAATCGATAAATCAGAAGAAAGTACCAGTCAGCAAAACCATGCAAACAGAGACTTTTTATCAACAACTACAAGAAATTTGCCCCGGTCGCAGAACCTTGACACGGGACGTGGATCTTTTGCCATACGAGGCTGATGCTCTTGTTGCGTTTAGCACAAAACCGGCCGCCGTTGTTCTGCCTGAAACAGAAGAAGAGGTCGTGGCGATCGTAAAAATTTGCCACGCGGCCGGAGTTCCTTTTGTGGCACGTGGGAGCGGCACCAGTCTGTCTGGCGGATCGATGCCGATCAAAGACGGGGTTGTGATCGCTTTGAATCGACTCAACAAAATTTTGGCCGTGGATCCTGAACAACGGACGGCCGTTGTTCAACCCGGCGTCGTGAATCTTAAAATTTCGAACGCGGTTAAACAATACGGCCTGTACTATGCCCCCGACCCATCCAGCCAATCGATTTGCACAATCGGTGGAAACGTTGCCTTTAATTCTGGTGGAGCTCACTGCCTGAAATACGGCATGACCAGCAACCATGTTCTGGGATTAAAAGTGGTGCTACCAGACGGCGAAATTGTTGAGTTTGGCAGTGAAAGCACGG
>JAHDGV010000069.1 GCA_020631655.1 Chloroflexota bacterium | reverse complement strand
TAATTGTTTCAAATATTCCAATGCAGTTTGTAGTGGCAACTTGTAAACCAATAGCTCCCAATTCACCTCAGGTCAAGGCCGTGAGCATGTGTGTGGCGTCTGCTCATCGAGTTGACCTGTGTACAACCGCATTTTATATAGCTGAAACAACCCAGTCTGTGATAAATGACCCGTTCAATTAAAAATTGTGCGGGTCTTTTTGTTAAAAATTAGATATTGAAACTTATTCAATTCTTCTGGTGGTCTCGTCGTCACTTTTTAGGCGAGAGAGAAACAGGACTCTGTAACCACCACTTCTACGTCTCTACCAATAAAGGAAGGTACCAATGGAAATTACTGTAACCGTAAATGGCAAAACACACACACGTGATGTCGAGCCGCGCAAACTTCTGGTGGATTTTCTACGTGAAGATCTGAATCTAACCGGTACAAACATCGGTTGTGACACCAGTCAATGTGGCGCTTGCACCATCCATATGGATGGTATGGCTGTTAAATCTTGCACCTGTCTCGCCGTTCAGGCAGATGGAGCGGATGTAACAACGATCGAAGGGCTAGCAGCGACGTCAGAAAGTGAATTGCATCCAATGCAGCAAGCTTTTTGGGATCAACATGGTCTGCAATGTGGATATTGCACACCAGGCATGATCATGTCTGCTACAAAATTGGTAGAAGGCAATCCCGGCATTAGCGAAGAAGATATTCGCCATGGTTTAGAGGGGAATATTTGTCGTTGCACCGGATACCAGAACATTGTTAAGGCTGTTCAACAGGCGGCACCAGCAATGGCAGGAGGTGACTAATGTCTAAGAAGTATATGGGTCAAGCGATAAAGCGTGTTGAAGACCCTCGCTTTATTCAAGGACAAGGAAAATACGTTGCCAACCTTAAATTGCCCGATATGGCATATGCGGCCGTAAAACGCAGCCCTTATGCGCATGCAACCATCGATAATATTGATGCAAGCGAAGCATTGGCAATGGATGGTGTTTTGGCCGTTTATACGGGTCAAGACATTCAGGCGGCCGGTATTGGGCCGATCCCATGTGGATTTACCCCTCCAGACATCAAGTTGCCCCCTTGGCATGCGCTCTCTGTTGATAAAGCTCGCCACGTGGGTGATGCGGTTGCAGTTGTTGTAGCTGAATCAGCATATATCGCTTATGACGCACTAGATGCGATTGAAGTTGATTACACCCCGCTAGACGCGGTTGTTGACGCCAAAAAAGCGACGGAGCCGGGCGCGCCACAGGTACATGAAGAGACACCAAACAACACCAGTTTCCACTGGCCATTGGGAGACTCTGACGCTGTCAAAGCGGCTTTAGACGCATCTGATCACGTTGTTGAGCTTGATCTCATCAATCAACGTTTAATTCCAAACGCGATGGAGCCACGCGCTTGTGTTGCTGACTGGAGTGACGCAATGGATGAAATGACGGTTTGGACTTCTAGCCAGAATCCACATGTCATCCGTCTGTTGATGAGCGCCTTTACGCTTCAAATTCCAGAGAATAAGCTCCGCGTTATTTCTCCGGACGTTGGTGGTGGATTTGGTTCAAAAATCTTCCATTATCCAGAAGAAATCATCGTCCCATACTGCTCTATGCAGTTAAAACGGCCGGTGAAATGGGTTTCATCACGCAGTGAAGCATTCTTGACAGACGCTCACGGCCGTGACCATGTAACCACCGCCAAGTTGGGCGTTAACAATGACGGTACATTTACCGCATTCCACGTACAAACTTGGGCCAACATGGGGGCATATCTCTCAGCATTTGCTCCAATGATCCCAACTGCTTTGTACATCACACTGTTTGCCGGTCTGTACAAAACACCACTGATCTTTGGTGAGTCGTTTGGAACGATGACCAACACCACACAGGTAGATGCTTATCGTGGCGCTGGCCGTCCAGAAGCAAGCTACCTGCTCGAGCGGATTATCGACATTGCGGCCCGTGATCTGAACATGGACCCGATCGAAATTCGTCGCAAAAACTTCATCAAGAAAGATGAGTATCCATACCAAACCCCAGTTGCTTTGGTTTATGACAGCGGTGACTATGATCTGCTGTTCGACAAAGCGATGGAAGTTGCTGGTTACAACGATATGCTAGCGGCCCGTGATGCAGCCCGTGCTGAAGGTCGCTTGGTTGGTGTGGGTGTTAGTGGCTGTATTGAGGCTTCTGGTGCTGGCCCATCTAAAGTTGTTACCAGCTTGGGTGCGGCCGTTGGTTTGTGGGAGCACGGATCAGTTCGCGTTCATCCAACCGGAAAGATATCGGTTATGACCGGAACCCATACCCACGGACAAGGGCATGAAACAACATTCGCACAGATTGTTGCCGAAGAGTTAGGTGTACCAATCGAGGATATTGAAATTATCCACGGAGACACGGCTAAAACTCCGTTTGGCCTTGGTACCTACGCTTCTCGTTCTGCGGCCGTTGGTGGCTCTGCTATTTTGAAGAGTGCCCAAAAGGTCAAAGAGAAAATGAAAGCTATCGCAGCTTATCAGCTTGAAGCGGCCGTTGAGGACATCGTTTACGATGCTGACACAGCCTCGATGCATGTTAAGGGTTCTCCTGACAATGCGAAAAGCTTCTTCGAGATCTCTTTCTCTGCATTAACCCACAACATGCCAGACGAGATGGAACCAGGTCTTGAAGAACACACTTTCTTTGACCCACCAAACTTTACCTTCCCGAACAGTGCGCATATTGCTATGGTCGAAGTTGATAAAGATACAGGTGAGGTTTCTCTGCTGAAATATGCCGCAGTAGACGATGTCGGTAACGTGATTAACCCGATGATTGTTGAAGGGCAGTTGCAAGGCGGGATCGCTCAAGGTGTTGGGCAAGCGTTGCTCGAGCATGGGCAGTATGATGACGATGGTCAGTTGTTAACTGGTTCATTCTTAGATTACGCCATGCCACGTGCAGACAATTTGCCAATGTCAGATTTGGGACGTATCGAAATTCCATCACCTTCAAACCCATTGGGTGTGAAAGGTGCAGGTGAGATGGGAACCATCGCTGGAACACCAACTGTGGCGAATGCTGTGATGGATGCTCTGCAACCGATGGGTGTTCGTCATGTAGAAATTCCGCACACACCACTGGCAATTCACAATGCAATTCAAAGCGCTGCGGCTGCGGCTGACTAACTAAAAGGGAGGAATATAAATGTATCCACCAAAATTTGATTATCATCGCGCATCGTCTGTAGAAGAGGCCATTGCGCTTAGAAAAGAACATGATGGAAAATTTATGGCTGGGGGTCACAGTTTGATCCCGGTCATGAAACTGCGTTTAGCAGACCCGGGCTGTATCGTTGATATCGGCCGGATTGATGCCCTGCGCGGTGTTTGCCCTGATGGTGCAACGGTGAAAATCGGTGCATTAACAACCCATGCATCAGTACATGCATCTGACGAACTGCCAGATGCATTGCCTGAGGCGGCCGGTTGGATCGGTGACCCAATGGTGCGTAATCGCGGGACCGTCGGCGGAAACGTCGCTCATGCGGACCCATCGTCTGACCTGCCAACTGTGCTAACTGCACTTGGCGCCACGATGAAAATCGCTGGTGATGGCGGCTCACGCGAGGTGGCGGCGGCCGATTTCTTCACTGGTCTGTTTGAGACCGCTATGGGTGAAGATGAGTTGTTGACAGAAGTCAGCGTGCCAGCAAAAGCGGCCGGAACCGGAACCGCTTACTCTAAGCTGTTTAACCCAGCTTCTCGCTACGCTATTGTTGGTGCGGCCGTATCTGTTACGATGAGCAACGGAACTTGCTCATCTGCAACGGTTGCAATCGGTGGCTTGACCCCTAATGCGAAACGCTGCGGATCTGTAGAAGCGGCATTGGCAGGCAAAGAGATGTCTGAAGCTAATATCGAAGCGGCGGCAAATGCTGTTGCGGCTGATCTGGGTGACGACATTTTGAGCGACATTCACGCAAGCGCTGACTATCGCAAGAAAATGGCATCTGTTTTTGTAAAACGAGCCATCACGAAGGCTGTCGGCCGGGCATAGATTGAATTAAGAGTGAGGCCAGTTAATCACTGGCCTTGTTTAAAACAAAAAGAGGTGGTTGTCATTAATCTGACAACCACCTCTTTTTTGTTCAATAGGTTATTTAGGGAAATCAGACTTGCTATTAGCTCAAAGCTGGTCCGGCATCGTCTAATCCTGTGCTTGTCATGGTCATCAAAACATTGACATCCATTGTGCCAACGCAAAGGCACTGACACGATAGCCGGTATTCACCCAAATCCCCTTTTTCTTCTAATTTTGCTTTTTCACCTTCATTCATTGCATCCGGTTCACCTGCGTTAAAGGTGACTTTGCAAGTGGTACATTTTGCATTCCCACCACATCGGTGCAAAATGTCGATGCCTTGATTTTCAATTGCAACAGTCAGCTTAGTTCCATCTGCTACCTCGTAACTGTTTCCATCAATGATTAGAGTTGCCATTTTTTTCTCCTTAAAACTGTTTGTGAAATTCTTCTCATAGAGATGTGCGGGAATTTCTATTTTACCTGCTAAAATACTACATAGTTCATCCAGTTTTAACCATCATTTATATCTATGTTAAATATGGCGTTGTTTAACTGTAACAAATAAAGATCACAAGCGACTAAGGTTACATAATCACAGGTAACTGGTGAATACATGTTAAATTCTATTGAAGTTTCATTTGTGACAAAAGAAATTGGTACTCAGGAAAATGCACGTCAAGATTTTTCCGAAGCAACGGACAATCTGCTTTTGGATTATGCCAAAAGATTAGACTCCGACGCTTTAAGTGAAATCCATGATCGTTATTACAAGCTGATTTACAGTTATGTTGCCAGTAAAGTTGGGGCGGGGCAGATGGCTGAAGATTACGCATCAGATGTTTTTGTTAGGTTGCTACATGCCATCAGGCAAAAATCAGCACCAAGAGACAGCTTAAAAGGGTGGCTCTATCGGGTTGCGTCTAATATCATTAACGATCATTACCGCAAACACTATCGTCGCTCCTACTCTGGGCTTACCGAGGTTGAACCCTCGAGGGAAAAGTCGCCAGAAGAGCTGACACAGATTGAATTTACTAACGAGGCACTCAACCGCGCTTTGGGACAATTAAAAGAGGAACAGCAAAAAGTGATTTCTCTCCGTTTTGCTTTTGAAATGAGCGTATCAGAAGTTGCATCGATTATAGGTAAAAGTGAAACTGCCATTCGGCAGATACAGTTCCGTGGTATACGGAAATTGGCTGAAATTATGGCGGGGGAAAATTAAACTGCTTCAAAACTTGGTAAAATCGATTTTGAGCAGTACGGCATAATTGACCATGAATGATTACGAAAAGTTTGATCAATATCTAGATGATGGCAAATTCAAAGACGACTTTAGCGAATTGCATCAGATTACTGATCTCCTCCGAAACAAAACAAACTACCCTTCTCCCCTCACAGAAAAGAATTCGAAGGCGAAGTTTTTAGCCGAGGCTGAATCTATTCAGACTGACCGGAATGCAACTCGCGTTCGTAGGTTAGGAGCTGTTTTTGCATGGGCGGTCCCTGCGATTTTGATTCTTGTTTTGGCCGGCGTTATTTTTGGGAACGGTCCAAACAGCGGCGGTGCAGAGATTCAGACCGGTTCTGGTGCTGAACAAGCTGTGGATGACACTGAGGTTGAGCAACAAGATGATGGCGTTTTGGCCCCGGCCGTGGAGATCACGCCAACTCGGTTTGTGACAGAGGATGGGCCGGGAGCCGAGTCCCTACCCGGAGGGTTGCAGGATACCTCCGTCATTTCTCCAACAGAGAAAAATGGGGAGACAATCACGATCCCTGGTGAGGATGGCAATCCAGTTGAGCTAATCAACCCGGCCGTACCCGTAAACGGTGGAGCAGGGCAGCCAATTGATACCCAAGAGGGTGAAGGTCAGTCTGACAGCACTGGTGGACAACCGCCAGATCAATAGAACGAAAAAAGATCGGGATCACGAGCCAGCCAAAATTTAATCATTTGGTTGGCTTTTTTTATGCCAGTTTCAATGATTTGATCCCCTCGATCTGATGATGGGTGCCACATTGCAACGCCGCAAGTCTGCTGTACAAACAACCTCAGTATTGAACCACCTAAAGCCCGGCTCATCTCATCTTTGCTGATGGGTTGTGTTGTGCTTGTATTAAATTCAGAAAGATATAAGCCTAGTAGGTCGTTGAACTGGGAGAGTGGGGCCATCTCGAATAAAAGTGAGGACAGATTATGAGTGGCTGGTCCTACTCCCGGCCGGGCCCAGTCTAGGATAATAGGAGTCTCGTCGCCCTCAAAAACGATGTTGTCTAGATGAAAATCCCCGTGGAGCAAAGTGTGCTGCATTTTGCTCAATCTGGAATGCACAAGTGCTGGCACTTGCTCAATATGATTAATTAGCTTTAGTGATTCCGAGGACAGTTGTGAGCCAAATCGTTTGAGAAAAACCGTGCGCCTTGATTTCAACCACTCGGCCGATGGGGCCCACCTAGAAAAATCATCCAACCACGACTGCTTTTTGAGTGCAGAATTTCCGGCCCATTTTGCATGGAGCCTTGCAAGATTTAACGTTAAATTTTGAGCTTGCTTTGGAGTTAGAGGATTGAGCACATCACCTTGAGCTGAGACTGGCACGTTTTCAAGGATAAGCACGCCCCGTTTGGTTTGTGGGTCTATTCCTGAAAAAAAGCAGTGGGGGATTTTGCAACCACAATCTTGGAAATGCCGGTAAAATAAAATTTCTTTGTCACCAAATTTATTTGTATCCCACAGTTTTATAACGATGGTTACATCAGCCAATTTCACCCTGTAAAGTTGGCTTGCAAACCCATATTCCTGCCCGATTTGCTCCACGTTTAGCGGCTGGGCTGTATCCGGCCGATTCAACGCTGAGCGGAGCCAATCTGCAGTTACTTGCTCAATACCGGTAGGAACTTTTAGATCAGTCATTGTTGATGAGGTCTAAAACCTGCGGTAATAGCGTTTTTGTGGTTCCAAGTGCCTCGGCCGCATAAATCGTTTCATTCCCTCGCCAGTCGCCACAGTATCCACCAGCTTCGCGCAGAATGGGCAAAAATGGGGCGATGTCATAGCTGTTTACTATCGGGTCGCTCATGATCTCCATCCGGCCGGTTGCGACCAGCGCGTAACCATATGCATCGCACACGCCCATGTTGTAGTAAGTTGCTTTGCTCAGCTTTTCAAAAGCCTCTCCTTTGCCACGATAACGGCTGTAGGATGCTGTGTCTATATGGGCCATCATGGCTCTATCGAGCGTTTGGCAATCAGAAACCCGCGTTCGGCGGCCGTTCCAGTAACAACCAAGCCCATCGGCCGCATAAACCATTTCATTTAATGCCGGAAAGTTTGCCACACCGACTGTAGCTCGCCCCTCAATTTCAAGACAAACCAAAACACCATAAAGCGGAATTCCCCTGATAAATGATTTTGTGCCATCAATCGGATCAATGATCCAGCGATGTGTCGCCCCGGCCGTCTCCTTTGCCTCAAACTCCTCTCCGAAAATTGCATGAGTAGGATATTTGCTTTCGATCCGTCTGCGAATCAGCTCTTCGGCTCCACGGTCAGCGACGGTTACCGGGGAGTCATCTTCCTTCCATTCCGGGTGAACGCCCGACTGGAAATATCCGAGGGTTAATTTGCCAGCTTCCCAAGCCAGCTCTTTAGCAAATTCGAGATAGGTTTCAATGTTTTTGGTCATAAATAAATCTTGATTATCTGAATAGTGGATAATAATTATCGACTAAGTCTATTTTTAAAGTTGGAGTTTGATCTTAACTTTCTTATAATGAGTGCATCGTTAACGATTGATTCACGCATTGTGATTTGATCTTAATGTTTAAAGGTCGAGGTAGAGTGGAGATTAAGGAGTATTAACATGGATATGCCTGCAGTTGTTCAAGGGCCGGTTGTTCTGTCACCGTACAGAATTCTACTTTTTACGCCTGATTTTTCCCCTTGGATAGATTTGGAGCAAAAGCTTTTCAGCTTAGGATTTTCCCTTCAAAAGGAAACCGATTCTACAAAAATAACACCTAAGCGGATTCAAGATTTTGATGTTTTGCTGTTGGATTGTACGCAGTCATCATTTAAGTTTTCAGATTGTGAATACCTATTGAATTGTCAGCTAAATGAGCCAGTTAAATTAGAGATTTGGCCGATTATTGACCCGGCCGACGCCGCAAATTTTCTTCCATTTATTCAGCGGAAACAGATCAAAGCCTTCGTGCTACAGGAGACCGCGCAGGATGAGCTGCTCATCTACTTAGAACGGCGATATGCCATTCATTTTCAAAAGAAAACGTCGGAGACTTTTGCCGATTTACAAGCATCATTGGTCAAAAATCCTGATAAACCACACCTAAAAGAGCGAATTGCAGAGATATTAACTTCTGAAGATTATAGTTACTCTGGGGTGCTATTTCATGGCCTAAACTACAACGAAGGTGCGCTAGATATCTTCACCGGGTATGCAAACGGCCGACTTATCCCTCACTTGCAAAACAATTTGCAGCACAGACGAAAATTGGACACGAAGTTTTTCCATCGAGTTTTCTCCCAAGCACGGGCGGAAAAAGAACCAATCGTCATAAATGATCTTGAGGCCAATTCTGAATATCCATTCGAGCATTTGGTGAAAAAGTACAAATGGAAAAGTCTCATCGCTTTGCCATTGCAGATCAAGCGGGACATCCATGCGGTGATGGTGGTGTTCACTCAGTTTGAGCATGATTTTCAGAGAGATACAGGGCATAGCGAACAGAGAATGCTTCAAGAGTTTGCCAACCTTGCGGCAACTGATCACTATAACTGGCGGCAATTCCAAAAATTTGTAGAGATTGAAGAGTCCGCTTCCAAGCTGGCTCAATTTGTCAGCAGTCGTACTGAAGCGCTGACACTAATCTCTGAAGATTTGCTATCTATTTCAGAAGCTCAGGGAGCCGCAATTTGTTACTTCGAAGCGATGAAGCAGAACTTTGATCCAGCACGGAGCCAATTTAAGGGGTCATTAGGGCGGGGGATATTAGACTGGGCTGAATTGAGTGGAGATTCACCCGGGGAATTGGCCATGCTTTGGAAAGAACTGTTTTTCTTCCTGATTAACAAGCGGCAGGGATTGAGGTTTTTAATCCCAAGCTTGCGCGCTGATGAAGTTGGCTCAATTGATTTAGAGCTTTTTTGTGATTGCGAAAAAGAATTGATCCGGCCGTTGTTGCAAAAACTGAGCAACAAGCTGTATGAGGACGTGGGTGTTCGATCAATGATTGTTCGCTGTTTACGCGGCCGGGATCAAGAACCGATAGGGATGGTTGTATTTTTTTACGGATATAGGCATGCCTACGCTAACTCTGATTCGGATCATGAATACAAAAAATCATTAGACGTTTTCCTCGATTTAGCGGCCGTAACCTTAGACCGTGCAAAGGCCAGTAAGCGAAAAGAAATGGAAGATAAATTCTTCCAAGACTTTATCCATGAAACGTCGCCAACAACTATTGTGCAAGAAGCCACCCGCGATACTTGGAAGATGACACTTGAGCACTTAATAGAGATTACGGGGGCAACAAAGGCGGTTTTAGGCTTTAAAGATGATTGGGGAATAAACGAGTTTTCCCTTGCATCTGACGGATCTAAACCATTCGATGGCAATTATCTGAAACAAAAGATTCAAGGAGAGGTGGAAAGTTTGGAGCGATCGGCTTTTGAAGACAATGTTTCCATTTCGATCCGCTCGTTTGAAGATTATGCCAGATGGAACATAGATGATCATGAAGGAATGGCATCCCGTTTGATTGTACCCATCCTGAAAGAGGATGGAAGCCAGCCGATTGGTTTGTTTGGGCTGTATTGTGAAAAGCCATTTGTCTTTGATCAGCCAGATAGAGAATTTGTGCAGAAACTGGTGAGTATTTTAGGGATCGAGATTGAGCGCGAGAATGTTGATACCTCTGGACGTGTATCAATCCCAGACCAAACAAGATTTTTGGTTGAGGCGACGAGTAAATTTGCTCAAATCACACCGATTAAAGATGCCCTACACCAAATGATCGATCAATTTCGGGCGCAAAATGAGTTTGACCTAATCAACTTCCATCTGTTTGACCCGGAATGGCAACGCTACGATTGGGACGTGCTTAGCGGAAACGAAGTTGAGGATGTGTTGGTGCTTAATCAAGATGTTCAGGAGTGGCTGATGGATTCGAGCTTGAACCATCCGCAATTAAAACACCTGAATGAAGATGAGCAGTACGCTTGGTTAACAGGATTTTTTATTGAGCGAGAGAGCTTGGCCGATTCGTTTGCTGTGAAGATTTTGAATGGTTTGCGGCCGATTGGGCTTTTGATGTTTCACACTAGACACGCAAAGCAATTGTCTAGCTCTGAACAAGAAAGACTAATTGAATTTGCTGAGAAAGTAAGCAAGCAGGTTAGGAAGGGAGATATTCTGCCGAAGCTTGTTGAATATCTCAGTTCAACTTTAAATTTAGATAATGTTTCCCTTCATCTATACCGAGAGCGAGACGGTAAATTGGCAACACCGATCAGATCAGGGGTAGAAATCAGCCGAGAGTTTCTTGAGAACCGGCCGTATGAAGCAGTTTATAGGGCTTTGAATAATCATAGTCCGCAGGAATTTGTGCCAGATGTTTCAAGATCTTATGTGTTTAACGGGGATTTTGTTGAGAGGCTTCGTTTTAAATCGGCTGGATTTGTGAAAGTTCGCGACCAAGATGAAACCCTCGGCGTGTTATTTGTCAATCGCAAAGTTGGGCACCGTTGGCATTCCCGAGAGCAAGAAATCATTCAAATTTTTGCCCAGATCGCGGCTGTTGCTCTTCAAAATCGGAGGCGATTGCGTGAAGTCAAGCAGTCCAAAAAAGAAACCGATGCGATTTTGAAGGCTTCTCGCCGCATGATGCAGAACGGATTCAGAACGGGAGAAATTGCCGGGATTGTCCTGCGACAAGCCGTGCAAATCTCCGGGGCGGCTTTTGCAACCATGCGGCATGTGAACGGCAATCGCCTTCAAGATGCAGAGGTTTGGGGGCTGAGCAAGAAAGAGGAAAAACGATGGCGATCTAAACACGGTGACATTAGCCTGCCTGCTGTTAAAAGTCATAACAAGTACATGGTCGGTTACTTTTTGCAGGAGTGTTTAAACGATAAAGGGGCTAAGAAGAAATATATTGCTGATATAACCACGGAAACGATCTATCGGAATACGAGTCAAAAAGAAGTTCGATCAGCCTTGCTCTTGGCCGTTCGTGATCCGGTCACTCGGGATCCAATTGGTATCCTGAATTTAGAGCATCAAGAGTTGAATGGTTTTCGGCCGAAGATTATTAACTTGCTTGAAGATCTAGTCTCGCAAGCGGCAACCGCTTTGCACACGTCAAAACGGATCAATTCAGCTCAAGCTATGGAAACATTGACCTTGCGAGGGTTGTTTGGCTCGAATTGGTGGCACACTGTGGCTCAAAAAACGACCGCCATGAAAACAGATCTTGCGATTTTGAATCGTCAGTTAAACAAAGGGAATCCTGACCCTGAGGTGATGCGGCAACTGCAAAAGTTCAAGGAGACACTCGAGAAGATCGAAACTATTCCATCCCGAGGAATTTTGCCTGAGAGCTTAGAACTGGAACCGGGGCCAATCCCAATTTATGACCATGTGGTCAGTATCGTTGATGAAATTGCGCAAGAGCGAAAGGGTATTGAGATTAATTATAAACTTAAGGACGTGTCCTCTAAAAAGGTGGCGATTCATGCCTCAATGCTTGATCTGGCGTTAGAAAAACTAATCACAAACGCGATTCAAGCGATGAAAGGGGCCGGGCAAATAACAATCAGTGACCGATCTTCAGACATATTTTTGATTTTTGATATTGCTGATGACGGGCCGGGAATTCCTCAAGAGCAAAAAGATCAATTCTTAAAGCGCAGGATCGATAAGAAGAATGGCTCAAGCGGGTCCGGGGTGGGGGTGATGATGGCGAAGTACGTGTTTGAGAAGCACGGAGGCAATTTGATATTGCATAAGACAGGTGAAACAGGGACTACTCTAAGAGTTTTGCTTCCGCTTTGGCGAGAGACAGTCAAGCTAGATATGAGTCAGTCTACATAGGTTCGGGTGAATAGTGAGGTACAGATGGAAACGACCAAAGGACATATTTTACTGGTAGAAAATGATGAAGACGTGAGGGATCGGTTTGATCAAATTTTGAGTATGGAGGGATATTCAGTTTATAGCTGTTCAAACTCAGTATCGGCCGTAAATTGCTATCATGCGAATCCCATTGATTTGGCTGTGATTGACTACAGGCTTACTGACAATAACGATCCAAACGACAAATCTGGGCATCATCTATCAAAACAATTTGATAGTCAGCTAGTTAAAGTGATTATGAGTGCGTACAACCCCAATACGTTTGCTCAAATCGAAGCGCCAAACACATTCCAGTTTAATAAAGAAGATGGGCCGGAGGCGCTGGTAGATTGTGTAAACCAGAAGTTTGATGATATTGTGCAGGTTAATCACGATCTTGTAATTAGGGCCGATTTTGCGATTGAAAAACTTTTTAAACAGATCAAAAAGTTTCGCCGTTACAACGATCAGATTCATGAACGACAGCGGTTCGAGCTTGAAGGTCTATTTAAGCGGCTGTTTTATTACGAGAAAGAGATTAAATTGAAATATATCCAGCCAGGTTACGGCGGGTCGGGAGTTGTGCGGGTCATCCCATTTTATGCAAACGAGCAAGAAAACGAGCTAACTCAGGGGGCAGAGGTTGTTGTCAAATTTGGTGAAGATAAAAACATGACCCGTGAATTTAATCGTTACTCACGATTTGTAGAAACATTTTTAGGGATGCGAGCCACAGATGTGGTGGGGTCGATGAAGATATCAGGGTCATTGGCCGGTATAAAATTTCGTTTAATTGGCTCTCAGGCAGATTGGGACAAAAATGACATGGTGATGTCATTCAAAGAGGCCTACAGCTCCTTGCCACACGATTCGCTGAAATGGGTAATCAGCGATTTGTTTAAAAACACCTGCCGTTTGTGGTATACGGGTAAATATCAGGCAAAAGGTGAAAAGCGAAACCTGGCTATCGAATATAAAAAGCATTTTAACTTGGAGACATACGAGCGGCTGGATGAGGTTGAAGTGATCATCGACTCGATTGCAAATGGAGAAGACCAAGATCGGCTAACGGTTAAACACTTTGACGAGCGCCATTTAGAGTTTGATTTTGAACACAATATTCCCGGTTTGGGCTATCCATGCATTTTGCTCAATCCTTTGGTTTTGGTAGAAAAGCACTCAGACATTTTGCCTGACATCTATTATCGATCGATTACACACGGTGATTTGAATGAACGGAATATTTTTGTTGATTCGAACTTCCAAACTTGGTTGATCGACTTTTTTAAAACTAGCGAGGGACCGGCCTTGCGGGATGTCATTCAGCTCGAGACGGCCGTTAAATTCTTTTTATATCGCGAAACCAGTTTGCCGAAACGCCTTTTGTTTGAGGCTCAGGCATTGGCTCCTTCCCACTTTGACCAGCTAAAAGAGACTCTGGTGAGCTCTAACGGGAATGAGAGAGCGTCCTCAGCCCTGCTCAGTATCCGAGAGGAGGCGGCCGAGATTAACGGTAATCAAGACATGACCGAATATTATGCAGGCATGCTGTTCAACACACTGCGGGTGATGACGCTTGAAAACATCGATCCAGATCTGAACGATACTGAAACACGCATTAGAAGAAAGCATGCTCTATTTTCGGCCGCATTGTTGGCACAAAAGTTTTCGCACCACATTTAGCAATATGACAATTCGATCAAAAGATTTAGAGACAATTTACAGCTGTATTGAAGCGGGTGAAAGTGCCCAGATTTTAGGGATGAGTGGAGTTGGTAAATCGAACCACTTCAATAATGTCCTGGACCCTCAAAACATCGAGGCGCATTTTAAAAATAGTAAGCAGAAGCCAATTCTGGTGAGAGTCAATTTCCACTATGCGGTTGATTTTAGCCCTCGTACAGTTTACAGCCTGATGCTAGAGCCGTTAGAGTCGCCCGACTATTGGGGAGGAGATGTGGGAATCGCAAAGCAGGTTGAAGAGTTTCACAACCGATTACTTGATGTAGGTGATGATATTCTAAAGGCGCAGAGGCTGTTTCGGCAGGCGTTGCGCTTGGTTATGCAACCCGAAGGTCAAAAGCTGTATTTTGTTTTTGATCAATTTGATAAGATGCTTCGTGAAGCGCCGTCGCGCCTATTCGCAAATTTGAGAGGACTGCGGGAAGAATTTAAATATCGTTTGGGGTTCATAATTTTCGCCCGCCAGCCGCTAGATCAGTTGGTGCCAGATGCGGAGGAGGCTCAGGCAGACTATGAGGAGTTTCTGGAGCTGTTTCAAAGTCGTAAAATTGGTCTGGCGCCGTACAACGAACCTGACTCAGTAAGCAATATCGAGCGAATTCTAAAGCGGAATAGTTTTGATTTGGATGCGGCCGCTTATCCCGAGATCATCACGCTTTCGGGAGGCCATGGGGGGTTGAACAAGGCATTGGTGAATGCGGTATGCCAAGATGGCTACGTGATCAGTGATGATTTTGGTAAGCACGTTCATGTGCAGACAGAGTGTCAGAAAATCTGGGCAAGTCTTGATAGTTATGAACAAGCCTGTTTAAAGATTTTATTTAGGGGCAAAAGCTCTAAAGTTGAAGAAGAATTAAAAGTTCAAAAAGCAGAAGGGCTTTTGCGTATGAAAGGGTGCTTGGATCAAGATAACCAACTCTTTTCATCGATCTTTCAATCCTTTATTGAGACAAATCGGGAATATGAGCATGCGCTTGAGTATGACCCAGCTACCAGAATGGTCTCGGTGTTTGGAATGGAGCAGGAGCCTTTGACCAATCGAGAAGTTGAAATATTTGAGTATTTGTTTGAGCATGCGGGTGAGGTGGTTTCGGCCGATGAAGTTGCCCGCACGGTTTGGGGAGATTCTGATCCATCTACGATTTCCACATTAAGGCAAAATATTTCTAGGTTGCGTAAAAAGGTTCAAATTCCGGGGAATCCCTCGAGGTTTGTCGATAATGCATCGGCCGGGACTGGTTATATTTTACGAATCGATTGAGAATAACTGTAGCCTGTAATGCTCTTGTCCGTCATTGTCACACACTTGTGAGCCATTTGTGATTTTGCTAAAAGATATACCTGATAAACTGTCCTTGTAAGTTGATTGGTGAACTGACTAGGAGGTTTGACGGTTTGCAAAACACATTTCTTTTTTCAGCGGTTTTATTTGTAATTATCGTTGTCCCGATCACTATTATTTTAATTTACGAATTATATTTAAAAGAGCGGGTCAACCTTTTTTTTGAGGTGGACACAATTGACTCAGAAGGTAATCCGGGATATGAATGAATTGAAAGATTGGCTTTCGAGTCACAAGATTGATTTTTCAACTTGGGGCAGTGGTGTTGCGAAATCATTGGATGATCTTCTGCATGAAGTTCAAAAAGGTGATTCAAAGCTTCAGTCCGCACGCCGCATTGTAGATGTGGCTGTATTGATCATTAAATCAGGAGAGAAATACTTGATTGAAAGTGAGCAAGAATTTTCTGATTGTCGAACGCGTAGCCGCTACTGGCCTCCAAGCGAGAAGTTGAAGATAGATGAAGAGGCTGAATCGGCCGCAAAACGATGTTTGTTTGAAGAGTTAGGTTTGCGAGATGATCAAATCAACTCGGTTAAGCGAATGTCGCAACCAATTGTAGAGGAAAAACAGTCTTCATCTTATCCGGGCCTATTGACCGAATATCACCTACACGTAATTGAAGCAAAAGTTAACGGACTACCTCAGAGGGAATTTAAGACGAAAGAAGAGCCTTTTAGTAATGACCAGCTTGTGAGATGGCATACGTGGAAGTGGGGGGACCTTCCATCAAATTTTCAACACATTTTTGCTTAGTAATTAAATGTCTTTGATCGGAGCCAACCAAATCGTTAGTTGTCAAAAAACAAATTGGAAGAGGGATTGATGGGCTAGTTGGAGTCCTAGCCCATCGTCTATGCAATCTGCCTATCCCCCAAATTTTATCTAAAAATTAAGTTTGCCGATTTTGTAATCTATTGTTGTGCAAATGTCATACCAATGTAACCGCTTACTTTTCAGCGAGGTGATATAGTGTTGGTGTAGAAAATTCATAGGTTGCTAAATGGGAAATGAAGTGACGTATGGCTTCAACATTGCTCTTTTAAAAATCAGATTTTGTTGAATTTACTGGTCCTTTGAAATAAACGGAGAAAGAAAAATGGTATTGAATATTACATTTGAAATGTTAGTGATTCTAGGTTTGTTGACGTTTATGCTGGGACTGATCGCTGGGGTCCGTCTGAGAGGTTAACTTGCTAGAACGGGAGAACGTGCGAGAGAGAACGAAGAAGATTGTGTGTCCCGCGATGGATGTGCGGGACATGTAGATTGACTTTAAAACCACCTACTGAAGAAAGGAAAGCGAGTTGGTGGTGCTGTGTGATTGTGACCTAATGAGGCTTTTTCTTTTCAGCACTGCCATCCAAGGAAATGTACAGGTATGAACATCTTAGGTAAAGCAGTAACAAGGACAAGGGTTGGGTATTCGGCCGGATTTCGCTTTGTTGGTGATAACAAAGTGGTCCCAGTACTTAGCCATGGATTATTTGACCGGTTTGAGGGACCCGGCCACTTCTGGATTTCCCCGTACGAAGAGCTTTTAGGACCGATCCATATCGGAATCCAAGCGGCCGAGTTTGATTTTTTACACGTCTTAACAAAAGATCAAATCCCGCACAAAGTAAGCTTGAATTTGGTTTATCAACAAAATCCGACACGCACTCAAAGAGAGGTTCAGCCCGGTTTAGCCAGACTCCCTGCTAAGGCGCTACGAAATATCATCAAAAACCAGGCCAATAGTGGATTACGGTTGATTATTGCTCAGTTCGATTCGGAACAGCTGATCCGGCCGGGGATCAAGCTTGAAATTCAAATCGAGATTTACCGTCGGCTCTCGGCTCTCATGAAATGGGCCGGCGTTACGTTTATTCAGCAAGAGGTACTTCTAAAAGAAGTTGTTCCGCCAAAATTCTACTTGCAATCGGTGCTGAACGATTATGACTTGAAACTACTCCTCAAACTGGCAAAAGAAAGCGGCAATCCAGAACTTATGGATCGGATGTCACAAATCCACAAACGGTATGGTTTGGCTGCGGCCGGAAACAAGCAAATTCACTATGTTGATAACGCTGAAGATGGAGGATACGGGGATTATAACGGCAACGGCTCCTCTCGGCCGCCAAGAGGACGTGGCCCCTACTCGGGGCCGTATTTCCCCCGAATCCTCAATTAATTTGATTATTAATTGATTACAGGATTTACCAGAAAGGGTGATTAGAAGAGAAATTTCTTTTAATCACCCTTTTTTGCGTTTAAAATAAAACAGTCTTTTTAAACCCTTCCATTTTTACAGCTTGAAAATATTATGAAAAAAACTTTTTTTTATCTGACCTTGATTTCAATTTTTATTGTCTCGTGTAGCCCAACCACAACAGAAGAAGTTGAGGAGATTGTGCCGGATATCAGTGTGCCTGAATCGGAGACCGAAGAAGATGCCAGTTCAGCTCCGGCCGCGACTGTCGAGATTGTGCTCGGTGCTGAGCCAAAACAAGTCGAGGGGTATCCAGAGCCTGAAGCTGTGGTTGAAGCCGATGCTTATCCAGAGCCTGAACAGGCCGAAGTCGTCGTAGAAGCGGGTGATCAGCTTGATAATCAGGATGAAGGGCAAGCGGCCGTTGCCGGTACGTTTGTGCCAGACATTGCTGGTATTGGAGATGTAGAAATTGTTTTTGTCTCTGCTAAATTGACCGGGGAAAATATTTGGAGCTTTTCTGTGACCCTGGAGCATGAAGAAACCGGGTGGGAAGATTACGCAGATGGATGGGACGTGGTTTTGCCAGACGGGGTGGTGATTAAACCCGATACTGGCGATACGTTTACCCGTTTGCTTGCCCATCCCCATGTGAATGAGCAACCGTTTACACGGTCACAATCTGGAATCGTGATACCGGCCGAGGTAGACACTGTATTTGTGCGGGCGCACGATTTAGAAGATGGGTACAGCTCGATGGTGGTGATGGTAGACCTAACGGCCGCCAGCGGCGACCGTTTTGAGGTTCTGCGTTAGTCAAAGTTTGACCGATGTGGTTAGACCTCGACCGTTTGACTTTGTTTCCAAGCCAGCTCCAGATCATGTAGGGTCGAGCTGGTTTGACCGATTTTTTGGCTCCACGGAGTTAAAAACGGGCCTAAATGCGGGTCTTCCATTTTGACACCTTCAAATTGGACATGAGCCTCTGATAACTGAGTTGATAGATTTCGCATCAAGCGATCAAACGTCCCATATTTGCCAGCAGATTTGAGCAGGTTAAGCATGGTTGTTTTGCGATCTCCAAATCCTCTGGGTAGATCAAATTCTCGACTTAGGTTGCCAATCGCTTTTGCACTGAGCCATATTCCAGATTTGGCTGGTTTTAGCAAGAAGGATGCGATATCTTGCAGCTTTGATCCTTGCGTATCAAATGGCTCATCTTCGTTAAAAGGCGTTTTGATCTCAGAATGCATCTTGTCTAACCCGGCATAATGATCCGTTGTGATGTTGACGGTTAGATTGGCTAGCTCACGGTACACACCAGTGTCGATTGATCGAATGGCCCACCATAGCGGGAATATCCACGGGAGAACTTGCTCTTCTAGAAGCTCAACTTGGATTTGGCGCATTTGGCCCGCGATTTCATGCCGGCCATCTTCCCACGCATCTGATTCTGCGCCGCAGATAAAACTGAGGCACCCCATGATGTGGCCGATGTGGTCGGCCGCTTCGGACGTGGTGCTGGGTTTATAGCCACAACCGCGAAAGGCACGCATGGCGCTTTCGGTTACTTCGCCACCGGGCTGACCCTCATCTTCTAAAAAGATGGAGGCGTAAGGGGGCAGATTGTGGACAAACATCGAGTAGTGATCGGCCGCGAACTCATCGTATCCCCGACCAAAGTCAATACTGCTATTTAATTCTGGAATCTGTTGAATACTGTCTTTGGTAGAAGGGGTGATTCCCTTCAGATAAAGCATTTCAAACAGTGCATAGGCCTTAGATCTTGCTAAAGCTAATTCAAGTGGATTCATCATAATTCCTCGGGACCCGATTGTAGGGAATGTCTTAAGACTGACCGCATGCTTTCACGGAAATTTTGATAAAAGAATAGGTAAAGCCTAAATAAAACCACGTGAATGGGTGTCACCTGTTTTACAAAACGTTTCGGATATTGATGCAAAAGGGAGGATTTGGTGCAAAAAGAAACCAGTCAGGCTTCAAAAACCTGACTGGTTTGAGGTTTATTACCTAGCCAGAGCCAATAACCTAATCGGCCGAAGCTGACACTTAGTCAGCCGCCATCGGCAGATCATCTTTGTCCCCAAAATATTTTTCAGGGATTTTGTACGCCTCGGCCGTAGGTTTGAGCGGCCGTTTGAGCCACATCGGCCGACGGGTTTTGTCAGGGCTGTTTTTAGAAGCAGGGCGGGTCATCTCCTTCCATTTGCGGAAGGTGTCCATTGATTTCTCAGTATCGACCCACACGTCTCCGTGCTCATCACCCGGCTCAGCTTTGCGTACGTTGTGCGCCTTCTGCAACCAGCAGTGGTGGCCTGAAATCGGATCGGGGTGAACGCCGTGCGTCAGGTTCTGATGAACTCCAACATCTTTCCACCATACCCGGCTGGTGTCAGG
>JAHDGV010000068.1 GCA_020631655.1 Chloroflexota bacterium | reverse complement strand
ATGGCCATTCAACAACTGAATCGGTTTTTTGGAACACCACAGGCATGAACACCGATAACAACACATTGGTCAGCCAACAGTTTGGGTGGGGATATGTTATTGGAACATCGGGACAGCTTACTGTCACAACGCCAACTAATTTCAGCGACAAACTAACTGGGCCGCAAGATTTTTTTGAAGGAGTTAATTCGGGCAAATTCCTTAATCCACAGTCCCTTTATTTAGACCAGCTGGCTAAAAGAAAAAATCGGGGGGAGCTATTGATGATTCCCGACGATGGCGAGCCATTGCCGATGCAAACCAATCGCTCCAGCACCATTATTTATCAGCAAAGAGATGGTTTGAACAGTTGGGTCTGGAACGTTAATCCCGATAATGACACCGTTACCGCCTATGACGTTGTGACAAACGAAAAGGTTAAAGAGATCAAAGTTGACGATCAGCCAAGCAGTCTGGCTGAGGCAGGCAACGGAATCATTTGGGTCACAAACAAAGCAAGTGGCACAATAAATCTAGTCAATCGTAAAAAAGACACGGTCAAAAGAACGATCAGACTACCAATCGGATCACAGCCTCACGGGGTTGTTTTTGATCCGGCCGGTGACTTTTTGTACGTCGCGCTTGAAGGACGAGGCGAAGTCTGGAAATTTGATCGGGAAACAAGAAAAGTAGTGGGCACAATCGATGTGGGTCCTTTCCCTCGCCATCTAACCATCGATGCAGATGGAGAACGGCTATACGTCTCTCGATTTATCACCCCACCACAAACAAATGAGTCCGGTGAAAACATAGCGCTCACGGGTGGTGAGATTGTTGTCGTAGATCCTAACACGATGAACTTGGTCAAAACGGTCATTATCCAACCGCATGGGAGAGGCTTGCCAAACTATCTGGGTGCAATGGCTATTTCACCCGATGGATCAACAGGTTGGGTTCCATCTAAGTCTGACAATTTAACAACAGGATCATTTCGCGACGGCTCTGATTTAACGGGGATTAATGCGGTACGTGCAGTTAGTTCTATTCTGAACTTGGCAGACGAGTCTTCAGCCTCATTGGATCAAATACGGCATAAAAACGCTGGTTTAGCCAGCGCGGCCCAATTCAGCTCAGACGGAAGCCAGTTGTTTGTAGCACTCGAAACAAGCAGGCAGGTGGCGATTATCAACAGCGCCACAAACGAGCAAGTCACAAGGGTTGATGTCGGCCGAGCCCCACAAGGATTGGCTATTTCTCCTGACGGTAGGTTCCTGTTTGTTCACAACTACATGGATCGCTCGGTTTCCATCATAGAGTTAGGCAGTGACATTAAAGTGGCAACAACCTTTGAAACGGTGGCAACTGAACAACTACCAACCCAAGTGTTTGAAGGAAAACAACTGTTTTACGATGCAAAAGACCCACGTTTGGCCAGTCGTGGCACGATGAGCTGTGCCAGTTGTCACAGCGAAGGTGGTCACGACGGCCGGGTCTGGGACTTTGCCAACGAAGGTGAAGGTCTGCGCAATACGATTTCGCTAATCGGCCACGGTGGCCCTGACCACGGCCGCTTAAATTGGACCGGGAACTACGACGAGGTCCATGATTTTGAAAATCAGATCAGATCATTTGCCGAAGGCGCAGGACTCATTCCAGATTCAGATTTCATCGTCAACAACTATCCAATCCGAGATATAAAGAAAGGGGTTAGTGCGGATCTTGATGCCCTTGCCATTTACGTCAATTCGTTGACCACCGTCGGCAAAAGCCCATACCGTGAGGCTGACGGGAACATGACGGCTGAAGGGTTGCTCGGAAAAGATGTGTTTAAATCTGCATCGTGTTCAAGCTGTCACAGCGGCACCAGCTTTACCGATCCCAACACCAGCTCGCTGTATGACATCGGCACGATGACAACGCTGAGTGGTGACAGGCTGGGGAATGACTTGATCGGTATCGATGTTCCAACGTTGCTGGGCTTGTGGAATACGGCTCCTTATTTGCACGATGGCTCGGCCGCGACATTGGAAGAGGCGATCAAAAAGCACACAAAAGGTGTCGATTCGGTTGATGATCTGAATGATGAAGATATCAAACATCTAGCTAGCTATCTGCTCCAGTTAGATGATAGTGCCACTGGCAAAGAACAGCGTAGCAGAGCTGTCCCTTCCACAGTTGTTCATATGCTGGGTGACCCGATTAATATCCAAGTTGGTCAAGGAGATCTGGACGGAAACCAGATGAAGTACAGCGCCACCGGGCTACCAAGCGGAACAACGATCGATCAAAACAGCGGCCGCATTTCCGGCGAGGCTACCACGCCGGGCAGTTACTCAGTTGAGGTTGCTGTTTCTGCCGCACCAGCCGAGCGTCGTAGCGCAGATACAAACAAACCGGCCGAAACAGTTTCTTTTGAGTGGATCATCTCAGAAAAATACGCCCCTGTTGCGCCGTGGACACCAAATGGTCAGATTCGCTGGGATCGATATGCTGGAGACCAATCCGATCCCACCCCACTCAAGGATCAGCAGAATTTCCCATTCTATCCAACCAGTAGCAATACCTTGGAAAGCTTTGAAACCCCGATTGATCTGCCCGGCCCCATCGGCCAGCGGCTTAGCGGATACATTTATCCGCCGGTGACAGGCCAATATCGATTCTGGATCGCCAGCGAAGATAATGGTGAGCTGTGGCTCAGTCAAGATGCATCACGCGGAAATCGAGAGCTGATCGCCCATGTTCCTGGCTGGACTTATTCCCAAGAGTGGGAGAAGTTCCCGGAACAGCGATCTGTTGTAATCACACTGCAGGCCAATCGGCCGTACTACATTGAAGCGTTTGCCGACAGCAACTCAGAAACGGGCAACTTAGCAGTCGCTTGGCAGATCCCGGGTCAAGAGCTCGAAATCATCGATGCAAAATATATGGCCAAGGCTGACCCGCTGTTTGAAGCTGAAAAGGACTCAATTTTTGGTGAGTTTGATCAGAAGGTGTTCCTGCCATTAATTCAAAGCGGCCGATAGAAATTCTGCCCATCTCCCAACGTGATGGATCTAGCCCCCTCTCCCAAATTTGGGAGAGGGTTGGGGTGAGGGTTTAATATCCTTGTTTCAAACCATTGCCTGACAGCAAAACGTCAGGTAACGGTTTGCTGAACGAAGGGTTACGGTTGTGGCAACCGATTTTTCGCTCTGATAAACTTGCCGCTATGAATCAAGGAAACAGGAAAACCGCCTTCATCGCCACACTACTATCAATCGTTTTAGCCTTTGCCGTTGGTGCTCTCATCTGGCGAACATTTCGCGGGGATTCTACCCTTTTGCGCAATGTTGCAATCAGCGCAACCCAGATGACACCCAACGCTGATGGCGATAACGATTTAATCCAGATCAACTACGATATATCTCGCAACGCAATCGTTTCCATCTACTTTGAAAACGAAGCCGGTGAGCAATTCTACTTCCGTAGAGATCGCCGTCGCGGTGTTGGAGAATATCAGGTTTTGTTCAGCGGTGTGGTTGAGGGATACCGGTTGCCTGACGAAATGATTCAGGGGGAGATTATCTCTCGCCTTTTGCAAGATGGGCCGTATGACATGGTGATTGAAGCGACAGACTCCAACGGCAGTCAAGAAACAGTCAGAACCCCTCTGGTTGTGGCAGACGCAGACACAAGCTTGCCTGAAATGCGGGACTTTGGCCTAGACAAAGAGACTTTTACGCCAAATCGTGACGGTATCAATGACCGTGTTTTGATCCAATACGATCTGCAAAAAGAAGCCAATGTACGTGTCGCTCTCGTTCTGCCAAACGGTGGCGAGCTCCCTCTGTTTGAAAAAGAACGGGATGTTCCGGCCGGAATGCCCGGCCGCCACTATTACGACTACGAAGGTGGTGTAGACAATGGTGAAACACCCCCTCAAGATGGCACTTACCAAATTACAGCCCTTGCAGAGGATGCGGAAGGGCAAAAAATATTTGTTGAAGATACGCTAAATATTGATCTGGGTGGTGTGCCTCGGGCCGACATTTTTGCTCCCGCTTCTGGTGATACCTTTGAAGTCAGCGCAACGGCCGTACAGCTGTGTGAAACCCTCTTCTTTACCATGACGGTTGAAAATTATGGCGACACCCCCATTCGCACCACAGGGCCAGCACCCGGCACCGTCTACAATTCAAACGAAAACTACAACTCAATCGGCTGGCCAACCGCATCAGGTGCTTGGCGCATCGCCGTTGGTTTCGAGAATGAGCTAAGCAATTATCAGTATCGCTGGGCTGTAGGTGGGGATGATGATTTGGTTGAGATCGACGGCTTCCAGTATTTGATGCCGGGTGACCGTGCATTAATCACCGGTGGCATTCGCATTGTAGGCCCCTTTGGTGAACGCAATCCACAGCCGGTTTGGGCCGGACTCATCCACGAAGATGTGGAAGTGTCTCAGTTCAACAATCGTGTTGACCCCAAAGCGATCCTAATCGATCTGCCTGACCCTGAAAACATCGAGCCTTGCTCTTAATTACATTGTCCCAGTAGTTTTCTTAAGTTCATCAGAGACCCGTCATTCCTGCGGAGGCAGGAATCCAGCGCCAAATCTAGCACTGGATGCCCGCCTCCGCGGGCATGACGATTCCATAAAAACTGGGAGCTTCCAAGCCATCGGGTTTATCAGACCGGCTCCAGCTCATACCCCTCTTTACCGTCTAAAACTTTCCAGCCTTTGTCGAGCAGTTCATCGCGCAATTTATCCGCCTGAGCCCAATCTTTGGCGTTACGCGCGTCCCAGCGTTCATCAGCCAGGTCCACCACTTCATCGGTGGGTTTAAGCTCCTCAGCATTTGCCAAGGCCCTTTGTTCCATCGCTTGTTGGATGAGTTCAACCTCTTCGGCCGGCAATTCATCTAATTCAGGGAGCTTCCAATCACCTAATTCGCTAATCGGGAAGGAGCTACCACTTTCATAAACCTGTTCTTCATCCCGCATGATGGTGACCGTGCCGTTCCCCAACACTTTGCACTGCTCCAAGCTAAAATCAAATATCAAAGCGGTATGCTCGTCAATGCCGATCACGGTCACATCTTCTGGGAGCATTTCGATCATTTGCTGGAATCGATCTTGCCCCAAATAACAGCGGCTTGTATCAAGCTCCGTGCCACCGTCATTGTTGTTCCAATGGGGAATGACGGCCGTTTTTAAGCCAAACGGAGCCAGAAAGTCAGCCCCATCCTTCCAATGCAAATCTTCACCCACTTTGTAAATTTCGTAAACCGGCATGGTAAATCGGCTAAATGCCAAAGTTGATGCGCTTGAGAGAAAGATGTGTTTACCCAAGCAAAGACCAGCTTGCATGATGCGTAGGGCCAAGCTTTTGCGCATTTGGCGGGCCGCATAGGTTGGGCTTCCCGGCCCGGTCATAATCTCGTCCGCCATCAGCATCGGCCGCACAGTTTCCAAATTATCCGGGCTGTTTGGGGTTCCCCGCTTACGCGCAGGGATCACCTGCACATTTGCTTTATAGTTTTGCAAACGCCGGTCTAAAAATTCTTTGATTTTGCCAGCCACAGCCGCAGAGTTAGGCTCAAATCCGGCCGGGGTTTCCAAAATCACCAGTTCTGGTTGGTCGGGGCTAGCTTGTGCCAAATATTCGTGGGCTTTGCCGCTCGATGGGAGCGTTTCGCCCGATCCCAACATTACAATGTGTCCTGGTTTTACTTTCATAATTAATCTTCCTGCACTCTAAATTTGAGCGATCCAATCCAAAATCAGCCTGCTTAATTTTTCTGGTCGATGGATGTGGATATCATGATCTGTTTGGCTAAACCATTCGATTCGGCCGTTCGGGATTAGCTCTGCGTTGTCCAGCATCTTTTGCTTTCTGGCATCTGGTTCATCACCAGCACCAGACGCACAAATCAACACCGGCACTTCAATTTTTTGATATAAATCTTTTAAGTTTTGCTCAAACATATGGCGCACAATTTGCATATGTTTCTCAATCTGCAACGGCCGTTCAAGCAAACCGTCCTCTGTAACCCTCAGGTTCGCCATCGTCACATCAATCCCTTCTTCGTCCCAATCCGGGTGCCCAATCTGAATCAGCTGGCGCATCATCTCTGGGGATGACTGGCTCACATCTGGCGGAAGCATGCGGTTGTAAATCGTATCCCACGGTTCACCGCCTAAACTTAAGTCTAAAAAGCCACCGTCAACCATCACGAGCCCTTTGGCCCTTTTTGGATGGCGAGCACCAAAATCGGTTAGCACGTTCCCACCCCAAGATTGTCCGATCAGGATCGGTGCATCCCATCCCAAAAGATCGAGAAGTTGGCATAAGTCGGCCGTAATCGTTTCGAAATCAAAACCAGAATCTGTAGGTTGGCTTTGACCGTGATTCCGCTGATCAATGGCAATCGCTTGGTACCCCGCTTGAGCAAAAATTCGGCCGACTTTGTTCCAAGTCTGGGCGTTGCTGGCTAACCCATGAATCAAAAGTAGCGGAGGTGCTCCCTCTAGTTGGGTATCGGGGGACCAGCATCGTGCGGCCATTTCAAACCCGAGGTTAAATGTTGTTTCAGTGAACTGGTACATATCGCAAAGGTTATGCAAAGTTATTGCACAGATATTTTACAAAAAATCGAACTCGGCCGTAAAACAATAACGGGACATTTATATTCTTTTCAGCGATCAAAGTTGCAAAAAAAACCTTCTACTCATCTTGTGCGTATAATTAATAAATAAAAAACTACGAAAGGCAGGCAAAACGATGGATTTTTTCAAAAAAGGAGCCGGGGGAACTCCCGGTGGGATCGGAGATTTTATTCTAGGAGCGGTGCTTACTTTGATTGGGCTTTACTTGATATCAAACCAAGTTCGAGTCACAACTGGCTTTTTCGGATGGCGCTTTGGCGGCGGATTTTTTGGTGATGGCGTTTCTGCTTTTGGCATCACGATGATTTTCTTCATCATCGGTGTTGTTTTGATTTTTGCCAACGGGAAATCTATGTTTGGCTGGTTCCTAACTGGCGCATCAATCCTATTTACATTTGTAGGGATTATTGCTAGTCTGCGAGTTTACTTTCAGAGCGCAACGTTGTTTGTGACACTGGGGATGTTTGTTTTATTGGCGGCCGGAATTGGACTGATTATACGCAGCATTCGCCCCAATCCGAACTCCTTTTTTAAGTGATTGAATTAGGCTAAAAAATGATTTCTGAGAATTCATTTTGAAAAAATCAAAAAAGATACTAATATTAATCTTATCTTAAGAACATTATGTTCACTTATTTGAACTTTTACTCTGGTAAAAGAACGACTTTTTAAGCTACAGATTTTAATTTTCAGCTTTCAAAAACTTCTGAAAGTTGGATGAAACGAGAAGAACTAACTCATGAGTGATGGAACCAAAAATGGACAGGTATTAACCGAACTCCAACAACTAAGAAGCATCGTATTAGGCGAGTACACGCTTGAAGTTGATCAGCGTTTACATGACCTTGAAGTTAAGTTGCGGAATGCTCAAGTTGATCTTGCACAAGCAATTGACGATGCGAATACATTAGGCAGTAGCGAAGTGCAGGCTGTGCGTGATCTAATCGATGACAAAATCGACAAAATGCAGTTTGATGTAACCAATGAGCTAAAGGCGATTCAGGAACAGCTTGCAAAAATTCAGGAGAGCTTTGTAGATAAAAAACAGTTGGGCAGTTTAATGATCCAACTGGGCCAGCAAATTCAAGCGAATTCGGCCGACTAAATTTATCTGCAACTCCTTATCATCGACGCCCCGCATTCTTTAACTTAAAGGATGTTCAATCAAACAACACAATTCGTGGGAAGCCGGGTAAAAAATGGAATCAACTGACGAAATGACGACCAATTATACGGACAATAATTTGATGTCTCGTCTGCGGGAGCTCCTACTTGAAAAAGAGCGTGCAAAGGTTCAGAACTTAGAGTCTGAATTAGACCAACTCGAAAAAGAAATTGAATCAATCCACAGTCAGATCCTTACCGAGGACAAAGTTGTCCCCTTAATTACCGATCACATGGGTGACATCACCAAAGATGCGGTTGAAGGGCAACGAAGCAAAATGGCTCGGGCTTTAAGCCCAATCATCGGTGAGGCGACTCGCTACCAGATCCAAGAATCAAGTGAAGAAATGGTAGAAGCCCTCTATCCGATTGTGGGTGCGGCCGTTAGCCGAGCGGTCGCAGAGGCGCTTAACGACCTGCGAAAAAGGATTGATCAACAAATCCGGCCGAACAAGGGTGGGGTTGAAGTAACCCTTATGAACAGACTACGAGGCGTTGATCCCGCATCAGTCGCTTTTCGTAATGCCCTCCCTTTCCAAATCAATCAGCTGTTTCTCATTCAGCATGATTCAGGCCTTGTCTTAGAGTTTGTCAATCAAAACACGGAAGAGCTGAACGACCACGACTTGGTTAGCAGCATGTTGACCGCCATTCGTAGCTTCGTAAATGATTCATTCTCGCCTGACAGCAACGACGACGAACTACACGAAGTCTACTTTGGCGATGATCGGATCATCATTGAAAGTGGCACAGTCGCATATGCGGCCGCTGTGATTTCCGGCGTCGAACCTGAAGGCTTTAGATCGATGCTTCGCATGTTTGTGAACGAGCTTCACATTCAAAACAAAGACTCATTAGAAGCTTACGACGGAGATCCAGAAACACTTCCTGACCTGAAGCCCCCTATCAACAAATTTATTGAGGAAGCCCAAAACAAGAAAAAAGAAGGTTCTGGCAACACGGTCCTTGATCTTTCAAACGAACAATCAGCAAAAATGATGCGCAATATAGGGCTGTTCGCTGTAGCACTATTGCTATCGGCCTGTGCGTTTTATTCTGTGCTCACTTACCGGCTATTACCATTTGCCTTTGGCGCCAACCAAGTTCAAGAAGCTGAAACTAGTCAACAGGTTCAAGAGGTGGCCCCTATAACAATCATTGTTACAGCAACTCCTCAACCAACATTTGCTGAACCAATCCCAAGCCCCTCTCAAGCCCAGCTTGAACTCAAGCAAATCGAGCTGGCAAGTGGCAAGTGGAGTCGAACCTACCCAGACAGTGATGCCCCTCAGTTTTTGGCCGTAGATGCGGGAACCGAACTGAACGTAATCCGCACATTGGGTAGCTGGGTCGAGGCGGAGTGGGATGACCCTGAACAGGGGATTGTTAAAGGTTGGATTAGATTTGATTGGTTAGGTGACAATGAATAATTGTTGCGGTATACTGTCGCTGGATGCGATGCATAAGTTCCTAACTGTGTGATGAAAACAATTCAAAAAAAGATATGTCTCCTTGGGGATTTTTCGGTAGGCAAGAGCAGTCTCGTTCGGCAATTTGTCGAGGGCGAGTTCAGCGATGACTACATGAGCACCATTGGTGTGAAAATCTCTCGGAAACCTGTCGACCTACCTGAGCATCAGGTAAAAATGAATTTGCTGATCTGGGACCTAGCCGGGGGTGATGATTACAGCAAAGTAACTTCGGGTTATTTAGCTGGCGCAACAGGCGTTGTGATGGTTTGTGATGTGACGAGAAAAAGTACCTTGAGTATGGTCAAGGTCTACTCGAATCAATTAAACAAGATTGGAAAAGCCAACTTACCGGCCGTCCTTCTTGTTAATAAGTTTGATCTTCAAAACATTCGTGAAATTGAAGATGAACAAATTGAAAACATCGCTGCCGAATTGCAGTGCCCGTGGTACTTCTCCAGCGCAAAAACTGGAGAAGGAGTTGAGGCGGGATTTGCGTCTCTTGCAAATTTAATCAGCTCACAGAAAAATACGAAGTAAAGGTTAATCTCATGCCATCCAACCAATCTTTTTTATCGAGTGAATCTCGAGCGTTTGAGTTGCTATCAAACAGAATCGGTGTGGTCTATGTCAACTCCGATCAAATTGTTGAATCAACCCAAGGAATCGCTCAGGAACTTTCAATGGACAGTGAAACAAGCATCGTTTCTCAGCCATTAACAGAGAGTTTCATCGAGCTATTTGGGTTCGAGGACACAATCGACCAAATTCTTGAAGGGGAGTTGCCCTACCTAGAATTGCAAGAGGTGAACCGGGAGAATGAAGCTGGTGGGATTGACTACTACGATTTTAGTATTTATCCGGCCGACGAAGATGATGCATCTCGTGGACTGGTCCTCCTCATCGAGAATATCACCAATCGTGGCAAGCTCATGCAGAACACCATTCAGCAACGGAACGAGCTCAGACTTGCCCAGCAAGAGCTTTCAAAGGCCAATCTTGAGCTACATAGCCTAAATGAACTCAAATCTATTTTTCTTTCAATGGCGGCTCATGACCTAAGATCCCCGCTTTCTGTCATCACCACCTACAGCGACATCATGATGACACACAAAGGAGAACTTGATACAGCCCCATTTAAACCCAGATATGTGTTTAGCCGCATTCTTGAGCAATCGATTTGGCTTAACTCTTTGATCGATGATATTTTAAATCTCAACATGATCGAGCAAGGCAAGTTCCCGGTTGATCTCAAGAAAATCGATATCCAACTCCCCCTAACCGAGGTGGTTAATCAGTTTCAGCAGGTTTTTCACGATCGAAACATCAATTTAAAGCTGAATGTCCAGGATACTCCGATATGGACCATGGCTGATGAAAACCGAATCAAGCAGATCGCATTCAATTTAATTGGAAATAGTGCTAAGTTTTTAAGAGACAAAGGTGACATTGAAGTTTCTGTTGTGCCTGATCCAGATGAAGACAAGGTTGATATTCTGTTTGCCGACAACGGACCGGGGATTCCAGATGAACAACAGAAGCGGCTTTTCCAACTCTTTTATCGCACGCCCGGCGCATCAAAATTCAGCGGTACAGGGCTTGGCCTCTACATCGTTAAAACGATCACGGAACGGCACGAAGGAACGATCTCTGTTTTCAGCAAATTGAATGAAGGGACGACGTTTAAAGTCTCGTTACCGCTACTTTCCCCAGCGTAAACATAAAAAATCGACCATAGCTGGCTAACCCAATCAAGCTCAATCCGATACAATACCTTTTCAAATTTTTGATGAGGTATAACAATGAGCGAAAAACTGGGTTTTATAGGCCTTGGCATTATGGGCAAAGGGATGGCGTTGAATCTTTTAAAGAAAGGATTTGACGTGTGCGTTTGGAATCGGACTAAATCTAAAACTGAGGAGCTTGTTTCAGCAGGAGCAACTGCGGGGGATAGCCCGGCCGACGTCACCGCAAAATCTGACATCATTTTCATTTGCGTTAGTGATACACCTGACGTTGAGGCAGTTGTACTGGGGGAAAACGGCGTTCTGGAAACCGTCAAAGCTGGTTCTTTAGTTATTGATCACAGCACAATTTCTCCACAAACCACAAAAGATATTGCGGCCAAAATCGAGGCTAAAGGGGCAAAAATGCTTGATGCCCCAATCAGCGGCGGCAACGAAGGTGCGGCAAACGGGACCTTAAGCATCATGATTGGTGGCGATTCAGACCAAGTTGAGCGCGCAATGCCATATCTTGAGGCGATGGGGAAAACAATTACCCATGTCGGTGCTCAGGGAGCTGGGCAGAGTGTAAAATTGGTCAATCAAATATTGGTTATTGGCACAATGGTATCGCTGGGCGAAGCGATGTTATTTGCGCAGGCGAGTGGGCTAGACATGCAAAAAACGCTCGATGCGGTTTCAGGCGGTGCGGCCGGAAGTTGGACGCTGTCTAATCGTGGTCCACAAGTGGCCCAGCGAGATTGGCGGCCGGGCTTTACAATCGATCTACAGCAGAAAGACCTGCGCTTGGTGCTAGAAGCAGCTGATCAAATGGCGGTGCCAGCTATGACAACTAGTTTGGCCTTTAACCTGTACCGAACATTGCAGGCCAAAGGATTGGGGCATGAAGGGAATCACGCCATTGTCAAAGCGCTCGAGAACTTAGTAGACATCAAAGTGGGTGAATAACAAATCACAACCAACAAAAAAGGGATTGGCTCGATTGAACCAATCCCTTTTTTAATTGAAAATTTTAGGCTTGTTTAGTTACCGCCCAAAGCAGGAGCCGGTGGCGCACCAAAGTCGCTAATTTCGACACTGTTAATATCCTCAACAACTTCGGCCGATGTATTAATCCCATACATATTCATCAATTCAACAGGAGAAATGAACGAAAACAGCAGACCGAACCAGACGAACGCAACGCCCAGTAAAAACACATTAAACAGGACCAAAGCAGAAATTCCGAAGGATCTAAAAATTTCCTTCCAAGCGATACTGGCTAAAAGCTCTTTAGGAAATTTAATTTTCTTTTTTGGCTTTTTACGATTTTCTGGTTTCGAGGACTGCAAACTGATTTTTTCTGGCTCGAACGCCATCCCAACTTTGAGTTTTAATGTCATAATGCTCTAACCCGACAATTTTTCTAAAATAGTAATCTCCCTAAGGCTAATGTCCCATCCACCAAAAGTACCTGCCCGCATTACCATAGTATGCCCATGTCATCTCTGAATGAATTTTTTAACCTGATCTATTTAACATTTACCCCGCTTTTTTTGATAGCGGGGGCGGTGGTGCTTGTCAGTCGCAAAATCAAGATGGAAGCCCGCAGTTTTGCAAGAGCAAATATTTATCTGTTTGCCCCTTGCCTAGCGTTAAACAGCATGTTGAACACCAGCATGTCCGGCCGAGAAATTGGCAATATTGTGTTAGCCACGATCCTTTGTGGCTTTTTGATGGCAGGTGCAGCTTGGGGGATTGGATGCTTGATGGGGTTCGATCGCCGCATGGTTTCGACCTTTATCCTGACCGCCATCATCATGAACTCTCTAAATTTCGGGTTGCCCTTTATCACGTTCGCATTTGGGGCAGAAGCGGAATCACGCGCGGTAGTTTTTGTGATTGGGCAACTGTTTGTGGTTTATGGATTAGGTACTTTTGTTGTTTCTAGAGGGACTAAAAGCATTCAGGACTCTCTGTTGAACGTTTTTAAGATGCCGATTCCCTACATGGCGGCTTTGGGCATTGTACTCAACCTGACCGGCAACGATTTGCCCCAGCCGGTGGGCCAAGCGGTAGCCGTACTCGGCCGGGCGTCTGTGCCGTGCGCCATGGTGATCTTAGGACTCCAACTTGGCACCGCCACCCTGCGCGGCCGAATGAAAGCACTGTGGACCATAACAATAACCCGGTATGGGATTGGGTCAGCCATCGCTTTTTTAGTAGCCACATTGATTGGGTTAAACGGGTTAACTCTGCGGGTTTTTATCCTAATTTATTCGATGCCGGTCGGGGTTACCAGCGGTGTGTTGGCTACCGAATTTGATGGGGATGCGGAATTTGCGGCCGCAGGGGTTTTGTTTACCACCCTACTCAGCATTATCCCCCTCAGCTTGCTCCTGTTTGTTACATAACATCTCCACTTAGGCACTTACTAGAGAAAGACTTCAGAAGTTTTTAAACAAATAATCAAGTAAAAATTCTAGAAATTGAAAATTCCGAAGTCTGATAATGCAGAACTTTAGGTGGCAAAAAAAAAGCCCCGCTAAGCGGAGCTGATTTCTGCACACAGATGACTACTTTGTTTCGCGATACAAAACATGTTTGCGTACAAGCGGATCATATTTTTTCAATTCGATCCGTTGTGGATCATTACGACGGTTTTTGGTCGTAACATATTGATGACCGCTTTCTGTGCTTTTAATTTTAATGACGATACGTGCGCCTTTTTTCTTGGCCATGGTTTACCTCGTAAATCTAAAATCACAAATTGTGATGAAAAGTCAATAGAATCGGCCTAAAATTGTACACATCACAGCTTTAAAATCAAGACTTTCTGGCGTGTGTTTCAAACGGCTTACACTTCTCCGTCGTCTTCTTCCGACTCAGTTAGGGTTGCAAGTGCCTGTTCAAGCGTAGCAATCTGATTTTTTAGGTCTTCCAATTCTGACCGGCTGGGGACACCCAAAAGCTTTAACCGATCAAAAAAATCGGCCGAACGCCCTTCTTCACTTTGGTTTGAGAAGGATTCGCTTGCATTCTGGATCAGCCGCTTAACCATTTGTTGCCCGTCTTCCAGCCGTATTTCCCCCTCTTTGACCAGAATCTCAACTCTGCGCCGTATTTCATCATCTACGTGCGAAACAAGATTTAGCGGGTAAGAAAGCCCGTTACGAAGGTTATTCAACGTCTCACCGCCTGATTGAACCAAGCTCTGCAATACAGATCTAGGCAAAAAGCCTCCATTCTTCTTCTCTTGTTCGTAGATGATTTGGGTCAGGATCAAGGCGGTTAGATCATCCCCAGAAGCGGTATCCAACACTTCAACCTCGTTTCCAGAGCGAATGAGCTCGGCCACCTTTTCGAGCGTAATGTACTTACGTGCCTCAGTGTCATAGAGTTTTCGGTTTGGATAGCGTTTTATGGTTACCATTAATTTATTGTTCCTAGAAACTGCCTAATTGATATGCCGTATAGTTGTTGTAAAAATTATACCACGGGCTGAGAATTTAATATCCATAAGGGATTGCCATTAACTGTTTAAAAGCCTAATCAACCCAACGGTAGCTAAAATTGACGCACACATGCGACCCACTATAATTTGTAAACGTGAGTAAAAAAGTATCCATCCTCCATTTCTTTGACGACAACCATGTCTCTGAGCCTGAGATAATTTCTTTTTTAGGAAATGCCATTGAGCTTGAGCATATCATCTGCAATCAAAGTGTTGAACAAGTTGAAAAAGCGATTGATGATTTAGATGGCAAAACTGATGCGATTGCGCTGAGCAATATGCCGGCCAATCTTAGATTGGGTAACAGATCGACCCGATTTAAGGCAACGGCCCATTTGGCGGGCAAAGCAACCAAAACTTTTGTTTACGATGGATCAAAAACTAGCTCAGCCATCGGCCGATGGGGAGTGCGCTTGAGCCACGACTTAGAGCCAGGCATCTGGTCCAACAAACGGGTTCTGATGTTTCCAGCTTTGAACCACTTTGGGCTCGCAGAATCATTGGGCAACTATGCGTCCAAGACCGAATCGGCCGATCATTTGCTTTACGCAAATCTTATTTCAGCAACCAACGACTCATCTAGCAAAGCTTGGCTGAATGAGTTAGGCGAATGTTCGATTCAAGCGCTTTTTGGTAATCCAGACCTTTCTGCAGATGCTCTGAACCAATTGCACAAACTCATCGATTGGGCCGATATTATTGCGGGGGACATCACCTTAATCAATCAAATTCCTGATGCGAATTTGGCAGAAAAGACGATTGTAACGCCTGCTGTAACCAAGAATAGCGTCTCACAATGCCGCAAAAAGGGTGCCAAAATCGTTGCCACCATCTACCCCAATTTAAGCCACGACAACAAAAAGCTGGCCCAGCATTCAGCAGCCGTGATTGAAGCCTGTTTAGCAGTTTCAGCTCCGGCCGACGTTGATCAGAATCAGCTTACAGAAAATGACTTTCTGAACCTGCTGGCAGAACTTGAGTGGCAGCCAACCATCACCTACGTTCAGCCAGAACAGTCGGCCGTCAACCGATTTGGCTACATCACTCAACCTAACACGGTTGGAGAGATTAGGCAGAGAATGCCGGCGGCTCGATTTTTGCCCAAGGCATTTATTGATCGCACGGCCGTCCACATCCCCCCCATCTTTAAAGGACGTATCACCGATATTCACGCGGTTGGTAAAAAACACACAGCCATCGGTGAAGTAATTTCGTTAGGCGGCACGCCGGAAGAATTTACAGCGCAAGAAGCTGAACTGGTTGAACGGCGGGTGCTACAGGCAGCGCGGTTGGCCGAACAGCTAGAATCACGGTTAATTGCAAGCGATACAGCATCGCGTGAGATTAGCGATGCCTTGAGCGCAATTGCGTCCAAAATCGATGTTGGTGTTACATCTGGGCAAGCCTTGAATATTTGGGGGGTAGTTGAGCAGGCGGTTCACATCGCACAAAAAACAAGTGTTGAGATTGAGGATGGCTTACAAGTTACGATTATTAATCCGGGTGACCCGATTGTGGCGATTGCGGCCGAAGTTTTGGCCAAACACGTCACAGATATGACCTTGATTGGCGGTGAGCCAGACCTGCTGATAGAGCTAAAACGACGCATCGAGGATATCCATCTAAAAACTAAGGTGGCGATCACGACAGATGCGAATCAAATTATCGGCCACAGTGACATTGTTTTATTAGGGCGCACGATGGCGCAGAAACGGGTGAAATTTAATCTGGAGACCTGTTTGCCGGGAGCTGTGATCTGTGACCTATCACAGCCAAGCGTTATCACTCATGAGGAGCTTGAGCAACGACCCGATATCACGCTTATCGAATCGGCCGTATTTAAGTTACCACAGTCAGCATCAGGCGATCGGCTTAACCAGTTGCCGCCGGAGCTTGTTCCGGCCGCATTTGCCGAGGCATCTCTGCTCGCCATAGACAGCAAATTTTCAAATTTTGGATTGGCAGAATCATTAACCAGCAAGCAAGTTTATGAGATACAAGATTTAGCCTACGAGTTTGGCTATGAATCGGCCGGAATATTGGCACACGGCCAGTTGGTGCCCGATGCGGTCATCGAACAAAGAGCAGAAACTGCCCGCCAAATCAGCGAGGCGGCTCAAATATCCGACCAAGATTCAGATTATGCTCTTGAAATTCAGCCGGACCGGCCGTCTGTACGCCGTTTTGCCAGAGAGCACGGATCATTAGTGGTTGCTGGATTTGGTGCAGCGGCCGTTTTTGCCGGTATACTTGGTTGGCTCTTTAGAAGCCGACGCAATAAAGACTAGTGGTTTGTCATTTGCCGCTTGATGGAAATTTCAACGGGACAAACCACTTTAGGCTATGTCAAGAACTTCCATTAATCCGCACTTGACGTAGCACAGCCCCCCACTCATTCACAATTGAAGGAACACAAACGGAAAAACTGTCAAAAGGGTTATATGTTCGTGCCCAATACTTGATACCATTGTTCTTGGGCATCGGGTCTAAGTTTTTCATATTGTCATCCACACCGTTTATAAGTCTTTTTTATCCACGCAGATATTGATCTCCATCACAGTAACAGGCTTAAAAAATTATGGCACCAACACAAAGCAAATCATTAGGGATCGCGCTCAGCGGGGCAGCTGTTCGCGGTTTTGTACATTTAGGGATCTTGCAGGCCCTTGAAGAAGAGGGGATCAAACCCAACTTTTTAGGCGGCTCATCCGCAGGGTCGTTGATCGCATATCTCTATTCGGCTGGATTAACTACGGCACAAATACTCAAATTGGCCAAAAACATCAGCTGGTTTTCAATGATCCGGCCGATATTTTCTTCACTCGGCTTTATTTCTTTTAGGCCAATTGAACAACTACTCACCAGCCATCTGGGAAATCTGCATTTTGAAGATTTAGCCACCCCGCTCATCGTTTCAGCATCTGACTTAGACACTGGAAAACCTGTTTTATTTAACAGCGGTCCAGTAGCCCCGGCCGTGCACGCCAGCTGCGCCATTCCGGGTTTGGTCCGGCCGGTAAAATTCGGCGGTTACAAACAGCTGGTTGATGGCGGTGTAACCAACAACACCCCTTCAGAAGCGGTGAGAAGTATTGGTGCAGAATATGTGGTCGCAGTTGATGTGTTTTCTCCACACAAACGAAAGTTTGCTGGCCCCATCGGTGTAGGTATCAATGCGGTTGAAATCATGGTCCGAAACAGTAATCTAGGAACCGACAATGTAGACTGCCTCATCGCACCAGATTTAAGCGATGTCTCGTTTAATCGTTTTAGTCAAAAGCAGCGCATGATCGACATCGGCCGCAAAGAGGCTGAAAAGCACATTGATACGATTAAAGCAGGGATCTCGCTACAGATAGCACCGGTCTAATCAGCGGGAACAGCTATCTCAGTTTTGGGCTCAAGTGCAGCTTCGGCTGGTTTGGGAGCCAATTGCAGAACGGCCGCGCCCCACGTTAGCCCAGCCCCAAAAGCAACCATCATCACCGTGTCTGTCGGTTTGATTTTTCCTGACTCCAAGCCTTCATACAGAGCCAGTGGGATAGATGCACTTGATGTATTGCCGTACTTGTCGATGTTGATCATAAATCGATCAATCGAGATTCCCATATCACGAGCGGCCGACTGGATAATCCGTACATTTGCCTGATGTGGAATAATCCAATCGACATCGTCTAAGGTTAGACCCGCATGCTCCAGAGCCTGATTACATGCCTTACCCAAGACGCGTGACGCAAATTTAAAGACTCGTTGCCCCTGAAAAAGAATGTAATGTCCTTCATCAAAGTTTCCACGATCGGACGATGTGTTCATGCGAATCACGTCTTGATCGCTTCCGTCAGATCCAAGCATAAAGCCGTGCAGGCCGCAGGGTTCGTCTGTCGCTTCTATAATCACAGCCCCGGCCGCGTCTCCAAACAGGATGGCGGTTGAGCGATCACCTTTGTCTAAAAATCGAGTGATATTTTCTGCCCCAATCACCAAGATTCGCTTAAACGCACCAGTTTCAATGAATTGATAGGCCGTGCTTAACGAATAGATAAATCCGGTACAACCGGCCGAAATATCATAGGCTGGAATATGGTTGGCACCGATGGCAGCTTGAACTAAACAGGCAACTGATGGCGTGAAATACTCAGTCAGGCAAGTGCCAACAATAATCAGATCTAGATCAGTTGCTTCAAGGCCCGCTTGTTCTAGAGCGCTTTCAGCCGCTTTTGCCGCAAGTACATGGGTAGGCTCATCGGCCGAAGCAAATCGTCGTTCATGAATACCCGATCTCTGAACGATCCAATCATTGCTCGTATCCCACTGTTTTTCTAAATCAAAGTTTGTAACAACCTGCTCAGGAGTAAAAACTCCATATCCAACAATTTTTCCATATCGCTTCTGCATGGGTTCTCCTTTTCTGTAAGAAGTCAAGTTTTAGGGTTATTATTCAGAACACACAAACTTTTTTTTGGTTACGCTGAAAGCAAAAAAGGGTGTCATTTTGAACATTAAGATTCAAAATGACACCCTTTTTTCGATGGAAAAATGAGTTAGCTAACCCAACCAGCGTTTGCGGCGTTTATAGTGTTTTACCTCTCGGTAACTTTTACGTTCACCCAACTGAGTTAATCCCAAATAAAATTCTTTAATGTCTGCGTTGTTGGCCAGCTCTTTAGCCTCCCCATCCATCACAATCCGGCCGGTTTCCATCACATAGGCAGATTTAGCCGCTTTCAAAGCAACGTTCGCATTCTGCTCTACGATCAGCATCGACACCCCAGATTCTTTATTGATCTGTTTAATAATGTCAAAGATCTGCTGAACAAGCATAGGGGCCAATCCAAGTGATGGCTCGTCTAAAAGCATCAGTTTCGGCTTAGCCATCAAAGCTCGGCCGATTACAACCATCTGTTGCTCCCCACCAGACAAGTAACCAGAGGTTCGATTTCTAAAGTCGAGCAAACGAGGGAAGAAGTGATAAACCTCATCAATATCTTGTCGCAGTTGAGCGGCCGACGCATTGCGGAACAGAGCTCCGGTGCGCAGGTTTTCTTCAACCGTCAAATGGCCAAAAAGTGGTCGCCCTTCAAGAACCTGCACAATACCCATGCGCACGATCTCATCAGCCGGAAGATTGTCGATGCGAACACCGTCAAACTCAATCCCACCGCGGGTTACTTCACCATCCTCAGCGACCAGTAGCCCTGAAATAGATTTTAAAGTTGTTGATTTACCTGCACCATTTGCGCCTAAAAGTGACACGATCTCACCATCAGGAACCTCAAGGGTAACACCCCGTAGAACCAAGATAACATCACTATAAACGACTTCAATATTGTTTACTTTAAGCATCGAACTGCTCCGAAATTATTCCATCTAGCTAATGGGAAATTATTTTTAAGATGTGGCAGG
>JAHDGV010000538.1:1561-3216 GCA_020631655.1 Chloroflexota bacterium | reverse complement strand
ACCATCCCGCTATACATCGACAATAAAATAGTGGCTATCTCCCCCTTTTCGTTTGAATCTAAATATCTACGGGCAATTTCAGCTCCAATAATGGAGAGAATGGCAACAACTCCGCTGATAATGCTAAACCAAGCGACTGAATCAAACGCACCGATTTCTGGTAACTGAAAGTTCTCAAAAATATGCGCAACATTTAGGCGATCAAATCCTCCTAAAGATAATCCGATCACAAACCCAATAGCGAGGATGAAGCTCAAAACCGGCCGAACTTTTAATTGAGCTAACGCATCTTTAAAAGGCAGACTCATTTGGCTCCAAACAGATTGTGGGGACTCTGACATGTTGGGCTGAAAGCCGATTTCAGGCATTTTTAGCATCAAAAAGATTGCAAGCAAGATGTTGATCGTGGCCCCAACAATAATGGGCCAATGGAGCCCATATGTCACAACAAACGCCCCTACGCCTACCCCACAGAGCCTCATAATTTGACTCAGTTGAGCCCCTCTTAAATAGCCTTGGTTTGCTTGCTCCTCTTCAACTTCATCAGCCAGCCACGCATCACCCGCCCCACTATAAAAGGTAAATCCGATTCCCCATACAACTTGTGCCAGTAAAGCTCCCAACAAAGTGGCAAAAAGACCTTCTATCAAGAGCCCAAAGCCTATCAGAGCCACGCCAATTATGACGGACAATCGGCGACTGTATTGATCTGCAACTAATCCGGTTGGGATTTCAAAAAAGACCGTCATGCATTCTAGAACAACGCCAAGCGTAACAAGCTGAATCGGGTTTAGGTTAATGACAGTTGTATGGTAAACAAGCTCATAGGTAATCACGAGGGCGAATGCAAAAGCTCCAATTGCCCGCATCCACAAGTAAACCTGATTGGGGTTTGGGTTATGGATTTCGAATCCGAGGATGTTAGTGGGTATAGGATGGTTTTGATTAGTCAAGATGGAGAGCCTTTAGCATAAAACGGCAGACCCGTCATTTGTGATGGGCCTGCCGTAAACTGCGGGTTTAAGCATTTAGATTGCGCCTACAAAAGAGAACTTTTCTAGGTCTACAGAGTCTAACTTGCCCTGTAAGATCGATTGCGCGCCTGCGAGCGTTTGTTCCAACGGCACGAGCTGACCGACCCGGCCGACCCTTGGTTCGTTTACCGGCAGAACCTGTGTCAAGAACGCTTCTAATCGCTGGCCGCGAATCGCATTTTTGACCTCTAAATTTGCATCTGCAAGATAAAAGAGCCCAGCTTCACCCTGTTTCTTGAACTGATGGTGGAGTCCGCCGTAGCGAAGGAGCAAGTTTCGAGCGTTTAGCGTTATCTCTCGGTGATTAGATGGGAGTTGAGCCACCCAATTCTTGTTGATTTTTGAGGCCAGTGGGTCAATGGCGGGCCATAGTCCGGCCCATGCTCGCTCGTATGAAAATGTGATGACTGAATCTAGCCCAGACAGAGCGGCAGGTTCAAGGCCAACGGTGTGTGATCCGTCAAAAATCGTAGTAATGGCTGATTGAGCAGAAATAGTTTGATGACTAGTCAAATGCTCAACGCACCCCTCGATCAGTGAGACCTTTTCATCGACAACAATCAACACTTCGTGCCCCTGTCGCCACAGTGTTTCAGCAACTATCCGGCCGGTTTTTGCGAC
>JAHDGV010000538.1:0-1461 GCA_020631655.1 Chloroflexota bacterium | reverse complement strand
GGCCGTTTATCGAGCGGTTGCCCTTGGCTATTGATGATCCGGCCGAAGAGCGTTTCAACGTGAAGATTGGGCGGCTTGGGAGTAGACTCTTCTTTGGCCACGGTGGATTCCAAAGAGAAATCAAACATCTCTGCAAATGAACTGAGCCCCTTGGCCTGCGCCCACATCCCGGCCGTTTGATTTTGACTATCAACCGCCTTTAGATCTGCACCTGCTTCGACGAGTTGCTTGGCGATTTCAAGCTCCTCATGCATAACGGCCGTATGCAGTGGCGTGAGGCCGTTTTGGGCTAACTTATTGATCTCTGCACCCGAATCGAGCAGGAACTTAACCATCTCCCCCTGCCCCATTGATACGGCGTGGTGCAAAGGCGTAAACGGCTCATTTTCAAGCCCATTAATCGATGCGCCGTGCTCAAGCAAAATGCGCGCCAGCTCTAAATTATTCACCCCGGCCGCCCAGTTAAACGGGGTAATGCCAAGGGGCCAGTAAAAGGTGTTTGAGGCGACGGGCCACTCACTTCGTACATTGACCAGCTCTGGTTCAGCCTTCAGATATTTTTTGATTGTGGTTAAGTCGTTAGCCCGCAACGCAATGTAAAACGCGATAAGTTGAGCTTTGCTATTTTCTAATTGAGCTTGTTCTGTTTGTGTGTTCATGTGATTAAACTGGCGTTTGAGATTGACGCGGGCGTCGTGCAAACGCTTTTTGATTGTTGTAATTGGGAGATTCAAAAGGTTAGAGATCTCTTTTTGAGATAAACCATCGATGTAGTGAAGTGAAACAACTTGACTCTGAATATCTGGCAAATCTGCGATCCCCTTTTGAACAGATCGATTTTGGGCAACCGTTTCAAATTGGTCGGCCAATGGTTTTTGAAAGTCGGGGATGGTGTGGGCAATGTCTGTTAGCTGGGTCTTTAACCCACCTTTTGATCTCGAACGCCCTTGCCGGTCAGCCTGTTTAAGGACAATCCGCTTAAACCAGCCGGGGAACGCTTCAGGGGTTTTCAGTTTGGGTAGCGCTTGATACGCCTCCCAAAATGCTTCTTGAACCGCATCTTGGGCATCTTCTTGATGATTGAGGTAGTTCAAGGCGTGGCTAAGCGCCATCTTCTCAAACCGCTCAATGATGATGCCAAATGCACCCGTATTCCCTTGCAAAGTAGCACGAACTAGATCACCCACCTCGAACTCAGATAGCTCAGAAAATTCAGTTTTTATACTTAGTCTTTTCATGACTTCATTCTCACTAAATTTAGACGTCTACTTATAAGTCCCACTTCGAATGAAAAAGGATACATTTTCGTTTGAGGGGTTGAATCACCTGATAAAAACAGTAGCATTGGCCGATGCTATCAAAATATACAACTCTGCTACGCCAGAACCGAGATTACCGCTTTTTGTGGATCGGTTATCTGGTTAGTCAGATCGGGGATTGGTTTAACTTAATCGCCTCTGC
>JAHDGV010000537.1 GCA_020631655.1 Chloroflexota bacterium | reverse complement strand
AACTCCCAGTCACCGACCGATTTTTCCCGATCACAAGTTATCCCTATCGGTCATGTGACAGGGAGATTAGCAGAACCCGGCTTTACCTCGGCAAATTTAAACTTTCTGGGTCTAAATCTGCCTAACATTTGTATTCAACTCTCTATAGCTATAAGAAGTCTCTAACCGAACTATACTTGCAATTTATTAACCACTTAACACAAGATTATTAAAAAAAAATACGTAGTTACCCTACCTGATTTTAATTTCATCTCCATTTATGATGCTATACTAATGTCCTAGTAACTTTGCATAATGTTGGAATATAACGGGTTTCTGAAATAAAATCAGCGGATTGACCAATAAAACAGCAGGAAGAATGGACACCATGGAAACATTAAATTTACGATTCAAAATCGAAGGTAAAGCATTATGACCATCAAAAATACCACTTTTACCTCTCAGTATCCCAATCGTGTTAAAAACAAATCCCGGAGCTTAGCAACTGTAACGCTTGTGCTTATGCTCGGCCTGTTTTTGCCGATCACCTTTGGAGCTTTAACTGCCAATGCGGCCGGAGAAGATGCACCAACCATTTCAGAAGATCATATTGATCCCTCCGCAATCATCGAAGGTTTCGATGTCCTCGTGTCTTCTATTCCAACCGGAACAGACAACATTGATACGCCTTTGACAGAATATGTCACCTACAACGGCCGTGTCGATGTTGCCGTTGGTGGTAAATCATTTTTTGAAACAACCACTGCAGATGACTTTGATGTAGATGTCCCCGCCTGTTCAAATGGAAGCAAACCGATCATCCACGGCGCATATATCGAGTGGTATTTCCGCTGGCGCGGTCTAGAAACAGTGACCGACCCAGCAAACAACGTTCCAACCTTTGACCCTGATCTTGACATTGAATTTAATGGGAATGGGATAAACGCATACACAATTACCGAAGAGTATTGGGCCCGTTTTGATGCAACTTTGGATCGAGAATGGTTCCGGCGGAATGCATTGATCGATGTTACAAGCCAGTTTGATACCGATTGGACCGCTGGCGCGAACAATGTCTCAATCTCTGGCGTTGTTGTGCCTCAACCTGATTCAACGGATGGGGATGTAACCAACAGTGATATCTACGGTGTGGGCATCCATGTTTTCTACGAATGTTTGGAATTTGATTACGCTCAAGTCACTTTCATGACGGGGCTTGATTGGTTCTATGAGGTACAAGACGAACCATACGCTGGAGACCATTCAGATTTGGTTTGTGTCAGCTTCCCACCAGTTCCGGCCGCGACAACGGTTGATATTGATGCGATCATGTCAGGTCAGGCGAATATTCTGTCAGAAACTTTGAGAGGTGGACGCCTTTACTCACTATCAGGCAGTGGTGCAATGCCAACTGTGAACAGCGCTGACCCAACCGGGCCAGCAAGTCCAGTTATTGACACGGGTACACAAATTCGTACCGGCTACACATCAATCTGGACCAGTTCGCTTGGGCGAGAGTGGGACGAAGTTGTCGAACCGGATGCCATTACGCTGAATGCTGGTGACACTTGGGCCTGTATCCAAGCTGAATCGATTCGTGAGCCGGGATCAGCCAGACAAGGTATCAGTGGTGATATTTTAGGGACCGGTTTCTCCATTCCGTTGCCGTCACCGGCCGACTGGGGCGACTTGCCTGACGGAATTTACAACACAGATTCAACTGGAACCGAAGGTCCAAGCCACCCGATCATTCCAACTTTGGGTATCGGCGATACGGTAGATGCGGAAGATGACGGTCAACCAAACGCAACCGCCACAGGAGATGATCTAAACGGTGATGACGAGGATGGCATCGTTTTGCCACCGGCCGTTAAACCGGGTGAGACAGCGGTCTTCACAGCCACCGTCACCAACGAAACGGGGCAAGATGCTTACCTTTACGGCTTTGTTGACTGGAACGGTGACGGCTCATTTGACGGACCTGGCGAAGTTATCAGCATCACAGTCCCTACTGGATCAGTTGATGTTGAGCTTCCTGCAACCTTCATGGTGCCAGCTGGTGCCGCCACAGACACAGACCTTGGCGTTCGCTTCCGTTTAAGCACGGATGACGATCTTGGCCCTGATGGCCCCGCATCTGACGGAGAGGTTGAAGATTATCTCTATCGACTCATGAGCATGGCCGTGCCCGAATACGACTTGGCACTGATTAAGCGTATTGCTTCCCCCGGCCCTTTCCTAGTTGGAGATCAAGTTACATTTAACATTTTGGTGATGAACCAAGGTAATGTTGATAGTGGCACCTACACGGTCGCAGACACACTGCCACCGGAACTGACATTTGTTTCAGCCAGTCCGGCCGCAACGTCTGATCCCGGCGTGGGCTCTACCGGCGTCATCACTTGGACAGGAACCAACCTGGTGCCTAATGAGATCGTGACCTTTACGGTGACGGCCGAAATCGCATCATTACCTACTGGCCCAATCAAAAACATCGCCGAAATCACTTCAGACAGCGGTGATGATGACGACTCTGATCCAACCGACAACTCGGATGAGTCTGACACTGAAAACGACGACGATGTCACCAACGACAAAGACGATAACGACGAAGACGACTCTGACTTTGAAGAGATCACAGTTGCAGAGTATGACTTAGCCCTCATCAAACGCTTGGTTTCAAGCGGCCCTTATGATATTGGGACACAAGTTACCTTTAATATTTTGGTCATGAACCAAGGTGGCGTAAACAGTGGTGACTACACAGTTGAAGACGCGCTACCAGCTGAGCTTGACTTTATTTCGGCCAACCCAGCCCCTGCAACTGCACCTGCAGTTGGCTCAACGGGTACAGTTGCTTGGAATAGCACCAATCTAGCTCCGGGCGAAATCACCACATTCACGATCACGGCTGAGATCAACACGGTCCCAACCGCACCAATCAAAAACATCGCGGAAATCACGGCTGACAGCGGTGATGATGATGACTCTGACCCAACCGATAACTCGGATGAGTCTGATACTGAAAACGACGATGACGTCACCAATGACAAAGACGACAACGACCAAGACGACTCTGACTTTGAATTTATCCCGGTCAATGAGTATGACTTGGCATTGGTCAAGAAAGTTGTCACGGCCGGACCATACGAAGTGGGCCAAGAGATCACCTATCAAATCGAGGTGATGAACCAAGGCGAGATCAACAGTGGTGACTACACTGTGGAAGACAACTTGCC
>JAHDGV010000067.1:18542-19944 GCA_020631655.1 Chloroflexota bacterium | reverse complement strand
CCGGTTCGCTCGAAACGGCTAGCATTACCATCAACGATCAGCTATCGATTGGCATCATGCCACTGATCACATTTATCGTGGCCGTCACGGTACTGTTTGCACTACAGCTGTTTTTCAACCGAACAAAAATCGGCCAGGCATTTAGAGCCACATCTGACGATCCAGAGACGGCCGAATTGATGGGGATTAACAGTCGCCAAATTTATGCGATTGCGATGGGGATCTCGTTTGTGATTGTGGCCTTGGCCGGTATTTTGCTGGGCATCCGCACCAATTTTGCGCCAACTGACGGCCCGGCCCGACTGATTTTTGCCTTTGAAGCGGTTATTATCGGCGGTCTGGGTAGTTTGTGGGGGACATTGGCCGGAGGCATTATTTTGGGATTGAGTCAAAACATCGGGGCTCAAATAAACCCAACTTGGTTTCAACTTGCAGGACACGTTGTTACATTGATTGTTTTAGCCGTTCGGCCGACCGGTCTCTTTGCACGTACGAGGGATAGTTAAGGAGTATGAAGTGATAAGTGTGAAGCACAACGTTTGGGTTGAATGCAACTTAAAACTTAACACTTTCCACTTAATACTTACCACTAAAAAATGGACAGAGATCGCAGATTAATTCTCATACTATCGATAGCCTTTATCTTCTTCGCCTCGTTTGCGTTTTGGGCCGGCCGGGGCACGATGAACACCCTGACAGAGTTTTTCTATCTGTTGGCGATTGCACAGCTGTGGAATTTGCTGGCCGGATACGCAGGGCTCATTTCAGTGGGGCAGCAGGGTTGGATCGGTTTGGGCGCTTACGCCCTGCTTGTTTCAACCGATGATCTTGGCTTACCCGTTGTGGTTGGGTTGCTCGTGGCCGGTGTGGTTGCTGGCATCGTGGCAATACCGACAGCCTTGCTCGGTTTTCGCTTGCGGGGTGGCTACTTTGCCATCGGCACATGGGTAATGGCCGAAGTGATTCGACTGCTGATCACCAGCTCTACAGAGTGGCTGGGGGGTGGTCTCGGCCGTTCAATCACCGTGACACAACTGTTTTCATCCCCTTCAACCCGCATCACTTGGATTTATATTTTTGCCATCCTGCTGGCGTTCGGGACGATTGTGCTCACACAGTGGCTCATGCGCTCAAAAGTGGGGCTTGGTCTTACTGCCATTCGTGATAACGAAACGGCCGCGGCCAGCCTCGGAATTAATACCTATCGGATCAAAATGCTGATTTTTATCCTGTGTGCCGTGGGGACCGGGATGGTTGGTGGATTAATTGGACTCAATCAAATCAACATTATTCCCAAGTCAATTTTTAGCATCAATTGGACTTCGTTCATGATTTTCATCGTTGTAATCGGTGGGATTGGAACGATTGAAGGGCCAATTATCGGCACAATCATCTTTTTCTT
>JAHDGV010000067.1:4443-18442 GCA_020631655.1 Chloroflexota bacterium | reverse complement strand
GCTGTTCGAGCTGAAGCAGAGGGTTTAGGCGGCCGCCGAGCGCTGGTTTTGGCAACAAAATATCAAATAGAGTTAGCTGAGCAAGTTTCTGAATTGCTGGGAGATTTATCTGCGGTAGTATTTCCAAAGGCGAAGCAACATGTGCCATATGAAATTGTTGCGGAGGCGATAGCCGAGGTTGATGCAGTTGGGGCTGACTTGCTGATTGCTCCTGGTGGTGGATCAACAATCGGGCTGGCCAAGGGGATTGTGCTTGAACGGCCGATGCCGATTCTGGCTATCCCCACGACCTATGCCGGATCAGAAATGACACACATTTGGGGAATTTCAAAAGACGGCCGAAAAACGACCGGCCGGGACCCCATAGTCAAACCATCTACCGTGATTTATGACCCGGCGCTGATTACCAGTTTGCCCGTATCCATGTCGATAACCAGCGGTGTAAACGCGATTGCCCATGCGGTTGAAGCCCTTTACGCCGAGAATCGCAACCCGATTAGCTCGATGATGGCGGAAGAGAGTGTCAAACATTTGGCCGAAGGTTTGCCTTTGGTCGCTCAAGACCCATCCAGCCTAGAGGCACGCACAAAGACTTTTTACGGCTCTTGGCTTGCCGCTACCGTTCTGGATCAGGTGGGGATGGCGTTACACCACAAGCTGTGTCATACGCTTGGCGGCAGTTTTGGTATGCCCCATGCAGAAGTGCATACGGTAATCCTGCCGTATGCGATTGCTTATAACCAAAGCTATGCGCCTGAGATGGTTGCGGCGATGGCACGAGCGTTAAATTGCAATCCGGCCGATATCGCCGGAACTGTTCAAGATATATCTCGTCAGAACGGTGGCCCGATCTCGTTAAAAGAGCTAGATTTTAAGCAAGAAAATCTTGAAAAAGCGGCCAATATCGCTGTTCAAAACCCTTATTACAACCCACGACCCGTCGTGGAATCTGACATTCTTGAATTATTAAAAAGTGCCTTTCATGGCAGCAGGCCCAGCTAACAGTTTATGGCCAAAAAAGGAGATTCGCGATGCGAAATATTACCGAAGATAACTTAACCCAAGTGGTGCTAGATCGCACTGATATTCCAGATGGAAGAACCAAAGATTTTATTGATAAGTTGATTACCCATGTCCACGCTTTTGTGCGTGATTTTGAACCAACCGAAGAAGAGTGGTTTAAAGCCATCGACTTTTTGACGCGTACAGGGCATATGTGTACCGGCACACGCCAGGAATTTATTTTGTTATCAGATGTGTTGGGTGTGTCGATGTTGGTTGATGCGATTAACCATCGAAACATGGATGGGGCAACTGAAACAACAGTAACCGGCCCGTTTCACACAGACGCACCACCAATGGAAATGGGCGCGATGATTGCAACTGGCCCTGAAGCTGAACGTGGTGAGCCGTCAGTTGTGCGCGGCCGCATCACTGATATTGATGGGAATCCGATTAAAGGGGCAACGGTTGATGTGTGGCAGTCAGACGACATTGGCTATTACGATACGCAGGATGTTAACCAGCCTGAAATAAATTTGCGCGGCCTATTCACCACTGGGGAAGATGGTGAGTATTGGTTCCGTACCATCAAGCCTCTATATTATCCGGTGCCAACCGATGGGCCGGTGGGCGAGCTGTTAAAAGCGGCCGGCCGTCACCCGATGCGCCCGGCCCATATCCACTTTTGGATTAAGGCAGATGGGCACGAGCAACTCATCACCCACATTTTTGTTGAGGGAGACGAGTACATTGAATCAGACGCTGTGTTTGGGGTAAAAGATTCGCTTGTGATGGACTTTATTCCAAATGACTCTCAGGAAGAAGCGGCTAAATACGATTTTGAAGCCCCGTTTTACGAAGTTGAATACAACTTTGCATTGAAGAAAACTGAATAGAGACGCCCCACCGGGTCGTCTCTACGAGTCAAAACCCCAACCATTCTTTTAGACGCGCCAACGGCACGTCTCTACCGGAGATTGAAAAATGGCAATTCTCATTGAAACTGACGTATTAATTGTAGGATCAGGCCCCGCTGGTGGGTCGATGTCTTTGTTTTTATCAACCTACGGAATCGACAATTTAGTCGTGACCCGTTTCGGCCGATTGGTGCGCACCCCACGCGCCCACATCACCAATCAGCGCACAATGGAAGCGCTCCGTGACATGGGCGTTGAGGACGAGGTGATGACATACGCTTCGCCCAAACACATCATGGGGAACAACGTTTTTTGCGAGACGTTAGCGGGCGAAGAACTCGGCCGGTTGCACTCGTGGCAAACCCACCCGATGCGCAAAGCGGAAGCGGAAATGGCTAGCCCGACTGAGATGAACGACACCCCGCAAAATTTTATGGAGCCGATCCTGATCAGCAATGCGGCCCAGCGTGGTGGGAAAATTCGGTACAACACCGAGTACCTGAGCCATGAACAAGATGCAGATGGGGTCACTGTAACGGTCAAAGACCACATGACCGATCAAGAATATCAAATTCGCTGTAAATACCTGTACGGTGGCGATGGGGGGAACTCAAAGGTTGCTGAAAATGCCGGATTGCCTTTTGAAGGGCAGATGGGTGTTGGCGGCTCGATGAATATTGTGTTTGAGGCGGATCTGAGCAAATATGTAGCTCACCGGCCGAGTGTCTTGTACTGGGTGATGCAACCGGGTGCTGACATCGGCGGTATCGGGATGGGACTGGTGCGCATGGTCCGGCCGTGGAACAAATGGCTCATCGTTTGGGGATACGACATCAATCAGCCACCCCCAGAAATGACGGACGAATTTGCGATTGGGGTGGCTCGTGATCTGATCGGCGATCAAGAAATCGACATCAAAATCGATTCTTACTCGATCTGGACCGTCAACAACATGTACGGCACCAACAACACCAACGGCCGGGTATTTTGCGGTGGAGATGCGATGCATCGCCATCCACCGTCTAATGGGTTAGGGTCAAACACCTCGATTCAAGACTCATATAATCTTGCTTGGAAATTAGCCAAGGTGATTAAGGGGCAAGCGGCCGAATCACTGCTTGAAACCTACAACACCGAGCGGATTCCGGTTGCGAAACAAATTGTGACCCGCGCCAACCAATCGATTGATGAATTTGGACCGATTTTTGACGCGATTGGTTTCTTATCAACGGAAGATCCGGATGAGAAAAAGGCCAACATGGCAAAACGGAAAGACAACAATCCGGCCGCGGCCGCTCAGCGTGAGTCGTTGCGCAAAGCGATTCAGTTTAAGCGGTACGAGTTTGATGCCCATGGTGTTGACTTGAACCATTTTTATGAATCTCCGGCCGTGGTTGCAGATGGCGCACCAGCACCACCAGATGGGTTTGACATGGAGTTGACCTATCTGCGTACAACTGTTCCTGGCACAAAAGTGCCGCACAACTGGTTCAGAGACAGCTCTGATCCGACCAATATTGTGGCTACGTTGGACCTGTGCGGTGGTGGAGAATTTACCCTGCTGACCGGCATTGGTGGCGAAGGTTGGGTTGAAGGTGCGAATGCCTACTCGGCGGCAACCGGTGTTGCAATCAACACGGTGGTGATTGGCCCGGGCCGGGATGTTGAAGACATCTATCAAGAATGGGCCGAGATTCGGGACATTGATGAAGACGGTTGTTTGCTTGTCCGTCCAGACGGGTATATCGGCTATCGCAGTATGTCTGTGGCTGACAATGCGGACGAATTAATCGCCAATGCGATGAATCAAATTTTGGGCAAGTAGAAAGTTCAAAGTAAAAAGTGTAAAGTATCAAGCGCGTAGCCAATTGGTTTCGTACTTGATACTTTTTACTTTCTACTAAAATAATATGACTGAAGTTGTAATCGTAAGTGCGGTACGAACCGCAATCGGAAAAATTCGTGGAACATTATCTCAAGTTCGGCCGGATGATTTGGCGGCCGTATCAATCAAAGAGGCCGTTGCACGCGCCGGGATCGATCCTGAAATCATCGAAGAAGTGTATTTGGGCTGTGCCAATCAAGCTGGTGAGGACAACCGGAATGTGGCCCGCATGGGAGCTTTGCTGGCAGGTTTGCCGCAAAGTGTGGCCGGTGTTACGGTCAACCGTTTGTGCGCCAGTGGCCTAAACGCCGTTAACCAAGCGGCCCGCGCCATCATGGCTGGTGAAGGGGATTGCTTCGTGGCCGGTGGGGTTGAAAGCATGACTCGTGCTCCTTATTCAGTCCCTAAAAACCCAACCGGATTTGGCCCATCGGGCAACATCACCGGCTGGGACACAACCCTTGGCTGGCGGTATCCAAACCCCGCGATGAAAGCGATGTTCCCGCTGGAAGGGATGGGAGAGACGGCCGAAAATATTGTTGAGGCTAGCTGTGCTGGTGCTTATGCAGGCGGTGAAATCACCCGTGAGGCACAAGATGCATTTGCGATGCAAAGCCAAAAACGTGCGATCAATGCGATCAACAAAGGGTATTTCAAAAGCCAAATTACCCCGGTTACGATTCCACAACGTAAAAAAGATCCGATCATTTTTGAGCAGGATGAGCATCCGTTCATGAAGAAAGGTGAGAACGGCTACGAAGTGGCTACCACGATGGAAAAACTGGGCTCGTTACGTGCCGTTTTCCGTGAAGGTGGAAGCGTGACGGCCGGGAACTCATCTGGGTTAAACGATGGCTCATGTGCCATTGTACTGATGTCTCGGGCCAAAGCGGATGAGCTGGGTATCAAACCGATGGCCCGCTGGATTTGCTCAGGTGCGGCCGGTGTGGATCCGCGCGTGATGGGGATTGGGCCGGTCAATGCGACTAAAAAAGCGCTTAAGCGGGCCGGTTTGTCAATTGAAGATGTTGATCTAGCAGAACTTAATGAGGCATTTGCGGCCCAATCTTTGGCCGTTTTAGGTGAGCTTGGCTTGAGCGAAGAGATCACCAATGTGAACGGTGGCGCTATTGCGCTTGGCCATCCGCTTGGATGTTCGGGTGCGCGCATTTTAACAACGCTGATTTACGAAATGCACCGCCGTGCAGACGAAGGTGAGGATATGAAATACGGTCTAGCGACGTTGTGCGTAGGTGTTGGGCAGGGTGAAGCGACCCTAATTGAGTTAGAGCGATAAGAATTTGAGTTACAGAGACCTACGAGGTTTTTAAAACCTCGTAGGTCTTTTTTTGTTATGAAACAAGTTGAAATTATTTCGGCCGAAGATGCGGCAAAGCTAGTTAAAAACGGGGACACTATTTTGGTGGGCGGCTTTGGGATGACGGGCAACCCGACCAAACTGCTCCACGCCATCGCTGAAACCGATGTGAAAGACCTAACATACGTGGCCAACAATGTGGGTGAGCCCGGACTCGGTGGCGGCCGGATGTTGCGCAAAGGACAACTGAAAAAAGCGATCGGCTCGTTTTTTACCAGTAATCCTGAGGCGGTTGCGGCCGCGCAGTCCGGTGAGATTGAGTTTGAGCTGTTGCCACAGGGATCGTTGGCAGAAGCGATGCGAGCGGCCGGAGCTGGAATCGGTGGTTTTTACACCCCAACCTCGGCCGGAACCGAGCTTGCTAAAGACAAAGAGACAAAAACGATCAACGGTAAAGAATACGTGTTGCAAGAAGCGATTCGGGGCAATGTGGCTCTAATCCGCGCTTGGAAGGCAGACACGGCCGGAAATCTTGTTTACCGGATGACCGAGAACAACTTTAACAAAGCGATGGCAACTGCGGCCGATTTAGTGATTGTTGAAGCCCAAGAAATTGTGCCGATTGGAGAACTGGATCCCGATACGATTCACACCCCCGGCAACTATGTGGACTATTTGGTGGAGTCGGTGATTACGGCCGAAGATTTGGGCTCTTCTGCATCGATCAAAGGTGGAGCCAAAAAAGTGAGCGAGGCCCGGCTGAACATGGCCAAACGAGCTTTGGCCGAACTCAACAAAGGAGACGTGGTCAATCTGGGTGTGGGAATTCCGACACTCGTCGCTGATTTTATCACCCCTGAACACGGCATCATTTTGCATTCTGAAAACGGGATGTTGGGTGTAGGCCCGGCTCCTGAAGAAGGTGGCGCAATGGATTTCCCCGTCAACGCCAGCAAAATTCCGGTAACGGCGTTGCCCGGCACAAGCTACTTCGATAGTTCTGATAGCTTTGCCATGATTCGTGGTGGTCATATCGATGCGGCCGTGATGGGCGGATTGCAGGTTGATGAAGGGGCTAATTTGGCCAACTGGGCCGTTCCTGGCAAACCATTGCTGGGTGTTGGCGGGGCTATGGATTTAGCCAGCGGTGCCAAAAAGTTGATTATCACAATGACTCACACTAGCCGAGACGGGACGCCGAAAATCGTCCCATCTTGTACATTGCCGCTAACAACCAAAGGGGCGGTTGATGTAATTATTACCGATCTGGCGGTGTTTAGATTTGTGGATGGGAAGCTGACTTTGACTGAACTGCTCCCTGGGGCAACGCTTGAGCAGGTTGAGGCAGGCACCTCGGCGGCATTTGTGAACGCGTTGTAATTGATGCGCCGTAGGGGATAGGGTCGCTTCGCTTATACACGCAATCGGAGATTGCGTTAAGCCCAACTTGTTGGGCCGTTTGCATGGCAGAAGTTTGAATTGAAAATAATTTTCAGCGAATGTCTCTCCCCGGCATTTCAAAAATATTTCTAGCACCACAATCTTGGTTTCAAGAACCGGGGAGAGACACCCGCCGTTTCGTTTGTCGTGAGTAAGGTCATTCATGCGGGCGCCTATCCCCTACGTTTTGGTTTGGCCCTACCGATTTTGCTCGGCCAATTCTTTAAGAACTTCCAACTGGCCGATGTGGTACGCCTCATGGAACATCAGATAGAATCGCACCATATCATCCACCGTCATCTGCCGTTCTTCGTTGTGCATTTTGGCGAAATGCTCGGCCGATGCAGATCGAAGTGCTTGTTCTAGCGGCTCGGTTAGGGCCAGAATACGACTTTTGAGCGTGTCCAGATCGATGGCATTTGCCCCGTCGGTCATGGCGGGGGAGCCTGCGCCGTAAATGGCAAACTCGGCCGGGTCAGAGCCATCCTCTCCCGTAATGATCCCCAAAACATCTTCGCGATAAACCAAGATATGCCCAATTTGCCAATTCAGGCAGTTGGCCGGAATTGGGAGCTGGAGCAAGCTCTCTTCATGGGTGATCCCTTCTGTCCGCATCCCGATGACACGATTGTGGAAGTTTAAATTTTTAATGTAACTTTCAATTAAATCTGACATGCTTTTTTATCCTTTCTGAGCCTGAATGGTTGTGCCGCAAAACTCACATTCATAAACCGAAACACCACCCGGAATCGGCGGGACGGCCGCCATGCAGTTGGGGCAGGTGGTCGGAAAAACAAATTCAGCACCGGCCGATTCGGGATCAAAATCAAACCGATCCTCTTGAATTTCGCCAGACAGCACAAACTGCATCGTTTCTTTCCAATCTTCCGCCTGCTGGTTCTTCAAGTGGAACCGCAGTCGAGACAAATCTGCTTGGCCCGTAATCGTCATCGACAAGATTTCGTCAGATCCCCACTGCAATCGGCGTCGCTTTTCTTCAGATTGCTCAATTGTTCCGATATGGCGCAACTCAGTATCAACGAGAAGCTTTTGGATTTCTGTCGATTTGGTGGTGATAAACATGAATTTCTTTTCTGCCACCTCTTCTTTTTGCTCAAACAATAACCGTTGATCGGTTAAGTATAGATATCCATCCGGCCCCTCATCTTCCCCATCAATTTCCCACTCAGCTTCTGCAACCTGCACAATCGATTCAGATCCTCTGAGCGAAATCTCCGAGTCATTGAGCAGGTCTATGCCCCAGTTGGCCTCGTTCAGATCGCCGTAAATCTCGTCGATGGTCGCTTTGATGGCACTGTACCGGCCGCGTATCGCCTGCTCCGTAGATCGGATTAGGTTGTCCAGCTGGTCCAGCTCAGACTCAGCTTTGTCAACGATGAATTGATTGGGTTTAGAGAGCTGTAGCATGACCCGATCTAGAGCGTTTGACGCGGCCGCGACCTTGCTCACACCGCTCGAAAGCTCTCGGTCCAGCTCGTTTTCAAGACCCGAAAGCCACTCGTCCTCAGCTAAAGCCAACGCTTCATCCATATCACGGGTAAAAACAAATCCACGCTTGTTTACCTCGCTTATTTTTAGTGGGATGTCTAGAAACGCCCCATCGATATGGTTCAGATCAGACTCAATTGAATCCAGATTGACACGACTTTGGATGGCACGCTCTTTAGTCTCGAGCAGGCTGATCCTCGATGCAAATTCGGCCGTCCCAGAACGGGCCGTGCCTGAGGGTGCCGAGCGGGTCGAAGCGCCACTTGAGACGGGCCTTTGTCGATGTTGTTTGTTCGGCCGACGTTTCGGTTGGCCCGCCCGCCGCTTTGCGTTTGAGTATTTAACCCCTCTCAGGCTTTGACGCCCGCCTTTGCTATTCCGACCTTTTCTTTTGCCGCGTTTGCTCATCTAACCTCTTGTTTTACTAGACCAATACTTCGATCAAGTGTGGTCCATTTTTCTTGATTGCCGCATCCAGCACCGTGTTCAATTCATCAATCGAACCGACCCGAGTCCCTTCAACACCCATCCCTTCAGCCATTTTTGTGAAATTAAGTTCAGGATTATCCAGATCGAGCATCGCTTTGGCTTTGGGCGTGTCGGCCGACGCGCCAACTTTTTCAAGCTCTCCTTCCAAAATGCGATACGCCCGATTGTTCCAAATGATCGAGACGACGTCAAGATTTTCGCGCGCCATTGTCCACAATGCCTGAATCGAGTACATGGCTGAGCCATCGGCCTGCGGGTTGATCACTTTGCGATCTGGGCAGGCAACGGCCGCCCCCACGGCATACGGCAATCCACCACCAATCGCACCACCGGTGCCGCTGATCACATCGTGGGCAGGTGCGGCGCTCATAAACTTTTCACTTCCGTAGCCCGAGGTGAGCGACTCATTTGACATGATGCAGTTGTCAGGCATGAGGGCCGCAATTGATTGCCACACTTTTGGAATGGTGATTTCGCCGGTGGGCAAATTGGGCCGTTCTGTTTCGACCAGCGGGCCAAGTTCTGGACCAACGTTTAGCAGTTCGCAAATTGCGGTCAAAGCTCCGGCCGAATCTTCACCGTGCTCTGTCAGGCGGTGGACCTGCGTGCCCGGTTGCCACAGCTCGCTAGGCAGGTTGGGATAACCAAAAAAGCCAACGGGCGGATGGGCATCGACCAAAATAATGTGCTTGAACGGTTCAAGCTGTTTGACCGCTTGGGGGATTGGGTACGCAATGCGGCGAATGTTGGGCCGTCCTGCGCCACGTTGCCAGCGGCCGGTTGGTCGCCCGGCAAACAGGCTCACGTTTGTTCCATTGGCCAACCTGCTGGCGATCAGGCTTACTTCTTCTAGCAATGCCCGATTCGACAGCACAACTGCAGTCGGTTCGCCGGTCGAGATCGCCTTGACGGCGTTTTCAACCGCATCTTGCTTAAACGTTGGGGCTGGCGGTGGCGGGATGTGTAACACCGGCCCAACGGTGCTTTCATTCCACGCCGTGTCGCCTGGCAAAATCAGGGTAGCGATCCCGTTTGGGTTCCCAAGGGCTGAAGCAATGGCTTCAGCTGTGTCTGGGCCGATGTCGTCGGCCGAGGCGGATGATTTGATCCATTTTGAGACCGGATCAGCAATCGAAACGATGTCTGAGGTTAGAGGGGCATCGTATTTTAGATGCCAGCTGGCATGATCCCCAACCACGTTGATCATCGGGGTAAATGAGCGCCGGGCGTTGTGGAGCATGGCAAAGCCGTTCCCCAGCCCCGGCCCCAAATGGAGTAAGGTAGCGGCCGGTTTGCCCATCATACGGGCGTAGCCGTCGGCCGCGGCGGTGGCAACCCCTTCAAATAAGCAAAGGATTGACCGCATTTCTGGCACATCGTCTAGGGCCGCAACAAAGTGCATTTCTGATGTGCCGGGGTTCATAAAACAGACATCAACGTTGCCGTTGACTAAGGTTTGGATAAGTGCTTGTGCGCCGTTCATTTTTTATAGTTGATAGTTGCAAGTATGAAGTGGCAAGTGAACGAGCACTCCCACCCTCATACTTATCACTTGATACTTTTTATCTAATCACGTCTTTTAGTGTGCGGCCGAGCCGTGCAATGCCTTCTGCGATACGGTTTTCATCGTACCGCACGAAGGTGAGCCGTAAATTGGATAGATATTTTTCTTCAGCAACAGAATCTGTTGCAAATGCGGCTCCGGGTAAACAGCCGACAGCGTTTTGTTTGGCCGCATGCTTCATCACCTCTACGCCGTCTGTACCGGCCGGCATTTGTACCCACACAAACATGCCACCGGTTGGCCGATACGCGGTCACGCTGGCCGGGAAATGCTCTGCAATCGCATCCATCATCACATCTCGCCTGCGGCCGTAAGCGGTACGCAATTGGGTCAGCAGGGCCGGAAAATCATTGTCGGTGAGGTAGTTGTCTACGATGTGCTGACTGAGCGGAGATGGGGACAGGGTCGCCATCTGCTTGGCAATCGCCACTTTTTCAAGGATCGGTTTGGGGGCGATGACCCATCCTAGCCGAATGCCAGGGGAAAGAATTTTGGCAAATGAGCCGAGATAAATGGCCCATTCTGGATCGATGGCGGCCAAGGCTGGAACCGGATCGCCGTCATATTCTAGAAATCCATAAGCGTCGTCTTCGATCACCAGCATCTCGTACTGGCGGGCCAACCCCATTAGTCGCTCGCGCTGAGCCAAAGGCATGGTGACCCCCACAGGGTTGTGCGCGGCCGGGACGGTGTATAAAAACGCAGGCCGAGCACCATCTTTTAAATGTTGTTCAAGTACATCTAGATCTAGCCCGGTTTGGGGATCGATGGGGATCGAAATGACGTTCGGCCGGAGTGATTTTGCCGCTTGGCGAATACCGGCATAGGAAAGATCGCCAACTGCGTAGGTGCCTTGGTGATTGAGTAAAACGCGCGTGGTGAGCGACATGCACTGCTGACCCCCTACGGTAATCTCAAGATCATCGGCCGAACAGGTGACGCCACGTTGCCCCATAAAATTAGCGATATGCTCTTTTAGGGATTGCCGATTGCCGCCATATTGCAAGGCGGTTGTGTGCTGCTCGAGCAATGCCTTGTTGGCCGCTTCTGCCAATTCAACGTTGGGCATTAAATCGGGATCGGGTAGGCCTCCTGCAAGCGACAAAAAATCGTCGATTCCTTCAAAATGGCGGTTGAGCCGCCGCATCATCGAATGCTGGATATCATCGGTCCAATCTGCAAATTTGTACATGCTGTGATTGTATTTTCAATGGTGCAGAAAGGCCAAATGTGTTGGGTGTTACTGAAGGATGTTTTGCGAGACTCCAATAATGTAGGTTGAAAATAAACCAGTCTGGGCTGGAAGACCAGACTGGTTTTGATTGATTTAATTTACATTCGAATTGAGGAAAGCCAGAATTTGATCTTCCAGCCCCTGATACACACCGAACATACGTGTGCCGTGGGCTGAACCATCTATGACATTGGCTGTAGCCTGTGTCGTGTTAAGTTCGCCAAGCTGATTAACCGAGTTGGCTGAGTAGCTGTCGTTGGTCATGGCAAACATCAGGACCGGCCGGTCTATGCTAGCAATTGCATCGTCTGTGGTTACGTCACGGTAGTTGAGACCGGGTGAAAGCAGGACTGCCCCTTTAACCGTTGGGGCGTTTGCGGCCGTGCGTAGCGCCATGTTGCCGCCAATGCTGGCACCGATGATAAAGCTGTTAGCCGCATCAACCTCAGGTTGGGCAATCAGCCATTCCCAAACCAACAATAAATCCTCTTCACTTTTAACCCAATCTCGATTAGATAGGCTTTCTCCGTGGCCACGCATATCGATGGCTAGGGTAATGAATCCGTTGTCATTCAGTTGTTGGCTAAAGCCGGTCGCTTCCCAATCTTTTCGATTGCCGCCCAGCATGTGCAGGAGCAAAACGGCCGGACGCGGTTCATCAGCACCCAGCGTATTGTAGGTGCCAAACAGGTTTAATTCGTCAGGGGCGGTTACTTGAATCTCGCGGGATTGTGGGCCACTTAATTCACGGTCAGGTAAGTCTGCCTTTTCGGTCGAATCGTCGGCCGGTTCAGCGTATTCTACAACGACACCCGCTTCGGCTACCTCATCTGATGCTGGCACACCACCTGCTGTCGTGTCAGGGGCTGGATATCCTTCAGCCTCGGTGACGAATGCTTCTCCCGGTGCAGGGTACCCTTCAGCAACTTCAACGTTTTCATCGATGATGGCAACGGGTGATGGGTAGTCTTGAACCGATGCGGCCGTAGGAACCACATCAATCGAAGAGCCTGATTCAACTTGTGCTGAGTTGGCGTTGGCGGCCGGTTCAACCGATTCTGGCGGGGACGCACAGCTGAACAACAGTGCGGAAAAGATTAAGAGAGAGAATGCTTTTAATTTCATAATTCAAAGGTGTTTGTTTTTGCCCTTTTACTCTGGTGGAACAGTGGGCAAAAACAAAAATCTAGGTTACTGATTGCTTGGGTATGCGGAATCTTGGAAGATGTTCTTTTATATTCAGCCACGCCATTAGGCCATAGCCTGTCATGCAATACCCCATCAAAAATATTGGAGCGAAGTTACCCGTGTTAATCGATAGGATGATACCTATCAGGCCGTAACATGCTAGACCTAATTCTACCAGCACGATCCAGTCAAATGGAAGTTGGTAGGCATCTTCTCCTTTTTTATTTATCTGACCGCTGTTTAAGGCATCTTGCTCCCCTTTAGGTGTGCGGATAAACCGGTGGGTTTGATTGGTCAAAATCTCGAAGATGGCTCGGGTAATGATCGGCCCTAAGCCCAGCGAAACCAGCATGAGCGTTGGAAAGTGGCGTAAGCGGTAGCGCCAGTCTGGGTAAATCAGCTGTTGACTGATGATAAAGAGAACTGGCTGGCCTAATCCTAGCAAGCTAAACAAGAAAAATTTGGGTGATAACACGGTCCCCATCAGCATAAATGGGACTTGGCTCAGGATGATGATGATCAGAAATGGATGGGCCAAATAACCCGACATGGTGATCAGGGCGTACAACCGGCCGATGAGCGAGTGGGTTTGGTCGGTCAAAATTCTCCAGCCGTATTTAAGCAGACATTGGAGCGATCCTTTGGCCCAGCGCGCCTGCTGGTTTTTGTAAGCTGAAACGCTGGTGGGCAGTTCACCCGGCGTCACTACGTCTGGTAAAAAGGTGAAATCCCAGCCTTTTAAGATGGCGCGTGTGCTGAGGCACAGGTCTTCACATACCGTGGCATCTTGCCAGCCACCAGAATCTTGCACGCAGGCGGTGCGCCAAATTCCGGCCGTGCCGTTGAATTTGGGGTAAAAGTCGGCCCGATGGCGTACCGTTTGCTCGATGACAAAATGTTTGTCCATTGCCATCGCCTGGGCGGCCGTCAAAAAAGAGTTGTCTTGATTTAAATGTCCCCAGCGGGTCTGCACCATCCCTAAATTATCGTCGGCTAAAAAGTATGGGATGGTATTTTTCAAGAAGTCTGGGGACGGCTTGAAGTCAGCGTCGAAAATAGCAACAAAGGCTCCCTTGGCCTGATCAACGGCCGCATCCAATGCTCCTGCCTTGTACCCGTTCCGATTGGTGCGATGGACGTGCTCGATCATGACTCCATTTTGTTGGTATTTGGCCACGATTTCGGCCGCAAGTTGGGCCGTGCTGTCGGTTGAGTCATCGACCACCTGAATTTCGAGCTTGTCTTTGGGGTAGTCTAAATTAATTGCCGATTCGATCAGACGGCCGATCACATACCGCTCGTTAAAAACGGGGAGCTGAATAGTAACCAAAGGCAGGTCACCATCGGCCGGTAGCGGCGGTTTTTCAGGAGCATTATCCTTGTTTAGCCAGTAATACCACAGGGTGATGTAACCCAAAAAGCCAAACGTGCCTAATCCCATCAACGAGAGGAC
>JAHDGV010000067.1:0-4343 GCA_020631655.1 Chloroflexota bacterium | reverse complement strand
ACGCCCAAGCGCACAACCTTCCATGTAAAGCTCCCGCAGGGATGTTTTTTACGCAGACGCACAATGTCGTCTAGTTCGATGTCTGGTATTTCACGATTCATACTATCGTTTCTCAAAAACTTTTAAGAGGGAAGGGATGGTTAGGCCGATTATATCCCGCTCGGCCGATTTCCCGTATGACGCTTAATCAATGATTATCCTTTTTTGGACTTTCGCTTGCAATGAGCCCTGAGCGTCGCTGCGCTCACAAGCCCATCACAGATTGGCCCTTGTCGAAGGGTGTTTTCGCAGTTGTCAAAGGCGCATGGAGTAAAAGTCTTGCCATTTCTAAAAACTACCTGCGTCATTCATCCGTAGGGGGGTATAATTATAAGTGTGCGTAGATTTATGCACTGAATCATTGAGGAATACACAATGCTAAGAGGAATTTTTAATCAAGGTCTTGACCCGTTTGATTTGGGGATCGCTATTTTATCTGTGTTGGTCGTCGCAGTGACCGCATTTGCCTACCATGAATATGCACATGCGATTGCGGCTGATCGTTTAGGTGACCCAACACCGCGTCAGCACGGCCGGATTACTTTAAACCCATTCCCGCATTTGGATGCGATGGGGATGATTTTGCTTTTGTTCATCGGTTTTGGCTGGGCAACAACCCCTGTGCGCCCCGATTTACTGCGTGGCGATACACGCCGGTCTATGGCTCTGGTTGCGGTTGCGGGACCAATTGCCAACTTGATCATGGCCTTTATTTTTTCCATACCGTATCAGCTGGTTAACTTTGGCTTATTAGATGCTGCTACATTTTTTGATGGTAACTTTGCTTTCTTCTTTCGGATGGGGCTTTACATCAATATCTTGCTGTTTGTGTTTAATTTGTTGCCAATCCCGCCGTTAGACGGGTTTACGATTTTAGTAGGTATTTTGCCAAAAGATTTGGCTGCTCCATTGGTTGCGTTCCGCAATTCTGGCTACAGTGTGTATCTGCTACTCGGCTTGATTTTCTTGTTGCCCTACCTTGGCTACGACATCATCGGCTTAATTTTCCCAGTTGTTGATTCAATAATTAGCTTTTTGATTTCCTGATTTGATTCCGTATCGAGTAAAACAAGTTTTGTGGGCGCTGACTGCCCGGCCGCTGGCAGAATCTGATTTGGACTTAATTGATCAGATTCTGACCCCGGCCGAGAAGAGCCTGTTTGAACAATATTCGACCAACGATCAAAATCACGCCATTCGTGTAGTCAGATTGGTGATGAGTAATCCACAATCCTGCGTTGCTCTACAAAAAGCGGCGCTGTTGCACGATGTGGGCAAAGTGAAAGTCGGCCGGTTATCCGTCATCGACCGTTCGGTTGCCGTGGCGCTTAAACGGCTTTTGCCTAAACGGTCCAAAATGTGGGGGATCATCGATCTCAATCAGGCCAGTCGTTTTCAGATTCCATCAATTGTGCGGGCACAACATGCTGATTGGGGGGCCGACATGGTCAAAGCGGCCGGGGGGGATGAGCTAACAGTCGCCTTGATCCGACGACATCAGGATAAAATTGAGCCCAATCATGATTTGGATGAAGACTTGCTCTTAATCACCTTGCAAGCGGCTGATAATGTTTCATAGCTTCAAGCTGGTCCTACTGCCTACCTCTCGGTAAAATTCCGGCATGACTTATCACTTCTCTGCAAACCGAGTACGCCATTTTGGCACCACAATCTTTTCAGAAATCACCGCATTGGCCCAGCACCACAATGCGATTAACTTGGGCCAAGGGTTTCCTGATTTTTCAGCACCAGCATTTATTAAAGATGCGGCAATTAAAGCGATTCAGGATGATGTGAATCAATACGCACCGTTGCCCGGCCGGCCGAAGTTGCGTCAAGCCATCGCTGATAAAGTGCTAAAGCATGAAGGACGCACGGTTGATCCAAACACAGAGATTGCGGTGATGGTCGGTGCGACTGAGGCGATTTTTTCAACCATTTTAGGATTGGTTGATCCCGGTGATGAAGTCATCATTTTTGAGCCATACTACGACAGCTACATACCATCAATTGAATTTGCGGGCGGAATCCCTAAATATTACACATTGCAGGCCCCTGATTGGACCATTGATCCTGATGAGCTTGAGGCGTTGTTTAGCGACAAAACCAAGTTGATTATGATCAACACGCCGCATAACCCTACCGGCAAAGTTTTCTCGCTAGATGAGATGGAGCTGATTGCTCGGCTGTGTCAAAAATACGATGCAATCGCGGCCGTGGACGGAGCATATGAGCACATCATTTACGATGGTGCTGTGCATCACTCAATGGCAAATATCGATGGGATGGCTGAGCGAACGGTGCAAATATCGAGCTTGGGCAAAACATTTAGCGTTACCGGCTGGAAAACCGGCTGGACAGTCGCCCCGCCAGAGCTAACAACGGCCATCATGCGCATTTATCAGTGGGCCACGTTTAGCGGCATCAATCCACTCCAAGAAGCTGCGGCCGAAGCGCTGATCACGGCCGAGCAGACCGGGTACTACGCAGAGCTTGGGCAGATGTACCATCGTAAACGAGATATTCTGATGAACGGCTTTAACGAAATTGGATTGCCCGCCATCAAGCCCTACGGCTCATTCTTCATCATGGTTGATATTTCTGAGTTAGGACTTGGCACAGACGTGGAATTCTGTAAATATTTGCCAGAAAAAGTTGGGGTTGCGGCGATCCCGCCAAGTGCGTTTTATGTGAATAAATCTGCAGGAGAAAAGATGGCTCGTTTTGCGTTTTGCAAAAAGGATGAGGTGTTGCAGGCGGCCGTCGAGAAATTAAGAGTGCTAGGCTAGCGTAAAAAGGATGAAGCAGAAAGTGTGAAGCGAGCGACTTAGCACTTTCTACTTCACACTTGTTACGTTTTACTATGCTTAAGGGATTGGGAGGCTAATTACAACTCGTTGTAAGAGCGAAATAAGCAAGAACACAACCAAAACGCTAAAGTCGATCATGCCGGTTCTGGGCATGAACTGACGCACTAGCTGTACGGGTGGCTCTGTGAGCTGATAAATCGCCTCAACAATCGGGTTGTGCCGAATGTTGGGGTTGTTGCCGCCAACAGCAATCCAAGAAACAATGACGCGTGCTAGTAAAATAAACGAGTACACGTTCAAAATCATAAGTAATACTGCTTTCATACTATTGTCTATCTCCAAAAAGGGCCCGGCCGACGCGAACGTGGGTCGCCCCTTCTTCTATTGCAATTTCAAAATCATCGGTCATCCCCATCGACAATACGGGGAGTTGTATTTCGAGTTCTTGAGATAACCAATCTCTTAGATTTCGCGTTTTGCTAAAAACAGAGCGAATAAAATCAGGGTCTGCACCCCACGGGGCCATGGTCATTAGCCCGGCCGCTTTTTGCCCTGCACTGTTTTGCACTAACTTTAGCGCATCTAACATATTTTGCTTTTGTTCCACACTATTTTCCCAGTCAGAACAGTCGAAGCCACCTTTGCTAGCCTCTCCGCTCACGTTGACCTCGAGAAGCACATCGAGCGAACGGCCGTTTTCAGTGAGTTGTCGATCCAGCCTGGAAATGATTTTCGGCCGGTCGGCCGCGTGGAAAACTTGCGCCAAATCAGCAATCGGCTGGCTCTGCCGGGTTTGCAAATGGCCGATGTAGTGCCAAACAATCCCATTGTCGGCACCCAATTTTTCTGTTAGCCAAGGCACTTTTTCAGTCAGCTCGTGCGACCGGTTTTCGCCAAAGTGGCGCAGGCCAGCCTCCCAAGCTTCATGCAACACTTCGGTCGGATGGGTTTTGGTGACTGAGACAAGCGTGATTTCATCGGCGCTTCGTCCGGCACGGGCGGCCGCATCTGCTATTTTGTGTTTTACGATCTGACTGTTTTCTAAAATCCCCATCAGCTTCCCGCCTCTCGTTCTAGCATCAGTGTTACCGGGCCATCATTATGGATTTCGACCTTCATGTCAGCCCCAAATTGGCCGGTTGCCACTTTAAATCCGGCCTCACGTAGCCTTTCAACAAAATATTCGTACATCGGCTCAGAATGATCCGGCCGTGAGGCTTCGATAAACGACGGTCGTCTTCCTTTGCGTGCATCTCCGTACAGGGTGAATTGTGAAATGATAAGGAGTTCTCCTCCCACGTCTTCTAGCCCCAAATTCATTTTGCCAGCGTCATCCTCAAACAGCCGTATACCTGCAATTTTGCCTGCCAGCCAATCCGCTTCTTTATTGGTGTCGCTGTGGGTGACTCCCAGTAATACACAAAACCCCCGGCCGATTTCGCCGACTATTCGGCCGTCTACACGCACGGCCGCACTTGATACTCGTTGTAATAA
>JAHDGV010000536.1 GCA_020631655.1 Chloroflexota bacterium | reverse complement strand
ATGTAGCCAACCCAAGTGAGGGCGCTTAAAACGCCGGCCGGCATGGTGCGCCAGAAGCGTAGTGCAAGGCCGGAAAAGTTGTACATGCGGATTTTATTAATACCAAACGTCCCACCTTCTGCATTGGCCGAGCCTAAAAGAACATCGATGTAGTCAAGGGTGCCTTCAAAGCTGATCAACCAAATTGAGAACACTGAGAATAACCCGCCCCAGAAGTAGAACGAATTTAACCGCTTGCGTTGGCTAAACAGCCATGGAATCGAAAACACAACAGCCAGATGTGGCGAGATGGTTGTTAAAGCTAAGCCAAATCCACCTAAAAACAGATTATTTGTCTGGATCGATAGTAGGAAAAGTAGCGCTCCGATCAGGATAAAGATCACATCTTGCCCCTGATGCAGATGGATCTGCAGCGGGAAGATCAATAGTAGGGGAATGATCAGATAGAGCGTTGATCGGGGTTCAAACCCAGCTAGCACCAAAATCTTGTAGGAGAGCCAGCCGCACAGGGCGATCAGAATCAAATTGATCCCGATCCAAATCTGGTAGGACTGGAACAGATCTGGGGTGATGATTAGCTGGAAGAGGGGGAGAAGAAACGGGGGATGGTTAAACGGTAGGACTCCACCACCGATGTTGTTGGCGATATTGGGAGCGATTTCGGCCTGGGCTTCGTGCTGCAGGTCTAGGTCATAAACCTTTTCGTAGCCATGTTGGTCGATGAGCAAATCTGCTGTGGCGAAAATGATGAAATCGTGATGGGTTTTAGTAGACGGATCTGTCAGTAGGGGCCATAAAAAGGCGCTATAGATGCCGGTTAAGGCTCCAGCCAGACAGATAAAAATAATTTTTGAAAGGCGATCAGTCATAGAGGTTCACAAGTTCTTTTTCAAACAGTCGGCTTTGATAGTTTAAAAAAAAGGCTTTGTGAACCTCCAGCTATTTTCCGTTAATTTATAGGCCGATGGTAATCTTTTGCCCTCCATCGATCAGCATGGTGGCCCCAGTTGTAAAGCTGGATGCTTCTGAAGCGAGATAAAGGGCCATACCGGTGAGCTCAACAGGGTCCGCAATACGATGCTGTGGAATCATCTTTGTGACTTGTTTGTTGATATCTTCATTTTGCCAGATGGCTGAGCTAAAGGCGGTTTTGATAAAGCCGGGAGCGATGGCGTTGACCTGAATATTGTTTTGTGCCAGCTCGGCCGCCATTTGTTGTGTCATCATCAGAACGGCCGCTTTGCTGACGCAGTAAACGCCCATCATCGGCTGTGGCTCGGTACCGGCAATCGAGGCGATGTTGATGACTTTGCCGCCGCCGCGCGCGATCATGCTGGGCATGCAGGCTTTTACGACGCGGAAGTAGCCGAGCACGTTCACGTCCATAATCTTGTTCCAATGGCTATCTTCGGCCGTCATCATGGGGCCAAAGTGGGGATTTGTCGCCGCGTTGTTGACGCAGATATCAATCCCGCCAAATTCGGCCGTGGCCGCATCAACCACCGCTTGAATCGCTTCGGCCGAGCCGGTGTGTGCCGCAACGGCCAACGCCCGGCCGCCGTCTTTCGCATTGATGGCGGCCGCCACAGGGTCAAGCCCTTCTTGCTTGCGGCTCGCCAACACCACATTGGCACCCGCTTCTGCATAGGCATGGGCGATCGCTTCACCAATCCCCCGACTTGCCCCGGTAACAAGGGCGACTTTTCCAGTTAAATCAAATAGAGAACTCATAATTGCGTGTTTGCGAGGGGCGGGTGGCGGGTTTGCGTCACCAATCCCCAAATAATTGACTTTTTGATAATAGGGTAAATGGTGGGATGGGGGCTTACTTGCCCCTTGCCACTTGCATACCTGCTTATACCGCTTTCGCCCCTTCAGGCAGTGGCGTCACATAATCGCGCCCCGCTTTCTTTTCAGCAAATTCAGCTTTGACTTGGGCCAAAAGATCTGGTTTGGTCAACAGGTCCAGACCGGCCAACGCCATCGACTTAGAAGCTAACATCATCCCCTGTTTGCCAATGCCGGAACCAACAGAAGCGACAATCTGCCAACTGTGGCCCGGTGTGCCTAATGGCCAGCAGGTAGTTGTAACCTGACCTGTCGGGGTAATCCAGCTCACGTCACCCACTTCGGTAGAGCCGCCCATGGTGGCGGGATTGTCGGTGTGCTGAATCACATCAGTCCACAGCGGATCATCTTTGCGGGAATCTTCGAGCGCAAATTTGGCTGAGCGTTTCATCCGGCCGAAGTCGGCGTCGAGCATGCCGGGGGCAAAGCTCGCCTGTAGCTCTTTGGCATAGGCGATTTCTTGCGGGGTGAACGACATGTTGTTCGACTCAACCATGCAGTCGTGCAGCAGTTGGGACATCGTGTCGTTGGGCAACAGGTCGTAACAGCCGGTGATAAATTCGATGTCGTGGGTTGTGCCGGTCATCAGCGCGGCTCCTTGAGCGATGTCGAGCATCCGGCCGTAAATTTCTTCAACCTGATGACGATGGGGCGCACGCACAAAATACCAAACTTGGGCATAAGCTGGGACAACATTGGGGGCCTGCCCACCGCTGGTCACCACGCTGTGAATGCGGGCTTCTTGGATGATGTGTTCGCGCAAATAATTGACGCCCACATCCATCAGCATGACCCCATCAAGGGCGGACCGGCCGTTTTCAGGGTCTACGCCTGCGTGGCTGGCAACGCCGTGGAAGTTGACTTTGAAGCTGTTCATCGCCAGCGATGAGCCGTTCCACACAATGTTGGTGCTTCCTGGGTGCCAACTAATCGCCGCATCGAGATCATCAAAAACGCCGTCACGCGCCATGTATGTTTTACCGACAAGCGTCTCTTCGGCCGGACAGCCGTAAAAACGAATGGTGCCAGGGATGTTCTCAGCCTCCATCGCCTTTTTGAGCCCCATCACCGACCCCATGCAGGCGGTACCAAATAGATTATGGCCGCACCCGTGGCCGGGACCGCCGTTTACAAGCGGGGTTTTGGCGGTGGCTAGATCTTGTGACAGGCCGGGGAGCGCATCGTATTCGCCCAAGTAGCCGATGATCGGTGAGCCTGACCCCCATTCAGCAACAAAGGCTGTGGGCATACCGCCCGCCCCCCATGTGATCGAAAATCCGGCCGCTTCTAGCTCGTCGGCCAGTAATTTTGAGGCGAAGCTCTCGGTTAAAGCAACCTCCGGCCGATCCCAAATCTCTTTGGCGATATAGCCAAGTTTTTC
>JAHDGV010000066.1:11461-20034 GCA_020631655.1 Chloroflexota bacterium | reverse complement strand
ATTTTTGCCACGGGGCACGGAATGTTGGGAGTTACGCACGGGCCAATCACGGCCAAGCTGGTCACAGAAATCGTGACGGGGCAGGAGCCATCTATTCCGCTGGCGCCGATGCGGCCCGATCGATTTTAAACATAAGATTTCGGTTGAGGGGTTGACAAGAAGCCAAACGTCATTATAATCCCAAACAGTGTTCGGAAAATCAAACGATGCAAACTCTTAAACCACATGAACGCAGACACCTGCGGACCAAAGAAGCGATTCTAGACGCAGCTCGCAGACTCCTCGCAGAAAAAGGAGTCAACGGGGTGTCGCTCAGAGCCATCGCGCGTGAAATTGACTACAGCCCGGCCGGGTTGTACGAATATTTCGACAGCAAAGAAGACATCATTCATGCGGTTAACTATCAGGGTCATGTTCGTTTAGCGGATGAGATGAATCGGGTAGACAAAGATCTCCCATATCCAGAGTACATGCGCGGCTTGGGTAAAGCGTACCGGCGTTTTGCGCGCAACAATCCAGAGCATTTTATGCTTATGTTTACGACGGCTCCGGATGGAAATCAGCTCGAAGAATTCATGAAAGGTGACTCTTCTTTTCCGATTTTGATTAGCGGCATTCAGCGCGGCATCGATGAAGGGTACTTTGAAGAACATCCGGCCGGAATTATGGCGATGTCGATGATTTTTTGGTCTGGCGTACACGGGCTGGCGATGCTTGAGCACACTCAGCTTAAAGGGGCAGACATCGACTTTGACGCTATTGGTGAAATGGTTGGGCAAAATATGTTTATCGGGTTGACCAACGCAACTTATGCGCAACCGAATAAAAAGCAGTAAAACGCTTTTTTTTGCCCGCGACCGAACAGCGTTTGGAATTTGATTGACGTTAGAAATATCACAGGTGTTTTTTGGCTACAGGAGGTCATGATGAGCACATTATCTTTTAATACAACTCAACACAATGTTGAAAACTTTTGGACAAAGGGCTGGAACGAAAATGGCCCGCTACGATGGACCGTTATCTTTTCGGCCGCACTGTTGATCGCAAACCTTGTGGGAATGGTCGTTGACCCTCGCACGTTAACGGGTGAGCCGATTTGGCTGAAACCGACCAAGTTCGCCGTCTCCTCCGTGTTTTACTCCGGGTCGCTCATGTGGATTTTGGCGATGATCAAAGATCGGCCGCTGGGTGTCAAAATCATTTCATGGGTCACAGCCGTCGCGATGATAGTTGAGCTAACTTTGATCTCGGTACAAGCATTCCGTGGGGTCCGTAGCCACTTCAATGTCAGCACGGTTCTCGACACCGCCATCTTCTCAATTATGGGGGCCTCCATCCTTGCACTGTGGCTCGTTAGTGTCTTGGCGTTTATTTTTTTGGTGCGGCAATCATTCGAGAATCGGCCGTGGGGCATCGTGCTCAAATGGGCTCTGATTCTGACCGTCATTGGCTCTGGGCTTGGCGGCACCATGACATCACCGCGCGAATCTCAGCTTGAAGTTGCAAGAGCAGGCGGTGGTATGCCGGAATCGGGCGCTCACACAATTGGTGCCCCAGACGGTGGAGAGGGCCTTCCTGGTGTCGGTTGGTCTACCGAAGGCGGAGATTTACGCATCGGCCATTTCTTAGGGCTCCACGCGTTACAAATTCTACCCATTGTTGGATTGGCCGTACTTTGGCTATTTGGCAATCGCTCAGAGCGCCAGCAAATTAATTTGATCCATCTGGCGGCCATCGGGTATTTAGGCATCATCGCCCTGCTGACGTGGCAGGCATTTAGAGCAGAGCCACTCATCTACCCGAGTGCGTTAACCCTCACCGTTACCGGGGTTTTCTTTGCAATCTTATTTGGTTTAGCAGGATTTGTTTTAGCCAGCAATCGTTCGTAAATCAGCCCATCTTGGCTCATTTACGATATTCGGAGAAATCTCATGGAAATTGAAAAAGAAATCAAACGTCTAAAAGACGAAGAAAATCAGATTGAGTATCCAACTGTGGAAAAGCAAAAATCAAAACGGCCGCAGGTCAATATCAACCTGTGGCCGCTGATTCCGATCCTTTTGATTATCTCGGCCGTCAACTTTTTTGGCGGAGATGCAGATAGCCCAAACGTCTGGAACTATTGGTGGCTTATCTTCCTAGTCAAACCAATGTTCTTTGGCTGGGGCAAAGGTTGGCATTGGGGCAAAGCTTCTAACAAAACGTGCGTAGCCAGCCATTTGTGATGTGTTCGAGATTTTTTTACAGCTAAAAGGGAGAATCGATAAACAAGATGAACAGCCCCAACCCAAAGAAAAGAATCGTACATATACCTAGCATGATGATTGTTTTCCAGTAGGCCCACTTTTGGTTGGGGTTTGTAGAGCTTTTCCCTGACGCTTTTTTTAAGGATGTGGGTGCGTCTGGCACGTAAATTTCAACATCATCCCCATCCTCTCCCCAATCTGGTTGCATATTTTTTATGTTGTTAAGCAGGCCAAAGCCGATTACAACGGTCATAATCAGGAAGGCGGCACCCAGCCAGCGCAGATTCTCGCTAAAGACGGCGATAATCATAGTTGTAATAAACACCACAAATCCGGCCGCAACGATCCAATCTAACTTTTTAGGTTCATTATTCATAAGAAAAGGAAAAAAGGAAAATCGATGGATTTAGAAACAATTTTTTCACTCAGCAACTTAGTCATACTACCATTTTGGCTGTTGATGATTGCATTGCCCTTTTGGTCATGGTCTGAGCGTATCATGCAAACCTATTGGCCGATAGTGCTTCCCTCAATTTTTTACGTCTACTTACTGCTGTTTGGCGGTGGGGTTGGCTCGGCCGAAGGAATGGCGCAGTTAATGAATCCTACGGCCGACGGCATCGCCTTTTTGCTCGGCAATCCGGCCGGGGCGGCAACTGGCTGGGCACATTTTTTGGCATTTGACCTGTTTGTCGGCCGGTGGGTATTTCTTGAGGCCCGCAAGTCAGAAACCCCATGGTGGGTGAGTAGTCCAATTTTGTTTTTCACCCTAATGCTTGGCCCCGTTGGCTTTTTGTTGTGGTTTATCGTCCGTCGCTTTCGCCCTAACTTAAATTAATTCTCAATCAAGAGCGTCTGGAGACGACCACCTTGAACAACGATCAAATCTCCCCCATTAAATACGACAAAGAGCGTGGGCATGACACCCGAGTTTCGTGCTGTTAAGCCACCTAGCGGCCCGGAGTATATCTGCCAGCCAAAACTGAGCTGAACCCGAGTTCCGTTTGATAACGTGCGGGCAACAGTTTCAACCTCTTCGGCCGTTGAGCTATTTCCAGCTAATCCGTTCTCAGCTACATTTTTAAGGACAAGCAGATCATTTTCCAGCGCCAACAACCGATCTGCGTTGGGCTGATCGAGCATTTGCAGTTCAGCCAGCCCTTCAGCCAACACCCGTGTTTGGGCCGCCAGATTGGCGTAAATCTCCGGCCGAGGTTCAAGAACAATCATCTGCGCTGACGGGTCAAACACAAGCGAATTGTTTTGAAATGTTAATGGTGACAGGGAAGCCAAAACTAGATTTTCCCACTGCGCCAAACCGTTCCAGCTCAACGTTTGCATGTAAGTTGGATAGCTTGCGGGAACCTGATCGGCTAACGGCTGAAGCGATTTTAATAGATCTTGGGAGTATGTTGCTGGCCAACCATTTGGCTCCTCCGATCTAGCTTGAAGGGCTGCCATTTGAGCGCCCCATCCTGCATAACCAGACTCTCCATCTGATTCTAATTGGCTCAACGCTTGAGCAGAACCAAACGCGGCCGCAAGGTCAATCACACGGGGGATGGCTCGAACTGTCCCCGCCTCGTTTGTAATCGCTGTGTCCGGCGCATCATCGGGGGATTCATGAACACCTACCCGGTTAAACACCAGCTGATCAAACACCTGCTGTTGAAATGGCTCCGATCGGGGCAAAATGTCGAATCGGCCGGCTGGGAACTGTTCGACCGTTGCCAAAAAATCATCCCCACTTAATCCAAGTTCAGCCAGTGCCAGCCAATCTTCAATTGCCAAATCTCCTGATCCATTTTGATACTGTTGCAGATCGTAAAGCTGCATCCAAGCCGGAACAGCTTCAGACTGCCAAATCTGTAGCATGAGTTCGATTTGGCCCGCCACCAGCCGCTGGGCTGAGGGCAATTGTGAAAAATCAAATTCTGGCGATGCCAACAAGAGCCATGCGCGCGCTCTTGTGCTGGGATCAGCTATAGCCCAAATTTCGGCGTAGTTAACCGTTTTATTTAGCAACGGAGAGCTAACGTCTCCCTCGGCCGAAAATAAGGCGAGTTCAGTTTCAACCAGCCCTTGAACATCTGGTGGAACAGGCCAAGATTCATCAAAAAATCGGCCAGCCAGCGTAAAGATGGCTAAATTCCTCAGGGCCGCCCGCTCCGCCAGTACCGAGTCAGCCGCATCAACCTGCTGTTGGGTTTGGATGATGAGGCCCGAAATCATATCGTAGGTGTGTTTGGGACCAAACTCAGCCGCAGCCGAGGCAAGCGCCTGCTGATGGGTTGCCACAGTTGAGAGCAAAACCATGTCAACCGTTAGCATCAACGGCCCACCTGAGCCGTAAACGTCTTGAATCGTTCCAACTCGGTCTGAACGAACCAGATAACCATCCCGGCCGAGCTGTGCAAATTCATCTGAGCTCAACCCGTACTGTTCGATATCGGTTAATTTAGCAGGTGACGGTTCGATCAAAGGGATGACGGCCGGTATGTTTACAGACACAGGCTCAGCCACCCCAAACGGGGCATACCGTACCGCAGGTAGTGGGGACGCAACACCGGCCAACGGTTCGTTTGAGATCGCAGGCAGATCAACGGCCGATTCTATCGGCGGGATAGGATTAGATGAGGAGGGTGGTGTTGGTGTAGGCTCAACCAATCCCGCTAGTTGGCAGGCAAACAAAAGCAGAGAGAGAAAGGGGAGAAATTTTTTCAACTATTAAGTGGTAAGTAAAAAGTACAAAGTGAATGGGGTGTCACGTTGTACTTAACACTTCTTACTTCCTACTTCTCAGCGGGGCAACATACGGCCGAGCTGTCGCCCGCCAACCAAATGCATGTGGAGATGAAATACTTCTTGGTTTCCATGTTTGTTGCAGTTCACAATCAACCGAAAACCATCTTCAGCAATCCCTTCTTCGGCCGCGATCTTTTTTGCAACGTGGAACATCCGCCCCATCATCGCTTCATCGTCCGCCTCAATGTCGTTAACCGTAGGAATTTCCTTGTTAGGGATGATTAGGATGTGCGTTGGCGCTTGCGGATTGATATCACGGAAGGCGGTTACCATCTCATCTTGGTAAACCATATCTGATGGGATTTCTTTGTTGATAATTTTGGAAAATATTGTGCTCATAATCGTATTGCATAACCATTTTGGTTAAGGCGTATAGCCTCGCTCTTTAAAGTAAAGGTCTAGATTTTTGATCGGTTTATCACCCAGATGGCGGCAGGCGATAGACAGCCAACGCCCCAAACTGCGGGCCGTACTTTCCTGTTCAATCATTTGGCGATTAAACGCATTGATCAGCTCGGCCGCTTTTTCAAATTCGTTCGCCTTTAGGTTTCCATTTGCCTCTAAATCAAGCAGACGCATCAGCAGGGGCCACGCGGCCGCAATGTTTAGCCGACGCAATTTATGTAGCGCACGATTTATCGTCTTCGAATCGTGTGGGGTCAAACCGCGGATCGTGTTGTAATAACCGGCCCATCTGTCTAGCTCTTTGGTTAACGGCCTAGGATCAAATTTGTTGCCGCTATATGTTTTTTCAAAATGGAAGAAAGTTGACGACAGTGGAATATATCGGCCGGAGGCCATTAAGAAATCCCGGAAAAAGACTGAAAAGTCGCGCGAATTGAGCTGGCCGTCATCTTCTTCGAACTGTACCTCGAGCGGACGCCAAAATTTGTCATCAAATTTATCCTGATCCGTCGTTGATGTCCCGGCCGACATGAGCATAAAGTTGCGGATCAGGTCCGCCTCGGTCAAATTCATGCCGGTAGAATTTAGGCTCTTGAAAATCCGATAGGGGTTTTCTTCGTCTAAAGTGATGTGGACAAAATCGAGTCCGACCCGCGTTTGGTCAAAAAACGTGCGCAATTCTAATTCTGTTAGTTCACCATCAGTCGCCAAAGATTCTAGCCTGCGCACAAACCAAATCAACGCTTCGGTTAGCTTATTGCGATTTTTGCCAAACGGCCGATGCTCAACAATGGCTAAATATTCTTCACGATCCCGCTGGCGAGGAAAGATTCGGTATCTCTCGTCGTCTGATTTATAAGGATGCACCAAAAGCGTGTCGTTAATCTCGGCCGCAAGTGCGTCGAACCCGGCCGCGCGCGCCGTATTGCGCAGGGCACACATCAAGATAGAAATCGTGATAAGCCGCTGTTGACCGTCGATCACTTGGTAGGTCGGCATCGTATATTCCGGCCGACGATCTGGGACAAATACCAGTGCCCCCATAAAATGGGTTTCAATATCCCCTTCTCCGGGATTTTGACTTCCATACTGTAGCTCCATCAAATTGTCCCAGAGTTGGCTCCACTCACGTTTACCCCAAGAGTAGTAACGTTGAAAAATCGGAATAATATACCGATTGGGTGAATTTAAGATGCCTTGTAGATTAACGTTGTCTGCTTTCACGGGTGTTTTCCTCTTGTTTTTGCAGAATGTATCGGAATTGTGTCTTTTTTGCCAGATTTTACGCTTTTCAGCGTTACAATTTGGCGTCCTGGTGCAACCTTGCACAGTTTGCAGGGATCAAAGGTAGTTGCGTTAAAGCAATTTGCACCACTGTTTTAAATAGCTCGCTGGAAAACGAATTACCCGTTCCAGTTTTATATACCATGACTTTCGCTTTATGCGTGTTCAGCAACTGCGAAAGTCCTTGGGCAATCATATGGACGATTACGTACTACGAATTATAGCGCAGGAATCTGGTTTTAGAGCCGTCCTGCTGCTGACAACACAAATTACCCGTGAGGCCTGCCGTCGCCAAAGAACCTCGGCCGATGCTACCCCTGTTTTAGCAGATGGGATCACGGCGGCCGCCATGTTGGGATCATTGTTGAAAATGAAACAGCGTGTGGCACTGCGGTTTGAGGGCAAAGGGCCGATGAAAATGATGATGACCGAATCAACCAGCCACGGTTTGGTTCGAGGGCACACGCCACATCCCGAAGCGGAAGCGGCTGGCCCGATCGAAATTTTAGGCGCACAAGGGTTGTTTAAAGTTGTAAAAGATGTGGGGTTAAAAGATCTGATTGAGAGTGTGGTTGACCGCAAAGGCTCGATTAGTGACGATATAGCCCATTATCTCGAAACATCTGAGCAAACCCGATCAATTGTGGCCATCGAAACGGTCCCTATTGAAGATAGCGGTATGATCAAGTTATCGGGTGGTTTGCTGGTTCAAGCGCTGCCCGGTGCAGATCCGGCCGTGCTCGACAAGCTCGAAGACCGCTTGCAAGAGCTACCACCTTTTGGTGAGCTGTTAGCGCAAAAATGGGAAGAGAATTCAGACATCGTTTTAGAGCAGATCGCAGACCTGCTGTTTGAAGGCACCGATTCTCAAACACTCGAAAAACGGTGGCTGTTCTTCCACTGTGGCTGTAGCCGCGAGCGAAGCGAATCAGCTTTGGTCAGCTTAGGTGTCGCTGAATTACAAGCGATGCTACAAACGCACGAAGAGGTAATTACCGACTGTAATTACTGCAACGAGCAGTATGTGTTTACACAAGATGACATCAAGGCACTGATCGAAACGATCAAATCCAAGAGTTAACCAACCGGCCCAATCAGGTTTTAAAATCTGATTGGGCTTTTTATTTAGCCAATGCACCCCATGGATACCAATTTCGATTTCCCAGAGTTTGAAACCAAGCGTTTAACCTTGCGTGAAATCACGCTGGATGACACGGCCGGGCTGTTTGCTCTTTTTTCTGATCCACAAATTACGGAGTACATGGATATTGATCCGCTAAAAAGGGAATCAGAGGCGGCCGATATTATTGAATTCCACTTTAACGACAGTGGGTGCAGATGGGGGATTTTTGACAAAAACACGGGCGTGCTAATCGGAACGTGCGGCTATCACCGCTGGCGCAAAGGGGAGACAAACACGGCCGAGATCGGTTACGATCTATCCCCGGCCTATTGGGGACAAGGGGTAATGCAAGAGGCCTTGGAAAAAATTATCAGCTTTGGGTTTACAGAAATGGGGCTTGTGATTATCGAGGCGGAGGTTGAGCCTGAAAACGGCCGATCAATCAACCTGCTCAAAAAACTTGGCTTTTATGCAGACCTTTCCAGAGATGAAGCGCTGGATTGGTTTCTACTATTTCGGCCGTCCTCCAGCTAGACAACCCTCAATAAAAACGGCATCGGGTTTTATTGATTAATACTGATATAAAGTTGCTCGGTTAAATCACCACCATTTCCCCCTCATCCACCCCTTTCGGGGTGACTTCTCCCCGAGGGGAGAAGCTTTTTTAGTTGCTTGCGTGCCGAAAATACATCCCAAGAGAAAAGACTAGC
>JAHDGV010000066.1:1455-11361 GCA_020631655.1 Chloroflexota bacterium | reverse complement strand
GAAGCTTTTTTAGTTGCTTGCGTGCCGAAAATACATCCCAAGAGAAAAGACTAGCTCCCTCTCCCAAATTTGGGAGAGGGTTGGGGTGAGGGTTTATTTATTACCCACGTCGCAATCGACTAAAAACCAAACCGCCTATCAGCAGCAGAAGTCCGGCCAAGCTAACGTACAAAAACGCCTGGCTTGTCGGGGGAGAATCTGTCACCACGGGTTCATCTGCCACAGAGCCATCGGCCGCAGACACCATCGGCACCTCACCTTCAAACTGAACAGGTTCACTTGACTCATTGTCATTCACCGGTGCAACATCTTCGATGCTGATAGGCTCAATGTTGGGTACATCATCAAGGGCCGGGACAACGGCATATGCCACACCGTTGTAAACAACCGTAACGAACTCACCCAATGCAAAGTAGTCAGCAAAAATCCCGTCCTGTTCGATCAAGCCAAAGTAATTGCTATTGGCAAACCCAACTTGCTCAAGCGGTAGGTCGGCCGAGTACTCAGTATCAATCCAGCGGCCGCCCTGCAAAACAAACGTTTTACTACCCACATGTTTCATCGGAGCCTGCACCAACTCACCAGTCTGATTAGATGAGGGTGAGCTAGCCGGTTGGGTTGGTGCAATTATTGCGTCAGACATTTCGGCAACCTCTTCCGCCTCTTCAACCGCGGCTTCACCGACAACTTCGACTTCACGCTCCACGATGATCTCAGTCACAACTTCACGGATTTCTTCAACCACCCCTCTGGCGTCATCGAACATCGCCTCTTCTTCCATCTCTTCATCAACCTCGGGCAGTGGCATCGGTTGCGGCTGTGGCACAGTGCCACCTTGGCGCAAAATGTCATCTTCCTCGATCAAGAAACTGGTGTACGGGGTGATAATGCCGTAGCGCAAGCTTAGATTGATCACGCTATCAACCAGTTCTTGCTTTTCACCCTGAACGCGAATTTGCGTCAGCAAGTTGCCAATGGTGCGAGTGGCCCACAACCGAGGGATAAAATCATCACCGCCCGATTCACGGAAGATGTTGTCTGCGTACTCAAAGGTTTGGGTTTCACCGTTTAGATCGCCCGTTAAGGTGATGCGGGCCGGGCCGGGGTTGCGATACCGGCCGACAAGCACAAGTTGCGTCCCCGCAAACAGATCGGGCAATTCGGCCGGATACATTTGCTCGACGATAATCCCGTCAAAATCAAGCTCTAGGTTCGCCAAGACAGGGGTGCTGATCTTGGTAAAAAAGGCGGTCATCTCTTCATCGATTCGTTCGTTTTCGCGTACGTATCCCGTTGTACCACGATGGGTGCTACTCAACGTGTCTAGGAGCAGTGTGTCCACATCGTTGCCGATGCCGAAGGTAAACAACTGGGCGTTAGCAGGAATTACTGCGTTCACCGCCTCGAGCAATGGTTGCGTTTCCCACACCCCTTCGGTTGGCAAACCATCGGTCATAAAAATGATCGTCGCTGGCCGTTGTGGATCAACCAGCTCGGCCGCCTGAATCAGGGATTGGCTAATATTAGTCCCACCCACAGCTTCTAGGCTGTTGATAAACTGCTCAACTTCAGGCGAATCACCGGCCGGGGCCAGCTCTGGACTAAACGTGCGCACGCCGGTGCTGAAGGCCACAATGTTAAAACGATCAACCGAATTCAGGTTGTTAACCAAATAGCGGGCCGCATTCTTCGCTTGCTCCATCTTCTCACCTTTCATGCTACCGCTGGTATCCATCACCAAAATAATGTCACGGGCAACAACCTGATCGGGGTCGATATTTACGGAGGGAGCAGCCAACAACATAAAGTAGCCGTCTTCACCCCGCTCTTTGTAACTAATCAGGTTTAAGCCGATGTTTTCAGGCGAAACCCCATAGTAAAGCTCAAAGTCAGTGTCCGCTTGTACATCGCTCTCTTCAAAACCAACAACGGCCCGAAAATCCCCATCACGCACGTCAGCCACAGGATGGCTGGGCGAGTAGAGCGAGCGGATCGCATCGCGCGACCCGATTTCTACGCGGATTGATTGCTCATCTAACGGCAGATTGGTGTACAGATGGGTTGATTGCGGGTAAACGTAGTGGATCAGCCCACCGTCGGCCGGTAAGACCTGCTGATACTCAATTTCAATCCGGCGCTCAGCCCTTGCAGGGATGGGGAACACATTGGCCTGAATCGCTTCTTGCCCTACATATTCTAGCAATGCCGGGTCACGCATCTGGCGCACAATCGCGTCGTAGATGGCGCGCGCCTCTTCTTTGCGCAAAATTTTTGATTCGATGGCGATCCCATCGACCCACATCGTTAGTTCAGTAACGGTGGCTCCGGCCGGTAATGGAAACAAGTACATCCCCTCAAGCCAATCCCCTGTTTGATTGACAAACAGCTGATCGATTCGGGTTGTAGCAATCTGATTCTCGATTTCTACATTCACCCGTTGATACTCGATTTTTAACCCATCCATCCCCCATGCGGGCAAAATAACCTGGCCGTCTGGCGGGGGAACAAACCGATCATCGTCGTCTTGAGCCAAGGCCGGTTGCCAAAGGGTTAGGGTAAAAAAAAGAATTAACAGGCTTAGTATTGTTTTTGAATGCATGGTTCTATCTCCATCACAGCTGTCTAGCTCATCAGACAGCTATCGAATTTCAAGTTGCAACCCATCTTGGGCTTGGAAATAGAACGCCACAGGCTCGCTGTTTGTTCCCAAATAAAAAAAGCGCACTTTTTAGGGTGCGCTTTTTTAGTAAGGAGGAGAAGAATGAAAAAGTTGTTGTTTGTTCTTTATGATCTATTGACCATCAATAACCGATATTTCTTACCCCGGCCGCTGGGTTATACCCGGCCGTAATAATTCTGAAATATCTCGCCTAAACAACACCTATCACTCCCCAGAAATTTCTTCCATGTCAACGGCCATGAGGTAACCACGGGCTCGTTCAGTTAAGGGGTAGTTGTAAACAAGCTCCCAAAATTTTGGGCCGTGATTCGCCTGCTCTAAATGGGCCAGCTCATGCACAATCACGTAGTCGCGCACAAATTCCGGCATCGATGCAAGGCGGTGATTTAGCCTGATTTTCCGTTGAGTGGGGGAACAGCTACCGTACCGTTTATTTTGATTGGTCACGTATTTCAGCTCTTCCCACTGTAGACGGCCGTTAAAATATTTTTTGTTTAGCTGTTTGGCTCGTTTTTCTAACTCCGCGTTGGTTTGGGGGGTAACAACAAGTTTTGCTTCTAATCGTTTACGCAGTTTGGCGATAATTGGCTCTAAGTCACGGTCGCTCATGGCGGCCGGAGCCTGTACAACCAGCACCCCATCTTTTATTTGTGCATTAACCGTTTTGCGTCGTTTACGGCTCCGCCTAATTTCAACCGGCCAGTCCCCTTTTTTTGTTCCTTTTATTTCTTCTGCCATTCCCTTATTTTAGCACAGCCGCTTCCCCCAATCAGTGATAAAACCGATTAATTGTAATGCGGGTCGCGGCTGTAGAGTGAGGCACGATTGGGTCGTCGGCGGCCGGAAGGCACCGCCCAGAAATAACCCATCCAGATCATAAGGTTGATCACAAAAAAGCAGATAAGAGTCACAATCAGCACTACCACGATCTCTGGTGTATCGCGTGAGATACCGTTTTGATAAATCGTATCAATGCCGATATGGCCGGGGTCGTAAAGTAGCCAATCTGTAATCATCCAAGAGATTACACCGATTGCGCCCACCCATAATATCCTAATTAATAATCTAATCGCAGGTACTTGGCCTGTAGATTCCTCATCCAAGTATTGTTTTCGTCTGGTCATAACACTATCTGTAACGATCAATCAGCCACTGGTGTGATTCGACCACCATTTTGCATGGTGTACGATGAAATTTAATCTTGTGGTTAAAGCGATTTGAGTGTGCTTTTAAAGATTAAAGTGGTGTGCTTGCTTTAGTGTGGAATCCTAGCTTGATTCGTATTCGCCAATTGATCGTTTACGCACAAGTGCGCAAGCAAAAAGCAGTTTTGAGAATTTCTTCTGTAACCTGCTTAATAAGCATAGGCGACCAGTACTAACGATTGTGCTTATTTAACGTTGAATTCACACCTGTTTTAGGGGTGCTTTACATTTCAAAAATGAGCGCAGAATCGTAAGAATAAACTGTTAACCCCCTCGATAGATATGTAAGTCGTGTACTGTGCTATCCCATTGTAGGACGGTACAACAATGTGTAAGTCAAGAGTATATTGTAGTTTAAGGTGCCTGAATACACCAGCCTGCAACCCATGCGGCGCCTCGGCCGGGGTTTTGGCTATCATCTTCGATTAGCACATTGTAGAAACGTAGGGATTGGCTACCTTCGATGCCCGGCCGGACCACGGGGAGTTCTTGGAACTGCAAAATATTGACTAAGAAGTTGTTGCCCGCCAGCAAATCATGTCCGTCTAATCTGGGCTCCTGTGAACTTAAAAGCACAACCTGCCCTAGCTCCGCATTGGTGCCACATTGGGCCTGATCCGCGCATTCTTGATTACAAGCTAATACCCCTTGACCTTGTAAAGGCAGTTGGGAGTTCTGACCCGTAATTGGAATGGGTGTGGGAGCCGGTTCGCCGGTAAGCATTCGGGTACATCCGGTTCCAAGTAGCAGCAGGGCAATGAGAAAGATTCCAGAGAGATAAAGAGATTTGCTGTGTGTTACGACCATGAAAATAGTATACAAGGGATTTAGCAGACATCCAATCAAACAACATACCACTTTTAAAATTTTCAACAGCACACTTGCACATCAACAGATGGCACAAATTTTACAGATTACAAAATAATTCTGCGTAATCCAGCTAATCTGTAAGTTTAATTTTTAAGGCTATACAACTTTGAAAAACGTTGGCGAGCACCTGTCCTAAAAACAAAGAAACCGGTGGCACATTTCTGCACCACCGGCTGACTGTGAGCAACAAACAACTCACAAGGTCTCTCGTTCAACGAGAAGGGACAAAACTGAACAAACAACTCGGGCAGTAAATCGCCCAATCACTCAGCTTTGCCCTACTCAGACTTGCACTATTGCAAGATGGGATAGTTTTGTACAAGTTCAGTCTCGGACCATGCTTTGCCCAGACCAAGAACTTCACCCGGCCGGATAACTGAAATTCCGATCAGAACAATCGCATAAACCAAATGCTCATCCAAAATCGGGTTATGGGGTGGCGGGAATGCAGAGAAATAGATCAACATCATTTGTAATGCACCTGCGATTCCGGCGATCCGCAGACCAATGCCAAGTAGCAACGATAGGCCGATTAGAATTTGCCCTCCAACGTGCAACACGTCGACAACGGGATTTCCGGCCAGCGATTGGAAGAATCCAGCAAATGGTCCATAGGTTGCAAAATTTAGATAACCAAAAGTTGGTGATCCACCCCCATTTAACCAACCTGGACCTTCACCCGTAAATCCAAATAAGCTATTGAGCCCTGCATAGAGAAAGATTAGCCCTAGAACGACTCTCAACGTTACCCAGTAATTTCTGCCTGTTGTGTTCATAATTTTGTCTCCTTTATTGTTAGAACGAATTGGCATAAGGCTTGTGATTCTTTTGACTGCTCGGCACAGAAACACAATCGCCCACTTTCACAATGTAGTCACACTGTCTTGTTTATTTGACTACTGTAAACAGGTTAACAATGGATCGTTTCCATTTCGTTTCTGTGACCGTCTTGCGGGCGTTGAGAAATAAAAAAGGGCTTTTCTGCGAAGAGAAAAACCCTTTTAAATAGTTTATTAGCTCAAATGCGTTTGTGTTAAAAGATTCAAGACGCAAATTTTGGGCCGCGGATACAACGGATTAGCGCGGATGATTCTCAAATCCTTAATCTGGGTCGTCGTCTAGTTCTACGTCGTCGCTTAGCTCCTCGGCCGTTTCTACATACCCCCGCGCGTTAAAGTCTAATTGATCCCCCGTTTCCCCATCTTTTATGGTGCCACCGGTTGAAAAGCCAACCTCAGGCGGGCTTCTTAATATCATGATGGCGATAACAAGCACACCAAACAGTGCAAAAAAGATGCCGGGAGCCGCGTTGCGCAGGGTAAACGTATTGCCCAAAATCTCTGCATTAAACTCAGTGCCTTCAATGGCATAAGGGAACAGGCCGCTTAAAAACAGCCGGTATCCCAAGTAAATGCTCAAGGCGCCTGTGGCAATAATCGACAGCCGATAGAGCATGAGATAAACAATCCCCATGATCATGACTCGGCCGCCTGTGTCTCCCGAAAATTTTGCGTCACTCATTTAAAACCTCTTCCACTTTAAAATTCCTATTTTTTTGATCGGTGTCGTTTCAATCTAAAGTCTTCCATCACACCCAAGATAGTTAGCGTTGGCTTTTGCCGCCACTTCACCTTTTTGGTCTTCTTATCAACCTGCGTCGTAATCTCCCTAACCTGATTCGATACATCAGGGAAGAATTGCAAGAGCCAGCGGTCCCGTTCTTCGCTAACAACATCGATAATACTCTTGGTAAAAGCCCCGTGTCCCCACGCTTGATGCTCAACGGAGATATTATCGGCCGTGGTTGCATTGAATATCACCTGTGCTCGGCCGCTAATTTCTTTCCACGATTTTGTTAGTTCTCGATTATTCAAGTTTTCCCCAATTTGACCAGAGTGACAGGCATCGGTCAGCATAATCACCTCTGACCTAAACTTGTTGATCGTTTCACCGATCTCTAGCATTTGTACGGCCGTTGAATCGATCTTTTTAGGATCTACGTCGTGATTGAGGAAGTAGAACACATTCTCACTTTGAACCCCATGACCGGCCATAAACACCACAGCCACATCACGCGAGATCCACTTCTTTGACCGTTTTTGTCTTGAGCGAGCCTCAATTTTTTGCCCAAGATCTTTAACCGCTTTTTCAATATTCTTTTTGGTCGCTTGTTCGTTGGTTAAGACAGTTGTGTCAACCTTTGAAAAGCCGCTCCCTTCCAGCCCCTTAAACAGCGCATCAACCGCCAGAGCATCTTTGTCGCAGAAGTTTAGGTTATACAAAACGCCCGGCTTGGCCGCTTTGCCTTTAACCTTGTCTTCCCCATGCTTATATTTTGATACCCCGATTGCCAATAAATATAGATTTGGCTTGATCCGGACTAAATTTTTGTCCGATTTGTCTTGACTACCGCGACTGCCTGCATCAGTCTCATCTACGGTTGAAAACACCTCTAAGTTTAGCGGATTGCTTCGGGATAGTTTTGTTTGAGCTGTGATTTGGATTGAGTTTTTGCCGGGGACCAAGAGCAAGTCTGGAACATTAAAAAACACTTCATCGTCATGTGCATTCACATCTCCGGGATTATCCGCCTCCCATTCCCAAACCGGTATCTCGTTGATTAGGATCATCACCCGAGACAGGGGTTGGTCTTGTGGATGGCGAACCTGAAATGAAAGAGGGATCGTGGGTTGATCAACAGACTGGGTTAACTTACCTTCATACGAAATTGTAGGGGGCAAAATATCTGCAATATCAACATCGGCCAGTCCAAATTTTTTCAAAGCCTGCTCTTCACTGCCACACTCGATGATTTCGCGGATCACATCCGGCCGATAAAGGGTGTGAGCAAAGCGATCGCTTAAATAAAAGTCGGCCGTTTTATCTTCCCCATGACTCACATGGAATCCGATCAATTCGTCTCCATGCAAGCTGGCATCATAAAAACCGCTCTTTGACCAGACGATCCACTGGTTGTCATTTGTAAAAAACAAATTCAAAATGGGATCAATCGGCTTTGCCTCCCCCGCTCGGAATTTTTTCAATTCAAGAATCTCTTCCTCATTTTTCGGACGCGGAATTTCATCTAAATTCCAAATGCGCAATACTTGATCTGCACCACAGGTTACCAGCCGATTCCCTTGAACAACCATATCCCAAACAGGGCTAGAGTGGCCGCGCAAATGAGCCACAAAGGTAATGCCAGAAAGCCCCTTGCTCTCATCAACGTGAACGGCAAATATCGGGCCATAATGTGCACCAAGCAGAGCGATCCCATCCTCGGTAAAACCAAAGGACTGTGCACCAAACCAATCCCCGTAAAACTCACCGTTTTCTAGGAGCTTTTTGTTTACATCAGGATGAGTAGCTTCAAGATTGCTTGTTACCCTCACATCATTAATCCAGATATGAGCATCGGCCAGCCTAATTGTTAAGCCGTTATGCGATGGCTCAATTCGTTTAAAATCAACATCGATCAAATCATTGATGTCAAAAATATCAAAGTTGGCTAGATCAATTACCCGCTCAAGCGGCGCATAGTTGTTTTTTAGCGGAACACTGTTTTGGGTGTTGCCAAATCCGATCAGATTGCCCTGACGCCCCACAGCAAAAACCGCTTCACCACGTCCTTCAATTTTGCCCCGCAGTTCACCCGTTTGCGGTGTCCAAATAAAAATCTCATTGTCGTCTCCCCCGCCGGTCACAACGGTGCGGTTGTTCAAAAATGCGGTGCCCGGTGCGGATGATTTATGCCCCATAAACTGGGTGACCGGCCGATAATCATCGTCGGCCGCATAGACAGTACACGCTCCATTTTCCCCTCTATACCCGGATAACAACATCGTGCCATCGGGTGAATACCGGAGCGCATATGGGTGAGAATCTGCCTCAAATTCAGTTATTGTGCTTCCGTCCCAATCGACCACGGTTATCCATTTGTCTTCGTTGTATTGAAAAGCAACGTGCTCATGATTACAGCTTAGCATCGTCGGCCGACGGCCGCGAGACTCGATGTGCTTAATCAATCGAGACTCGAACGTCTGCGTGTCAAACTCATGAATTTTGAAACTGTTCTGATGCTTGACCAATTCCCAATAGGTTGTGGCAATTCGGATCTTTCCCTCTGCTTCTGATATAGTGAATTGCATCGGCAAACCCCATTCCTGATCTCCGCAGTCGATTGTGGCGATGAGTGATTTTTCTCGGTCAAAGGTCGTGAGGAATTTTTGAGCATCATAAACTTCGGCGTTGATATTGGGATGGCGCGTAATGATCAAAAAACGCTGATCGGCCGAAAAATCAAGACCCGTTATTATCCCCCAATCCCCCAAAGAGCGGAGCAGATCGCCAGACTCAAAATCATAGATGCGCAATCTCTGGTTGGTGTGGGGCTCTTGGGCTGAATGTGCGGCCGAGAGTAAATATTTATTGTCTGGCGAAAGCCCAATCGCCCCCAATGCCCCATCGTTCCCGTGGCCAATATGACCCCGAAACTGCCGAACTTCTCGCTGAGAAATCGAGTCCCACACCCGGATAGTGCGGTCGTTGCTCATGCTAACAAAATAGCTCCCGTCGTTTGCCACAAGGAATCCACCCATACTTGCAGTATGCACCCCTGTATTCATTCTCAAAAATATTTTTTGATCCGTCATCGCATATCCCTAAATTTTTTGATTCACACAAATCACAACTCTAAATTACATCTTAAAAATAATTTTAGTCAACTACCGCTTCCACAGCGTTTCGGCCAGCTAAACCTCGGCCAAGGTTTTCCAAAGTCATTCTTTCTTAAAAACTTATCCACAGATTAGCCGGATTACACAGAATTGGTTTTCAATCGGTGAAATCTGTGTCATCTGTGGATACTTTTGCGGATTCTGGAAAAGCGATGAAAGCTCGGCCGTTTAGGTTTACACACGGTGTAAAACAGATACAATTTGCCCGTGTCGTGCCCTATCGCCCTTGCTAACACCTCAATCACATCTGGAAACGATCAAGAAACGGAATGCCTATATCATCAAGATATAGGCTGTTTAAACATAGATAAATCAGCCCGCTAAACAAAGAGAAAAAGAGGCATCATGAGCAATAATCAATTTGACAGAGGATATACGTTTGACGACGTGAATGTGTGGGGATACCGCTGGGTAA